>JAISVZ010000083.1 GCA_031271295.1 Clostridiales bacterium | reverse complement strand
AATTAGTGACATATATATGTCACTAATTATTCCATGAGCTCAAATAGAAGCAGCGCTAAATATTTATATTGTTCAGTGTTTGCGGTACTTGTTACTTGCTAAAGGGCGCTTATTTTGCGGCTTTGATTTATATCTGCCAACGGCAGAACCGAAATAATATTTTTGAGCGCACTGTAAAAATAGACCTTTTATTATAACTTTGGTGCGCTCAAAAATGTTCTGAAGCGTCAGGTGGCACATTGCCGGGCGATATAATTTGCGTCGAAGCCTCTACAACCCTTGCCGAATTTGGAGCAAAAGTGCAGGCAATTATTAGCGTTTAGTTCTGGGCGGTATACATCCAAATTGCTATCTGCGGAAAATGAAAATGTCAGCTTACTATTCAAAGCTGCAAAAATAATTAAAACAGCTTCTTCGGCGGGGGTGTGAATAGTAACCATTACAATTATATCTGCTGCCCGGGCGAATACTCCTGTTGAATAAATGTAATATAAATGTTATAATACGTTTTGGAAATTTTGAGTAAAACGGACGGTTGCGTGTAGAAATACATGAGGAAAGTCCGGGCTCCATAGGGCAGGACGCCGGTTAACGGCCGGTGGAGGCAACTCCAAGGAAAGTGCAACAGAAATAAACCGCCAAATTTATTTTGGTAAGGGTGGAAAGGCGGTGTAAGAGACCACCGCTTCCCCGGTAACGGGGAAGGCTCTGTAAACCCCGTCCGGAGCAAGGCCAAACGTACCTTATGATGCTGCCCGCATCGGGTAAGGTAGCGCCGCGTGAGCGTACCGGCAACGGCACGCCAAGACAGATAACCGTTCAAGACAGAACCCGGCTTACAGTTTTGCTCAAAATTTTTATTTGAAAAAACAATAATGCTGCCGGTTGCGGCAGAATAGCGCGAGTATTAAGGTAAAGCCGGAGCAATTGGATTTTTTTGTTTTGGAGGTGAAGATGTGCAGGCAATACAGGGAGTTTATGATAACGGAATGCTGAAGCTGAGTAAAACACCGCCGGCAGCAAAATCAAATGTTATTGTATTATTTAAAGATGATGAAGTTTTTAAAAAAATGCCCGTTGATGAAGCACTTCGTATTTTCGATAAGTATACGGGAAGTATCAGCAGTGATGTTGATTTGCAGCAGGAAAAGGATGCGTATTTTAATGAAAAGTATGGCATTATTAATTGACACAAATATTATTTTAGATTGGCTTTTGATACGCCGCCCTTTTGCCGAACCCGCAAGGCATGTCATCAAACTTTGTATTGGCGGCATTTTTCAAGGTTATTTGGCGGCGCACACTATTCTAAATATATTTTATATTCTCCGCAAAGAGAAAAGCATTGCCGAGAGAACGGAAATTCTTTTGATGCTTTGTAACTATTTTGAAATAATTAATATTGAAAAGTTAATGATGGTTTCGGTATTAGAAAACGATGATTTGCAAGATTTAGAAGATGGCTTGCAAATACAGTGCGCAAAAGATGCCAATCTTGATTATATTATAACTCGAAATATAAAAGACTTTACCAAATCATCAATAAAAGCATTGCTGCCGGAAGAATTTTTAAAAATTTCAGGCTTGCTGCAAACACATCAAAACAAAGAAAACACATGAAAACTAAGAAAAATTAAACCCGGAGGGAATGTATGGTAATCAGAAAAATCAAACCCGAAGAGAACGTTGCTTCAAAAATGGTTGAATCCGTGGCATTCGTTGGAGGCCCAACCCCGGAGGATTTTACCGAGCAGGTTAACAACCCAATGGAGCACACCGAGGGCTACGAAAACATTTGGGCGGCGTTTACGGACGATAATATTATGACGTCGCGTGTTGTAATTAACCAGCTATCCGTTATGTTCGACGGAAATTCCGTGCCGATGGGCGGCGTGGGCGGCGTTGCATCGCTTCCCGAATACAGAACCGGCGGAGCTGTTAAAAAAATCATGCTGGAAGCCATGAAGGAGATGAAAGAAAAGGGGCAGGTGTTTTCATACCTATACCCTTTTTCGCATAAATATTACAGGCAGTTCGGCTACGAAATCTGCTTTGAAAGGCGCTGCGTAACATTTGAGCTTTCGCTTTTACGCAGTTTAAAGCCGCAGGGCTATTTAACCTTTTACCAAAAAGGCGAGGATTTAAAACCGTATATGGATATTTACAAAAAATTTATAAGCGGCTTTAACCTTGCGGTTGCGAGAGATGAAAAAGGCTTTAAGAATTTTATGGAGAAGGACCCTTACACCACAAGGAAGTACACCTACCTTTGGCATAACGACGGGGGCGAAGCCAAAAGTTATTTAACCTTTACGGGAGAGATGATTGCGCCTTACGAAATGAAAATGCAAATTAACGAATTGGCGTGGGCGGACAGCGAGGGCTTTATAGGAATGTTATCTTTATTGGGGCGTTTCGACGCGCAAATGAAGGAAGCGTTTTGGGAAGTTCCGCCAAACGCGGATTTGCACTCCGTTGTTGCCGAGCCGTACGAGCTTAACATAAATACCCACTGCGGCGGCATGAACAGAATAATAGACGTTCATAAAGCGCTTGAACTTATGAAAGCTCCCATGGGCAGCGGCAATATAGTTATATCCGTAAGCGATTCTTTTCTTGAATGGAACAACAAAACTTATGAAATATTGTGGGAAAACGAAAGAATAAGTGTGAGGGAATCCGCCAAAGAACCGGACGCGAACATATCCGTTCAAACCCTTGTTCAGCTTGTTTGCGGGTATGCCTCAGCGTGTACCGCGCAGCTTGCCGGAAACCTTACAATCCTTAAAAATGAGGATAATTTTAAAAAGCTATTTATCAAGAAAAACCTGTTTATAACCGACAGGTTTTAAAAAAACAAAAGGGGAGGAAATTAAATGACCGCCAAAACGCCTCCGATGGGGTGGAACAGTTGGGACTGTTACGGTGCGTCCGTAAACGAAGAAACGGTTAGAAGAAACGCTGAGTACATGAGCGAAAATTTGAAGAAGTATGGGTACGAGTATGTTGTGGTGGATATTCAGTGGTCTGAGCCGCAGGCGGTAAACCACGAATACCGAAGCCTCGCGAAGCTTGAAATGGATGAATACGGCAGGCTGCTACCCGCGCCCAACCGTTTTCCAAGCGCCGCGAACGGAAAGGGGTTTAAGGAACTTGCGGAATATGTGCATTCCTTGGGGCTTAAATTCGGAATACATATTATGCGCGGCATACCAAGGCAAGCGGCTTTTTTGGATACTGAAATTTTGGGAACGAAAATAACCGCGAAACAAATAGCAAAACCAAATTCAATTTGCCCGTGGAATTCGGATATGTACGGAATAAACCACGAAGCGGACGGCGCAATGCAGTATTACCAAAGTATTTTTGATATGTACGCGGCTTGGGGCGTGGATTTTGTTAAGGTGGACGATATTGCAAACCACTACGCCAAGGGCGAAATTGAGCTTATAAGAAAAGCTATAGATAATACCGGCAGGGAAATTGTGCTGAGTATTTCGCCCGGTCCGGCCCCAATTGAACACGCGCAGCATTTAATGCAAAACGTTAACATGTGGCGCATAACGGACGACTTTTGGGATAAGTGGGAGCTTTTGCTCGATATGTTCCAAAGGGCGGATAACTGGAGCAAATACGCAGGGCCGGGGCATTGGCCGGATGCGGATATGCTGCCGGTAGGCGCTATACTGCAGGATTATAACGCGGATAACCGAACAAAGTTTACAAAAGACGAGCAAAAAACCATGATGACGCTATGGTGTTTTTTGCGTTCGCCGTTAATGATAGGCGCGGAACTTACCAAAAATGACGATTTTACGCTTGAGCTTTTAACAAATGAAGATATATTGGAGCTTTCAAAAAATTCATTCTGCGCGCGTCAGCTCTACAGAAGGGGAGATGAAATAGTATGGTTTGCCGTTCGTAAAACGGGCGGGTATTTTATCGCCGTGTTTAATACCGGTGAGGCTAAAACCAAAATTAAAGTTAATCTTTTAGAGTGCGAACTTACAGGGAGGTATTCGTGCCGAAATTTATGGAGCAAAGAAAGTTTTGAAACATCGGCTTATATTGAGGCGCAGGTAAATGCGCACGGAACCGAAGCATACGTACTTATAGAAAAGGTGGAGGAATAATTATGAAGCTGCTTCGAAAAACAAAAATTGGCATAAGGTTATACATAATGTTCGGGGTTGTTTTGATTGCGCTTATTTTCATCGCTTACAACGGAATCCAAAGCAGGGTTACGCTTATAGGTGAATCGCAAACAATCCAAAAAAATTATATCGACCATTTGGATACTTTGGCGGATATAAACGTTACTACCGGCAAATTGCTACTCTCTTACCGGGATTATTACTTGGAATACCCGGATAAGGAAAAGATGGCGGCGCGTTACACTGCTATACAGGAGCAATTATCCTACATACTATCCAGTTTGGACGACTACCAAAAAACCTTAGAAGATATTGGCGCTTCCGAGGAGGACATAGCGCATGTTACGGCTGTGGTTCAAAAAATAAACGAAAGAGTTTTACCTCTCGACAAGAACATAAATAACGTTATGTTATCCGGGCAGATGGAAACGGCGCGGGCGTTTATTACAAGCGAAAACCTGCGCTCGCTTCAAAGCGAACTTCAAGACGAGCTGTTAACCGTAATTTTTAACGACAGCGTAAATAACGCAAACACAGTTTTAAATAACAATATTGTAGAAATGACCGCGTCAAACAACCTGATTGTGTGGGAGGTTGTCCTTGGGCTGTTTATTGTGGTTTTGCTTGCGGTATTAACGGTGCGTTCCGTGGTAATACCCGTTAAAGCTCTAATGACAGTTGCAAACGAGGTTTCAAACGGCAATATCAACGTAAATATGCCTGCCGCCGCCAGAGATGAAATCGGCGAACTTACGGAGCAGTTTGGAAAGGTTGCCAAGGTTTTGGATCATCTTATAAACGAGATGAACACGATGGCGGAAGAGCATAACAACGGCGAAACGGACGCGCGTATTAACGAAACGCTTTTTTCCGGTGCTTACAGGGATGTTGCGGCTTCTACAAATAAAATGATAGAGAGCTATTTAAAGCAAACTTTAGATTTGTGCGATGTGTTGCAGCATTTCGGCGCGGGCGACTTTGCGGCTGTATACGCGCGGCTTCCGGGCAAAAAGGCCATGCTTAACGAAGCTGTTGAAGAACTAAGGGCGGACGTTAAAGCGGTAGACCGCGAAATAGTGGCGCTTGCGGCGGCGGCGGTTAGCGGCAACTTAAGGGCGCGTTCGAACGCGGAAAACTTCAAGGGCGACTGGAAAAAGCTTTTAACTGATTTAAACTCGGTAATGGACGCGATTGTGGAGCCTATTAACGAATCCTCGGATATCCTTGAAACTATGGCTACAGGGCATCTGAGCGTAAAAACCGGCGGCAATTATAAAGGGGATTTCCAAAAAATCGAAAACTCCATTATTGCCATGCAGCGCGCAATTTCTTCTTACATATCCGAAATAAGCGATATTCTTACAAAAATAAGCAGCAAGGATTTGAACGTTTCCATTAACCGCGAATATATAGGGGATTTTAGCGCAATTAAAGACGCTATCAACTTAATTGTTACAACCCTTAACGACGCGTTTTCGGAATTCGGAGCCTCCGCAGACCAGGTTGCTTCCGGTTCGCGGCAAATTGCAAAGGTCAGCATAGACCTTTCGGCCGGTGCTTCCGAACAGGATAACGCGGTGCTGGAGCTTAACAAATCCATACACCATGTATCCGAGCAAACGGAGGAGAACGAGAAAACCGCCGCAAACGCGAACAAACTTGCCGCCGAGGCAATAGAGAGCGCTCAAAAAGAGAAGCACATGATGGACGCAATGCTTGAGGTTATGCAGGGGATAAACGAGTCTTCGGTTAATATTTCAAGAATTATAAAGGTTATAGAGGATATTTCGTTCCAAACGAATTTGCTTGCGCTTAACGCGGCTGTTGAAGCTGCGCGGGCGGGCGAACACGGCAAAGGGTTTGCGGTTGTGGCGGAAGAAGTGCGTAGCCTTGCCAGCAGAAGCGCGGCCGCCGCAAAAGATACCACCTCCCTTATTGAGGAATCTGTGCAAAAGGCGTCGGAAGGCGTGCGCGTTGCCAACGAAACATCCAGCGGGCTTAATTTCGTCGTAAACCAAATTACCGAAGTATCCGAGTTTATAGGCAGAATAGCCAAAGCGTCGAAAGAGCAAAATACCGTTATAAGGCAGATAGAAACCGGTATTTCTCAAGTTCAGGCGGTAACACAATCCAATTCGGCAATAAGTATCGAGAGCGCTGCGGCGTCTCAGGAACTTACAAGCCAGGCTGACGTTTTAAAAAACACAATTGGCAAGTTTAACTTGGCGAAATAATAATTTAAATATTCCCTTTGCGCCTTTTGCGCAGAGGGAATAACAATATAAGAGGGAGCGATTTTGTGTCGGAAGTATTGTTTTCATCGGTAAATTTCAGTAAATACGAGGCGGGGCATACCCTGCCGGCGAAGTTTGAAAGGCTTGTTAAAAAAATGGGGCTGGGCGAAGTTGTGCGCGGAAAGATCGTTGCAATTAAAATGCATGTTGGGCGCGGAATAGGTTTTACAACAATTCACCCTATGTTTGTAAAAACCTTGGCGGATGAAATTAAAGCAAACGGCGGCAAACCCTACGTTTGCGACCAAACCGTGGAAGGCGCGGCATCGCGCGGGTATACGCAGGAAGCTCTGGGCTGCCCGGTTGTGGATGTTTGCGGCGTTACCGGAAAGTATTTTTACCCCAAGGAAGTAAACTTTAAATCATTTAAAAATGTTGACGTTGCCGGGCATATTATGGATGCCGACGTTTTGATAGATTTATCGCACGTTAAGGGGCACGGGGTTTGCGGCTTCGGCGGCGCGTGCAAAAACCTCGCGATGGGCGCGGTAACAGACCGAACACGCGGGCAGATTCACGGCTTAGAAGGGCTTATAGACTGGAACAGCGAGACATGCATCCGCTGCAAAAAATGCGTTGAAAGCTGTAACCACAACGCCAACAGTTTCGACGATGACGGTAATTACAAGGTTTTCCTGCATCATTGCACCAACTGCCAGCACTGCGTAATGGTATGCCCGAACGGCTCCATCTCAATGGGCGACAACCGCTTTACCGAACGCTTCGCTGATTTCCAAAAAGGTATGGCGCTTTGTACGCAGAAGGTTCTTGAGGGGTTTGCGCCGGGGCATGTGTTCTACATTAACTTCCTGACAAACATTACCGCCATTTGCGACTGCTGGGGTTTATCCACACCGGCGCTTGTGCCGGATATCGGTATTATGGCTTCGAAGGATATCGTAGCTATAGAAAAAGCTTCCATAGACGCTATAAAAATTGAAAACCTGCTGCCAAACGGCGTACCCGGCGGGGACAACCTTTCCGGTAAAACCGGGCACCTGTTTGAAAGATTGCACGGCAAAAACCCGTTTGTGCAGTTGGACGAGTTGGAGAAATTGGGGCTTGGAGAGCAGCAATATTCAATAACGGAAATAAACTGATTTTGTGTTTTTATAAAAGAAGGCAACAATCCCCAAAGCTGAAAAAGCGGTACTTTTCCTTTACCGCTTCGTTGTACGCGCACAGAACGTTTTCTCTTCCGGCATAGGCCGAAATTAGCATTATAAGCGTGGATTGCGGCAGGTGAAAATTCGTAACAATAGCGTCCGGCACTTTAAATTTATACCCCGGAAAAATAAAAATATCCGTTGACGCGTTTTGCGGCTTAATAATTCCGTTTTCACCCGCCGCACTCTCCAATGTGCGAACCGTTGTTGTGCCAATCGCTATAACTTTTTTCCCGTTTACTTTAGCGGCATTTATCGTATTTGCCGTTTCGGCATCAATTTCGTACCACTCGGAGTGCATCTTGTGGTTTGTAATATTTTCTTCTTTTACGGGGCGGAAAGTTCCAAGCCCAACATGAAGGGTTACAAACGCGGTTTTAACGCCAATATCGCTTAACTGTGTGAAAATTTCCTCCGTAAAATGAAGCCCGGCCGTGGGAGCTGCCGCCGCGCCGGAGTGTTTGGCGTAAACAGTTTGATAAACCGCCTTATCCTCAAGTTTTTCCGTAATATACGGCGGAAGCGGCATTTCGCCGAGTTCGTCTAAAATTTCCTCAAATATTCCGTTATATGAAAATTCCACTTCGCGTATTCCGTCGTTTAAAATTCCTATTACGCGGCACTGAAGCTTTCCGCCGCCGAAGGAAACAACCGCGCCTTGCCTCATTTTTTTGCCCGGTTTAACCAAAGCTTCCCACCGGTTTGCGTCTGTTCTTTTAAGCAGCAAAACCTCCGCAAGGGATCCGCCGGTTGTGTTTGCGCCTTTAACGGTTTCGCCTAAAAGCCGCGCGGGTATTACCCTGGTGTTGTTAAACACCATGCAATCCCCAGGCGATAGGTAATCTGTTATATCCGTGAACTTTTTATGCGATACTTCGCCCGTGGTTTTATTAAGCACAAGCATACGCGAATCACTCCGGTTTTTAAGCGGTTTTTGCGCAATAAGTTCCTTGGGCAGGTTGTAATCATAATCCGTTTTTTTCAGCATGTTATTTTTACCTCCCCGCCCGTAAACAAGTCGCTTTTAATTTCGCCGTTTCCAAACGTACATATGCTGGAATTGGAATCCGTAACTACAAACGCTTCGCTTAAACTTCTGAGTTTTGCGTTTGTAGCAGCTAAAATTTCCTCGCGTTCCCTTTGATAATCTTCGTAAGTTTTGTTAGACAAGTAATCCCTAAGCGCGGTTATTCCTTTATAATAAACGTGCTTTGGGCTGTCCTCGCCGTTTATAACCCCTATTATAAACCTTGAAAGCTGTTTGTCCGAAAGGTTTAAGTTTTCCGTGAAGCGGCTGATTGATTTAAACACCTCGTAGGTTTTGTCAACGTTTGGGTCCCTGTAGGAATGTAAATACGCAATTCCTTGGCTGCAAAGGGACATTCCGTACCCGTAAGCTCCGCCTTCAAGGCGGATTTTTTGCGCCAAAAGCTCGGATGCTATTATATTTCTAAGCACATTCATCGAGCCGTGAAATTTAGCGCCGCCCGCGCAAAAATTTAGCGCCATTGCGTTATAATGAACCGGCGTTTCGGTTACAAAGCGGCAGTTTTTTGCGTAGCCGGCAAGGAAGTCGATGGTTTGAGGTTTTTGAATATCCGGGCCTAAATCCGGCAGACTCTCATAAAAATCCGATATTTGTTTCTCTAAGCCGGGCGCGGAGGCTGTGTAATGGAAGCTGAAATTTTTCTTGGTAAATAGGGACTTTTGCAAAATTTTCAGCTCTTCGCATAACTTTTCGGTATCGGTCATTTTCAGTAAATTATCGTAAAAAACAAACCCGCCGGTAGTTTCGGCAAATTTGTATGATGGACGCAAAAACGCGGACGCGTAATTTATAGCCCAAGAACTCCCTTCTGTAATAAACGATTCTTTTAAGCCTACCATGCTCTGCCTGAGAAGTGCTTCTATTCTGCCGATATCTCCGAATAATGTGTTCAAAATTATTTCTCTCGTCAGTTCAAAGGCTTTTTCTATATTTTTATCAAGAACTTTTACAATAACGTTGAAGGTTGAGTTGTAACTCTCGTCGGTTACGGAATCGTGAACCCAGCATTCGAACCATTGCCCTCCTAAATTCATTCCTATTTTTTTTTCGAGCGCCTCAAAGCTATAGTTTTTTGTATTTATTTTCCCTAAAAGCTTCATTAAGATACAATAGTTTTCAAAATATGGAGTAAACTCATTTATATCAAACATAAACGTTAAATACGTTATGCCGTCCGTTGGCAGAATTGTCCGGCTTATTCTTAAAACGCGGTCAACATCGAACGGGATTTTTTCGGCAAATTTTTCTATATCCGAAAGCGGAATAACCGGTATTACAGACAGCGCTTTTTCGTCCTCGCTTTTATTTAAATGCTCCCGCAATTTTTTATTTTCCCTCAGCATTTCACCGGTTGCCTTATATGCTTTAAAATGAGCGCTATGCGGTTTTTCAGCGGTAAATGCCGTTAATGTGTATTTGTTTTTAAGGAAAACATCGCGTAAAAGGCCGCGCAAAATATTTGGATTATTTTTCAGCTCAAGCAAATCCCGAAGCTTCCAATTATGCGCAAACGCAGAGCCGCCGTACAGCCAAGAGGATGATATTTCCATAAGATACTGCACGCCTTTTGCGCGATTGCCAAAATTCGCTTCCCGTATATTAAATTCCGAAAGCTCGTACATTAATTCCAGCAGCTCGCCGTCAAAACCGCTTGAATATACGTTTTCCAAAACTTCAAAAACGCGATTTTTTGCCTTTAACGGGTTGGGGCAATTACTTACGGTAACGCTTGCCATTAATTCGGGAATGTGAAAACCTAATGAGAAATCAACGGATCCGCATAGATTTTCATCAACCAGCGCACGCCTTACCGGGGACGACTCATATAAAAAAAGATAACTCAAAATCACGGAAAGCGCCATTGAATTAAACGGAGAATTTTTAAGGTTTGTGGAGAACATAATTATAGTAACCTCATCGTTTGAATTTACCGGCACGGTTAAATCGGAAAGACCGCTTCGGCGTTTAACCTTCGGCGTTTTTATACTGCGGCCGCGTTTTTTGCATTTTGAAAGGTATTCGTTATCAATATGATTCAGATATTTTTCCGCGTCCAAATCGCCAAAGAGATAAAAATAGGCGTTAGCCGGAGTGTAATATTTTTTATAGCATTTTTTTAAATATTTGTAGGTAAGCTTCGGTATATCCTCCGGCTTGCCGCCCCCGTCGAATACGTAGCGGCTTCCTTTATACAATTCGGCGTTGGCTGTTGTGCCAAGGCAATATACCGGCGCCGAAAAAGTGCCGCACATTTCGTTAAACACAATTCCGCCGTATCCGGTTACATTTCCGTTTTCGTCTATGCTGAAATTTACGCCCTCCTGCAGCATAATCTCCTTTTTTTCGGTTATAAGCGGGTTAAAAACAGCGTCCAAATAAACGTCCGCCATTTTAAAGAGCTCCTTTTCGTTCGTGCCGGCTACGGGGTAAAGGGTTTTGTCGCGGTAGGTTATGGCGTTTATATATGTGCAAAGCGTACCTTTTCCAAGTTCGTTGCACATATCCCTAAGCGGGTATTTTTTCGAACCGCCAAGCACGCAGTGCTCCAAAACATGGAACACCCCCGTATTGTTTGCGGCCGGTGTTTTAAAGGCGATTGCGAATACGCGGTTTTTATCGTCGTTTTTTAAATGCAGGAGCTGCGCCCCGCTTTTATGCGTGTATAGGAACGCTTCCGTGGATATTTCGGTTAGGGTTTGCGTTTCGGTTAGGGTAAAATTATGCGGCATTTAGTTTCGCACCTTTCTTTATTAATGGTTTTTACCTTTCAGCAGGCAAACCGTCTCCGCGTGCGCGGTTCTTGGGAACATGTCGCACAGCGTTATTTTTTCGGCCATATATCCCGCTTCCGTAAAAATGCGCAAATCCCGCACCAATGTTACCGGATTGCAGGAAACATATATAATTTTCGCCGCGCCAACGCCGATAATTTTCGTTATTGCCTTTGGGTGCACGCCTTCGCGCGGAGGGTCTAACACCACAAGATGCGGCTTTTCCGCAATATCATTTATTTGCGATAAAACATCGCCGCAAATAAAATCGCAGTTTGTAATGCCGTTTTCCAAAACATTCTCCTTCGCCGCGTTAACCGCTTCCGGAACTATTTCTATACCCGTTATTTTTTTAACGCAGGGAGAAAGAATTTGCGTTATTGTGCCTGTGCCGCAGTACAAATCCAGCGCGGTTTTATCCTTTAAATTTCCCGCATAATCCCGCACGGTTTCGTAGAGTTTTTCCGCTCCGTGGGAATTTGTTTGGAAAAAAGAAAAAGGAGTTATTTTAAATTTCAGCCCAAGCAGGTTTTCGGTAATAAAACCCCTGCCGCAGAGCAAATGAAGTTCTTCGCAAATTACGGCGTCGGCGGAGGAATTATTTACGGTATGCACAACCGAGCATAATTTACCGTCAAATTTTATTTCCGCCAAATTTTGCGCAAATTTATTTAAGTTTGCCCGCACAAAACTTGACGTTACTATATTAACCATAATTTCTCCGGTAAAAGCCGCTTTTCTTATAACCAAATGGCGAAGGCTTCCTGTTTTCATCATTTTGTGGTAAAAGCTCTCGCCCTCTTTACGAAAAAAATCAAGCGTAAAATCCGCAATTTTTTTAAAGTCGCCGTCCGCAATATTGCAGTTTTGCGGCGTTACCACCTCGTAATAAGCGCCCCTTTTGTGCATACCAAGCTGCAAAATTCCGCCCTTTTCGCTGTCCCCAAAGGAGAACTCCATTTTATTTTTATAACCAGCCTTACACGGAGACGGGATAATTCCCAAATATTCAAAACCTTGCACATCGTTTTGGCTAAGTAAATTCAAAACGGTTTTTTCCTTTAATTCAATTTCCTTTTCGTATGTTAAATTCTGATAAACACAGCCGCCGCAAAACCCAAAATCCGCGCACCGCGGCGTAATTTCATAATCCGCGTGTTTTATAATTTGAGTTGCTTTGCCTACGGAACCCTTTTTAGAAAATTTAACCCGCGCCCTTACAATTTGCCCGGGCAGTGTATTTTTAACCGCAATTTTTACGGCATTTTGAAAGGCTATACCCAAATTCGGATACAGCGCGTCTGTAATTTCAATTTCTGTTTCAAAAACTCTTGCCATTGTATTCTCCCTTGGATGCAGGGCTGGCAGCGCGGCGGTTTTCCCGCGCTACCAGCCCTTTAAAAAAGCTGCCGCGATTTACCGCAGCAGCTTTGGTTGCAATACCGGAGCGCGGCAATTTTCCGCGCAGCAGCTTTATGTAATTTTTAAGCTAAATATTTGTCGATAAGATCCACCAAGCGGTTTATTTCCGGTTTTGAAATTTGAGCCGAAGCGCCTAAACTTTCGCCTTTAACCTTCATTTCATCGTTAATTAACGACGAGAAAATTATTACCGGCAGCGGTTTTAAAACTTCGTCGTCCCTAATAAGTTTCAGCAAACGGTGCCCGTCCATCTGCGGCATTTCGATATCGGTTAAAACAAGGGAAACATGCTTTGTTATGTCATCGCCCGTGGCTTTAAATTCCTGAAGCCTATCCCATGCTTCCTTACCGTTCGAACAGCAGATAATATTTTCGAAGCCGGACGTTTCAAGGCATTCAATAAGCATTTTTTCAAGAAGCATTGAATCTTCGGCAATAAGTATGGGTTTATTGCTTCCGGTATGATGCTCGGTATGTTTAAGGCCGCCCGCGTTCAGCGTTGAACCTGGGCTTATATCCGCCAGGATTTTCTCAAAATCCAAAATCGTTATAAGCCGGTTGTTAATGTGGGCAATGCCGGTTGCCAAAGAATCCACCCCGCCGTAAATTGTAGCGTCCGGTTTTTCAATATCCGTCCAAGATATGCGTTCAATCGCTTCAACATCGTGTACGTGAAATGCGGTGGATATCATATTAAAGTGTGTGATAATAAAAATATCCCTTTCGGTGTTTTCGGAATTTGGAAGCCCGAGATATGCCGCAAGGTTAATAAGTGTCATAACTTCCTGCCTTTGTTTAAACACACCTTCCACAAACGGATTGGAATTTGGCATTGGCGTAACTTCCTGATATTTAATAAGTTCCACAACTTTGGAAACATTTATGCCGTAATGTCTGTCCGCCACAGTAAAGACAATAACCTCCAGCTCGTTAGTTCCGGATTCCAACAAAATATCTTTTTTCTCGGCCATAAACTTACCTCCTGAATTATAAATACGGATATTGTTTACATTATAACATTTTATCCGGTTAAGACAAGTAAATTTTTTCATCAGTTTAAAAATTATATGAAAAAACGTTTTGCGCAGTTATAAGTATATAAGGATTAAAAACGGGCTGCCGCGAACCATAAACCGGTTTGCAGCAGCCCGTTTTTGTGCGGCTTATTTTTGATGTGTTAAATGCCCGTCGTTAAAACCAAACGGAACATGGTTGGCGTTGCAAAACGGTTTGTTTTCCGATTTTCCGCACCGGCAAAGCATTACGCGGTTTCGGATTTCATATTCCGTGCCGTCCGCAGCTTCAATTGTTATTGGCCCTTTAACATAAATGCCGGAGCTTGCGTTTTTCTCCGGGTCTTGCATAATTATTATTTCAGGGTCAAACTCTTCTTCTAACGGGTTCATGTCCTTATCCGCCGCCACAAGCCTGCCTGCGGGGCATTCCCGGGCGGCGCGGATTGCCGCTTCGCGGTTTAACGGGTCCGAATCTTTGGCGGTAAGGTTCCAAATGTCGCCGCGTTCGGTGTGGCAAAAGCGGGCGAAGGCGCACCTGTTATCGTCTAACAGATGCATGGTTTTGCCGGATGTAATGTCAGAAACGCGTTTGTAATACGGCTCGCGGGACGCCGTTTCCTTCCCGTAAAAGTTTGTGTGCATATGTACGCCGTCGCAAAACGGAGCGGAGTGCGACTGTCCGCAGCGGCACAGCGCGTATTCCGCGGATTGCGGCAATTCGCGCCCCTCGCGCAGTTCGTAATGATGCCCTACCCGCGTTATAACCATTTCTTTGATTGGAATACCCCCGGAAACTAAGTACGGGCCGTTTTCTGTAATTTTAATTCGCAATGCAAGCTCACCTCTTCTTTTTAATTTTTGTAATACTGCGCCTGCGCCGCAAACATTTCGGCGTAAAGGCCGTTTTCCTTTTTTACAAGCTCGTCGTGCGTGCCGTATTCCTTAATTGTGTTTTCGGAAAAAACCGCTATTTTGTCGCAGAATTTGCAGGAGGATAACCTGTGCGAAATATAAATTGCCGTTTTCCCGCCCACAAGGGAGTTAAAACTGCTGTATATTTCGTATTCCGCCATAGGGTCTAACGCGGCGGTGGGTTCGTCTAAAATAACTATCGGGGCGTTTTTGTAAAGCGCGCGCGCAATCGCCACCTTTTGGCGCTGCCCGCCGGAAAATTCCGTGCCGTTTTCCTCATACTGCTTATCCAAAAACGTATTTTCCCCCTCCGGCAGTTTTTCAAGCGTTTCGCGCAACCCGGAAAGGTTTATAACCTCATTCAGTAATTTTTCGTTAACCTCTTCCCTTTTACACGCGCCGATATTTTCCGCGGCGGAGAACGCAAACAGGCTGAAATCCTGAAACACAACCGCAAGCGCCTTTACATAACTGTCGTAATCATACTCTTTTATATTAACCCCGTCCAGCAGAATTTCCCCGTCCGAAACGTCGTACAGGCGGCACAGAAGTTTTATAAACGTTGTTTTGCCGGCTCCGTTTAGCCCCACAATGGAGAGCTTTTCGCCGCCGTTTATCGTTATGGAAATATTTTTCAGCGCATAGGATTCCGCGCGCGGGTATTTGAACGATACGTTTTTAAACTCAATTTTAAACGCGGGTTTAATTTCAAGCTTTTTTTCTCCGGGTATTTTCGCGTTTGGGTATTCCATAAACTTTACAAATTCGTAAGCGTAGGCGCAGCGTTTATGAATTTCCTGAATATTTCTTATAATCTCTTCAATGGCACTTTTAAGCGTTTGCGTAAGGCTTACAAACATCGTAAAATCGCCGAGGGTTAAAAGTTTTTGCAGCAGGCCGTAGCCAAGCGTAAAATAAATAAACCCGTCGGATACCGCCTGAACCGAAACGGATACCTTATCGCATTTAAGCATGTCGCTTTCCGTAATTTTATCCGCCTTAACCGTTTCATCAATCAGCGAGCTCGTTTTTGACAAAAACATGCCGGACGAGCCGAAAAGCCGTATGTCCTTACTAAAGCGCAGGTTTGTAATTTGGAAAAAGTAATAACCCGTAACGCGGTTAATCTTCGACAGTTTTAAAAAGCGCCGGTTTTCTATCGCGTTTCGCTTGTGGTTCATAAAAGAAAGAATTGCCACCGTTACCCCGATTATTAAAAGCAAAACCGGCGAACCGGACGCGAAAAGAGCCGCCGCTCCGATAAACTGAAACACCGCCGTAACAATATTTGAAACAACGTTAATCAGCCCCACCGGCCCGCCGGAATACCACGCAAGCCCTTCCTGTGCTTTGTGTATCTGGTCTAACGCTTTGGGATCCTCCGTATGTTCGAAGTCTATCTCCATTATTTTATTTGTGCGCATTTCGTCAAAACGCCGGTCTAAAAAATCGCGGTGTTTTTCAATAATATGGTGCAGAATATCTGTTACGGCGTTAAGCAGGCAATCAAGCACAACGGTAAGTGCAGCATAGATTATTATTTTCCCGGCATCTCTGCCGTGAGTTAATTCGTCTATAACAAGCTTCGGGAATATCGCGTTTACAAACGGACGCGCAACCCGCGTAAAAACCCGTATCGCCTCATAAAAGAAAACCCTGCGGCGAACCTGCCATGCGGTGCCAAGCAAAAGCGCGAGAGTTTTTGAAATTTTACTCAGCTTCCTCACCTCCGCCCCCGTTTTGATAACCGTCCCGGTAATACTGCGCCTGAAGCGCAAAAAGCGAAGCGTACTTACCGCCTTTTTGAATGAGAAAATCGTGCGGGCCGTATTCGCAAAGCTGCCCGTCCGCAAACATCGCAACGTTGTCGCAAAACTTTGTGGATGATAATCTGTGAGATATGTAAATTGCCGTTTTGCTTCCTATCATGCTGTTAAAATCCATGTATAGCTTGTATTCCGCCAGAGCGTCTAACGCGGAGGTGGGCTCGTCCAAAACTATAACCGGGCTGTCTTTATACAGCGCGCGCGCAAGCGCCAATTTCTGATTTTCCCCGCCGGATAAATCTATGCCTTCGTCGTAGAGAACCTTCAAAAGTTCGGTGTTAACACCGCCGCTAAGAGTATCAAGCTTTTCCCCCAAACCTGCCAAACGAAGGCACGCTTCGGCGCGTTTTAAATCCGTTTCCTCCCGCGTCAGCATGGATACGTTTTGGGAAATCGGAAACGCGAAAGTTACAACCTGCTGAAAAAGCGGCGCGAACAGCTTGAAGTATTCTTCCTTATTATAGTGTTGTATGTCTGTGCCGTTTAAAAGAATGCGCCCCTTTGTGGGTTTGTACAGGCGGCATAAAAGCTTTACGAAAGTTGTTTTACCCGCGCCGTTAAGCCCAACTATCGCAAGCTTGCTGCCGGTATTAAGCTTTAAACTCATATCCTTTAACGCGTAATTCTCGCTTCCCCGGTACTTGAACGATACGTTTTCGAATGCAATATCGTACTTCGTGAGCGCGGGAAACGGATTTAAAGCGCCGGGTTTAATATCGGCATCCAATTTAGGATGTGGTTTTGAAACGCCGGGTTTGTTACCTTCGCCTGATTTTGGACGCGGCACTGTAGCGCCGGGTTCGTTGTCGTCCTCCAATTCCACGAACGAGCGGAAATCGTTCACTTGGCGGCTTTTGTTTTTAAGCTCCGTTAAAACGTCTAATAAATTTGACAAGCCGCCGAAAAACTGACCCGTAACCGCAAGATAAAGCACAAAATCCCCCATAGACATGCCCCGGTAAAGCACGGAGGTAATAAGCCACGCATAAATAACAATTTGATCCGCCAAAACGATGAATCTTATTACAATATTACAGATTATCCAGTGCTTTCTGTTAAGCTTCATATACTCGTGCATATCGTCGTTAAGCTTCCTGTATTTTTGCGCAAGCCAGCCTTTCATTGAAAAAAGCCGGATATCCTTCGCGGAATTAAAATTTGCCGTATGCCACATAAAATAGTTTCGTTTCCTCCAAAACGGCATAAGGGCGTCCCAAACGGTTTCTTTGTCTATCTTTTTGATATAATTTAAAACCAAATAGAACAAGACCGAAAAAAACGCGATTGCCAAAACAAGCCTTATGTCCGCCGCCAATAAAAACCCTGCCGAAACGGCGGTTCGGAAAAACGCGGCCAAAGCGTTTTTTATTTGGCGCAACATGCCGCCCATACCTTCATGAGTTCCGTTTGTGGCACGCGCTGCCTTTTCCTGCATATCAAGAACTTCCGCGCTTTCCAAAAGCTCAAAATCCATCGTGATGCTCTTTTTTATCCTAAGCTCCATAAACTTTGACTGCGTAAAGGTAAAACGCCATGATGTTTTGCGCTGCCCTATAGCGTTAAACAGCGTTAGGATTAGCTGAACGGAAGCTGCCGCCGCAACCAGCAAAATAAGACCGGATGTACTGCCCATTGACGTTACCCGGTCGATAACCAATTTGCTGAAAATTGTCCAGTTGTAGCTTACGGCTGTTTCGCACACGCACCACATTAATAAAAGAGGCAGAAAAAACGAATCCCACTTTGCGGCGCGGGATATTACGTACCATATGTTTTGCGGCGTTGTGTAGTTTTTTTGAACAGAGGGGGTTTTGGGTTCACTCATGAATTTTCCTCATTTCCGGGGGTTGTTAGGGATAGTTGGGATACGCCGCGCATTATGCCGCAGCGGGGATAATGTTTAATATATAAAAAGTGAACCTCGGCGGAATTTATTGCAAAATTTTATTGCGACGCCGGGAATTTTAAAAGGTGTTTGTTGCGGTTTGCCGCTTGAAGGCAAACCGTGCGCTTCGCCGTATAACTTTGTAAGAGGCGAATAACTTTTTAAACAGAATTAGTATTACCTTATTGCTTTATATCTGCGGTTTCGGTTTGCTCCGATTGGAGCAGCTAAGCCCTCGTCAACAAGCGCAAGCAATACGCGCCGCGCGGTTTTTGCGCTACGCCCAATAAGCGCCGCCGCGTCCATTGCGCTGATTTCGCCGTTACCGTTATTGTAAAAATGCGAAAGGAGAATATCGCGGTATTTTTTATCGGACGCGGAAAGCTCGCCGGATACTTTATCGGACATTTTATCGGACGCGGAAAGCTCGCCGGATACTTTATCGGACATTTTATCGGTCGCGGAAAGCTCGTCGGATACTTTATCGGACATTTTATCGGACACGGAAAGCTCGTTGGATGCTTTATCGGACATTTTATCGGACACGGGAAGCTCGTCGGATACTTTATCGGACATTTTATCGGACACGGGTAGCTCGTCGGACGCTTTATCGGACATTTTATCGGACACGGGAAAGTTATCGGGCATAAAAATGTCCGATAAACCAAGCGGAACCGTGGTTCGAAAAACGTCCCCTTCTATGAGTTCCGGTTCGCCGCCGGAATAAATTTTTGTATACTTGTACAAATTCCGAACACCGGAGCCGAGTACGTCCGCCCGCCCGATATTGACGAAAAAGTTTGCAATAAGCGGGTTTTTCGGATAAGCCGTAAACGTGCCGGGGTCAATTTTGCCGGGGAATTTTGGCAGGCACCAATTCTCCGTTGTAATACGCTCGTCCTCAATTATGATTTTCGCCGGGTACGCGCTGGTATACTCGCGGTGAACAAGAATATTACTTACAAGCTCACGCGCAATCCAAGATATAACACTTACGCGTTGGGTTCCGATCAGAAAAAATCTGTCGAGCGTATGTTTGCCGATAAACTCCATCAATTGGTCGTAAGCGTCAATCAAATTTGCCGTTACCATAAGCCTATCGTCGTACCGGTCGGGATTTTCGCGCCGGTAGACTGCGTCGGTAACATAGTTTGGCGTACAGGCGCGAATAATTTCCTCGCGCCCAAAAAGCAGAACTGCCGCCAGCGTATATCCGGATTTGCCGGATTCGGGTTCAGTGCGGTACAGCCCCGCGCTTTTAATAATTTGATCGTCGCTCATTTTCTCCCACGGATGACGGGTGCGGTAAGATGCGGCAAGCCTGCGCACAAGGGGCATTAAACGCTCAAACTCAAAATCGCTTTCTTTGGCGTAGGGATAAATTTTGCGCTCCGAATAATCCGACGCTTTGCGCTGATGAATTTGCGCTACCATAAGTCTACACCAAGCAGAAGATAGCCGCCGTATCGGTTTGAGAACGCCGAAACCGTTTCATAAACGCTGTTTGTAAGTTTATTTGTACAGCGTTTGAATTCCGCGGCGATACCCTCGCCATCGTGTATAATTTGTTGTATTTTCGTCAGCATTTCGCAACCTCCGCTCCGTTTGTTACCGCTTGGTATATTGTTTAAAATGAACAATGTAGTGCATATAAGTTATGCTGTTATCTACCATCTTTTGTATGCAATCATAGCATTATTATTGCCTAAACTCAAGTTTAGAATTACGCTGTTTGAAAATTAAATATTGACCATGCAAGGATTTTTAGTTGCAACATGGATTGCTAACAGTAGTTATCCCTAAAACCTCCATTAAAAATTGTTGTCTCTTGACAGCTTCGGCAGATAATATAATTAGCTGAATTTATCGCAAGGCATACCATGTATAAAACTACACTTGCGAAATAAGCAACTCGAAATATTTTCCTTTTATATCTGATACAAGTGTATCGTGATTACCACTGAACTTTTTCCTTCACGAAACAAAAGGAGTCGCAAAACGTACACAAAGATAATATATCTTGAGTTTCCCGGAAAACAAATCACAAAATGCTCCGATACCGTGCTCTTACTCTTATCAGGAAAACAAGAATTTAATTGAGAAAAATATGTTTAATAAAAAACACCCAACGGCTGTAAATTCCATTGGGTGTTTTTCATTACTTATTCATTACTTATTCATTGCATTTGCTAACTCTGTTGCTTGTTTTTTTATTCGATCCTCGTCAAATTGATCTACCTGTGCCATCAGTGAAGCTTTAAACTGCTCTGCATTTGCAACACCAACGAAAAGGTATGCACCGGAAGAAGTAGTAATATGTAGAGTTCCATAGTTGAAAATCTTTCCCCATAACCCGCTGGATACTGAAACATTGTTTATTTTGTTTAACGGGGAATCCACCGACTTAGTGGCTATTAATCCAACCTTACCAATCAGTTTTTTGTTAGTAAACCCCAATTCCGTTGTAAAAAAAGCAATCAACGGTATCCAGATTGTCAAAAAGCCGACTAATACAAACATCAATAGAATGTGTGGAATTAATACAGCCCAATGAGTTTTGGCTACTAAAACAACATGTTCTTCCTTTTGTAGATTCCTTTCTACATAACTGCCCATAAATAATCCTCCCAATTAGTCCAAATTTGTATATAATGCATATTTTAACGAAGGTATTGCTTTGTGTCAATAGTGTTTTTGTATGGTTGAATAGCCTACTTTCAAGTTTTCCAAATTACAATCGTTCGGATTCCGTTTTATCGTTTTGATCTGAGCATTAACTGACATCAGCAGAAAACCTGTCACAATTTTCACACCCAACTTGTGAAACACAAACCATTTGAATCGTAAACGCGATTTTTTTGCTGAACTGAAACTATAGAAGTATACAAACATCAAAGCAATGAAAATTTCAAATTTTCGTAACAACACTTGCAACTTTGAATAATAAGGCATAAAAGTTGCCAGATATCAAGAAAAAAGCAATAATAAAGAATGACATCATTGTATAAATCAATGACACTCTAATATCATCATTCCAGAAAAAAGAAAACGCAACCTTATGAATTTGTAAATTATCCGAAGCCCCACGATGAAAAAGCACATTTTTTCCCTCCCCCGGCAAGCCCCCTACCCCTGCGAATTATAAATCTGCGTAATAATCTGCTCCATAGGCAGTTCCCTTATAGATATATCCGTAAACCCCAAATTCCGTGAAAGCCCCTCGATAAACGCGGAAATATCCATATCCGCCACATCCGCCTCCAGCGTAATTTCAAGCTCCGATTTTTGCGCCGTTATTTTCGCGTTTTCGGGCAAATATCCGTTAAACGGCTCGCGCAAAATTAAATCCACAATTTTCTTCTCGCCCAAATTGGTTTGCAAACTTCCCAGAGTATCGTCGAAAACCTTTTTGCCGTGGTTTATTATTATTACGCGGTGCGCAAGCTGTTTAACGTCCTCCAAATCGTGGGTTGTTAAAATAAACGTCGTGCCCGCCGCGTTTACGCTTTTAATAAATTCGCGGATTTTGGTTTTGGCGATAACGTCCAGCCCAATTGTCGGCTCGTCCAAAAAAACTATTTTCGGGCCGTGTAGCATTGCCATAATAAACTCGCACTTCATGCGTTCGCCCAAGGATAAAACCCTTGTGGGCTTAACTATTATATCCTGTAATTCAAGCAGCTCCGTAAGTTCGCCAAGGCGCTTTTTGTAAACGGAATCCTCTATGCCGTAAATCGCCTTGTTCATTTGAAAGCTGTCCGCGGGCGGAATATCCCAAATAAGCTGGGATTTTTGCCCGAACACCGCGCCAATTTCATTGACGTATTTTTTGCG
>JAISVZ010000202.1 GCA_031271295.1 Clostridiales bacterium | reverse complement strand
AACGGCCCGCGCCGCTCGCCCATGCAACCATTCGCGGGTCGCGCGTAACATGACCGCGCCGCTCCTCCATGCAACCAAGGGCTGGTCGCGCGGAAAAGCACCGCGCTGCTCGCCCATGCAACCAAGGGCTGGTCGCGCGGAATGTCGCCGCGCTGCTCGCCCATGCAGCCAGGGGCTGGTCGCGCGGAATGTCGCCGCGCTGCTCGCCCATGCAGCCAAAGGAGGTTATAAAAATGAGCAAGTTATCACTAACGGAGATGATAAGTTACTGCAATCAATACGGGTATATTTTTCAAGGCAGCTAAATTTACGGCGGCTTGGCAAACACATGGGATTACGGACCGCTCGGTTCAAGGCTGAAGAACAACATCAAGGACGCATGGCGGTATTTTTTCATACAAAACGCACAGAACAGTTACGAGCTTGACGCGGATATTTTGATGAACTCAAAAGTATGGGAAGCAAGCGGGCACTTGGCTAACTTTACAGACTCACTTTTGGACTGCAAGGACTGCAAGGCAAGACACCGCGCGGATAACCTGATAAATTCGTTTGACGAATCTGCGGAGCCGGACAGTATGACACAGGAAGAAATGCTTTCATATATAAATGAAAACAAAGTGCCGTGCCCGAAATGCGGAGCGTCAAATTTCACCGATATCCGTCGGTTTAACCTTATGTTAAATACTCAGTTAGGCGCGGCCGAGGGCAGTACGTCAACGGTTTACCTGCGTCCGGAAAACGCACAGGGCGAATACGTAAATTTCCTGAACGTACTGCGGTCGATGCGCGTAAGACTGCCATTTGGCATAGGGCAAATAGGGAAAGGGTTTAGAAACGAAATAACGCCGGGGAAGTTTATTTTCCGAACAGTTGAATTTGAGCAAATGGAATATCAAACTTTTTGTAAAGAGGGCGAAGATGAAAAGCTCTACGATTATTTTAAACGGCACGGTATTGATTTTTTTAAATTCCTCGGAATTGGCGAATCCAATTTGAGATTTTGCAACCACATCAAGTTAGCGCATTATGCCAAAGCCGCCTGCGATATTGAATATCTCTTTCCGTTTGGGTGGGGAGAGATTAACGGCACGCATAACCGGACGGATTATGATTTGCGGCGGCATCAGGAGTATTCCGGCGTAAACCAGTCCTATTTTGACGAAAAGACAAATGAGAGGTTTATTCCATTTGTTGTTGAATCAACATGCGGGGTGGGGAGAACCCTGTTAGCGGTATTGTTTGACGCTCTTGAAGAGGAAAAACTCGAAAACGGCGATTCGCGGCTGGTATTAAGGTTAAAGCCTTTTTTGGCTCCGTATAAGGTTAGTGTTTTGCCTTTGCATAAAAAACATCACAGCGAAAAAGCTTCACAGGTGTGCGCCGTGCTGAAAAAACACTTCATGACATCATACGACGATGCCGGAAGCATAGGAAAGCGTTACCGGCGAGGCGACGCAATTGGCACGCCCTATGCGTTAACGGTAGATAACAATACGTTGGAAAACAATACCGTTACGCTTAGAGAGCGGGATTCTATGAAGCAAATTGAACTAAATGTTAACAAAGCGGCAGCATATATAAGCCGCGAAATTTCGTTTTCGGTTTAGGCGCGTTCCCTTGCGTTACTTGGCACAAAATGTTGGGCAAATATTTCGCTTTCAATTATAATTGATGAAAAAGGGGTGAGAGAATGGATTGGATAACGGGGCTTAGCAGAGCGATTGATTATATTGAGGAAAATTTAACTTATGATATTGATTACTCGCAAGCAGCTAAAAGAGCCTATTCGTCAAGCTATCATTTTCAGCGCGTGTTCTCAATTCTGTGCGGGTACACATTGGGCGAATACATCCGCAAACGAAGGCTAACGCTTGCGGGCAACGATTTGAAAAACGCGGATAACAAAGTGATTGATGTTGCGCTTAAATACGGTTACGAAAACCCGGACAGTTTTTCACGGGCTTTTACTAATTTTCACGGTGTAAACCCGTCTGCGGCCCGTGAAAATGGCTCTGTGCTGAAATCCTTTTCACGCCTTCATCTTAAATTAAGCTTAGAAGGAGGCAATACTATGAATTACAGAATTGAAGAGAAGGAAGCCCAAATTTACACCGGATACGCCCGGCATTTTGACGGCGCTCCCGGAAACCGCTGGGAGCAGGAAAGGGAATTTTTCTGTAATACTCGCGCCAATCAATATCTTTTGCAGGGCATGGCGCAAGACTGTACAGCAATTTATAACATCATTACAAATATTGACGACAGCGGATATGATTTTTATATCGCCGCGCTGTTGCCCTGCTATATGCGCGAGCATATCGAAGATAACAGTGTTCTTGGCAAAGAAGATGCGAAACGGTTTGAAATGATTGAAATCCCCAAAACCGCATATGCGGTATTTGAAACTGAAAAGGCAAAATATCCAACAATGCTGCACATGGAGCTTCACAGACAAATTATAACCGAATGGCTGCCATCCTCCGGTTATGAGCTTGCCGGAGGTGCGGAAATTACGCTTACGCATTGGTATAAAAACCCGCGTAGTGAAGAGAGGTTTATTGAGCTGTGGCTGCCTGTGATAAAAAAGTAGGCTCCGGCGCAAATATATCGGCAAGCGATATAATTTGCACCGAAGCCTATTCATGCATATACTTTGCAGGCGGCAAAATTTGTGCAGTAGCTTGTAACGCTACCGAGTATTCGCGGGAAACGTGGTTACAAGCAGCTTTGTAACTTTGTTGGCGGCGTAATTATCAGCAAAAACAATATGTTTTACATACATCCGGTTTGCTCACATAAAATAAAAAACCCGCTAACGCAATAAAAACAAAGAGCGCTGCGGGATTAAATTTTGCTAAAATAAGATTCACAACTTAGGCGTTAGCCTAGTGTAACGTACCATTGAAATTTAGGAAATATATGTAGTAAACACCGCCGTTTTATGTTATAATAAAAGAAACGGCGGTGGACAAAATGGGAAGAAATAAAAAATATCGGATTAA
>JAISVZ010000120.1 GCA_031271295.1 Clostridiales bacterium | reverse complement strand
AGGCATTGCAGCAAATATTAACGGATAAGTTCAGGCAAATAACGGGTGATTACACTCTTAAAGACGCTCTTGAACATTACCACAAACTGAACCCTGATATAGACAAGGAGGCATATACGATGGATGCGTTAGAAGCAGCGGTTTTGTTAGGCAGAGATGAAGGTAGGGCTGAAGGCATGGAAAAAGGCATGGAAAAAGGCATGGAAAAGGGCCGGGATGAAGGTAAGGTGCTAATGTGCAGTGAATTCGGTCTTGATGAGAAGGATATAGCCAAAAAGGTTGGTATTTCTGTTGATGAAGTGCGCCGAATAATCCTTGAATCCGCTAAAGCGTCATAACATTACTGCCCAAAACGTAAAACCCAAAGCAAGGCAATATTTTTTGTATTTCGGTACTTGTAAGCCGTTAAGTGACAGTATAAAGCCGCTTAACGGCTTTTCTTGCGCCCAAAATACGTTTAGCAGCTTAAATGATGGGACGCTCAATTGTCATCATTTGCGAAAAAAGAATTGCGGCAGCTTTATCTCTTTGCCCTAAGCTGCAAAATACGATATAATCTGCGGTAAGCTGCCCGGCGGCAGAAACTCACACTATTTGCGGTTTCGGAAATGCCTTATTGTGAAAGCGTATACGAAAAGTTGGCGGGAGGAAGAAAAGTGAAAGAAGAAGGGAACGGTATTGGCAGCGTATTTGCGGTTCTTGCCGGTTATGTGTTAAGCGCTACTGCCTTTACCTTGGGCGGCTCAATAGGAAACGGGCTGGATTTCGCCGGCGGATTAACCGCAATAATTACCGGGAACATTATACTTGCGCTCTACGCCGGTGTTATGGGGTATTTGTGTTATAAAACGAGGAAAAACGCGGGCGAAACATACAAACCTGTTTTTGGCAAAAAAGGCTCCGTTCTTGCCGTATCTGTCGCGGGGCTTTTTGTTATTCTCTTTTGCGCGGTTTACTGCGCTCTTGTGGGAAACATGACAAACGCAGTGTTTCCCGGCGCTCCTAAGTGGGTTGGCATAGCCGCTTTGTTTATATTCATGACAATTACCACGGCCATAAATATGACAGGTTTTAAAGGCATAAGTTATTTTGGCAAATTCGCGATTCCGGCAATTTTGGTATTTGTTGTTTACGGTTTAATTATGATTGAAAAAGTCAATGGGTTTTCAAACGTACTTGAAGCCGCGCCGCAATTTCATATGCCCGTTTTCGCCGGAATATCCCTTGTTTGCGCAAGCTGGATGACGGGCGCAACAATAAGCCCCGACATTACGCGTTTCGTTAAAAAACCGGGCTATATTTTTATAGTAACATTTGCCGCGTTTATGTGTGTGGCGGGTTTGGAAAGCGCGGGTATGTTTTTATCCTTGGCGAGCGGGGAAAGCGATATGGTTAGCGCTTTATCCGTTATGGGGCTGGGAGGCGCGGCTTACGTGTTGTACCTTTTGCTTACGTTATCCTCCGGAGCGCCGAGCATTATGCTTGTTTGTATTTCCGTTATAAATATATTTAATATTTTCCCCAAGCAGGCTGAAAAAGCAGCGTCCGGGAATGTTACGGCAAAAACATTTATTATACCTTTAAGTATTGTTTCAACTGCCGGCGGTTTATTCTTAATGTTAAGTAACTTCACAACAACCTTTATCGGTATTATAAACGTTATCGGCACGGCAATTCCCCCAATCGGCGGCGTTGTTATAAGCCATTACTTAGTTATTCAAAGTGATTTTAAAAAAGCGTTTGAAAATATGCCGGATTATAATACCGCCGCGTTTGCCGCATGGGGTGCGGGTACCGCTATAGGCGCTTTGGTTAACTGGGGTATTGCCGCGTTAAACGGATTTTTCGCGGCGGGCGCACTGTATGCGCTTATAAGTATCGCGGCGAAAAAAAAGAAAGGTTGCCGGTTAACATGAATAAAAACTATAACAGCGAAAAAGTATTTGAAATTATATCCGGCTGGTTTGATGAGAACCGGGAAGCGTTAATTGCTTTAAGCAACCGTATTTGGAATTTGGCGGAGGTTGGCTATAAGGAAACGCTCTCCGCCGAGGCTTTAACTAACGAACTTAAATCGCGGGGCTTTACGGTTAAGTTAGGGCTTAAAAACCTGCCAACCGCGTTTGTTGCACAGTGGTGTAACGGCACAGGGCCGGTTATAAGTTTTTTGGGCGAATACGACGCTCTGCCTAATATGGGTTATGAAATTGCGGATGCGCCGAAACCCACAGGGAAAAACGGGCACGCCTGCGGGCATAACCTGCTTGGCGCGGGAACATTAAGCGCCGCCGCTGCCGCAAAGGAAGTTATGGAAAAGTTGAATATCAAAGGTACACTGCGTTATTACGGTTGCCCTGCGGAGGAGTGCTGTGCGGCAAAGGCGGAAATGGCAGCTAACGGGGATTTTGACGGGACGGACGCCGTTTTAAGGTGGCATCCGCAAAACTTTACATATGTAAGCATGGCGTCAACTCTGCGCCTGAACGAACTGCGCTTCCGGTTTCGCGGAATAAGCGCCCACGCGCAAACCCAGCCTCACCTTGGGCGCAGTGCTCTGGATGCCGTTATTCTCACCGATATTGCGGTAAAGTATATGCGTGAGTTAATTCCGGATAACCATATTCGCATATCCCGCGCGATTACAAACGGCGGAGGGCAATTGCCTACCGTAATTGCCGGATACGCTGAAATTTTCTACGCCGTATCCGCCGCCTCGCGTGAGGATTCGCAAAACGTCATTAACCGCATGATCAAAATTGCCAAAGGCATAGCGATGGCAACCGAAACAGAGGTTGAAATTGTATACGGCGCGGCTTGTTCCGAAGTTTTGCCGAATAAGGCGATATCGGAATGTATGCTGGAAAACTTAAAAAAAGTGGGTGCGCCAAAATGGACGGAAGAGGAAAAAGCGTTCGCCGCAAAACTTGATGAGGATACTTCGCCGATAGACAAGGCAAGAACGATGGCTATATATAATATTACAGACCCGCGTGTTCTGGAAACCCCGCTTTATGAAGGCATTTCCGAAAATATGATTGAAAACGGAATAGGCTTATTTTCTACCGATTCCGCAGACCCAAGCTGGGTTGCTCCAATGGGTTCGCTCTTTGCCGCTTGCGCGCCGGTAGGTTCATCCGTTCATTCGTGGCCCTTTACGGTATGCTCCGGCATGAGTATAGGGCATAAGGCTATGGAAGTTGCCGGAAAAACTTTGGTGCTTACCGCGGTTAATTTAATTGCAAACGAAAATGTGCTTAAAAACGCAAAGGCGGAACATAAAAGGCTTCTTGCGGCAAGACCTTACATTAACCCGCAGAATTTGGTATTTGAGAGCTAAAAAGATTACAGTTTGTTTACTTTTGCACACTTTCGATATATTTCGCAACAATATGTATTTACTCACGTCTGTAATTGTTGTAGAATTGCCTGAGAAACATTAAATTATTAAACGCTTTATTTAAAATCAAAAGAAAGGATGATTAACAATGTTTTCCGTTTATAAACCAAAAAAAATAATTTCGGCGTTACTTGTATTTATAATCGCGGTATCCGCTTTAAGCTTTCAGGTTACCGCCGCAACCGCAACCGTCGGTTTTTCCGATATTACAGGTAACAGCGCTTTGGCAACAGTTACAATTAACTTAGCTGCAAACGAAACCTACGACCAAGCTTATTTGGACATCTCAACGCAGAGCGATTTTAGAACCTATAGTGCGCAGCTTACAATTACAAGCTACACCGGCAGCGTAAAACAAGTTCCCGTAACGGGGCTTTTGCCAAACACTACTTATTACGCCCGCGCACAGTTTTACAACGGCGCAAGCCAAACCACGGTTGCCCAGGCTGTTACCAATTTTACAACCGCCGCAACAGGCGCGGACGTTTCCGTTTACGATTTAACGGTAACCTCGGTTCTTGGCACAGCCGCCGCGGTTGAGGCAAAATATACAGCGGGAAGTACCGTTACGCTTTCGGCGGAGGCGGGTATTGTTTATTCAACAACCGATACCAACCCCGTGGTAGGAGGGGCAAATACGCAAATCGCGTACAATACATACGGTTCCGGAGGTATAATACGCGCCGCGATTATGAACCTTACAACCGCCCGTTATTACATTAAGGCGTTTGTATCCTACAGGGATTCGGGTGGAACAATAAAATACGCCTATTCCCCCATGTATACCCATAACGGCTCGTCGGCTTCGGTTGGCGCGCCTACAGTTACAACGGATACCGCGTACCGTTCCGGCAACGCAATTTACGCGCAGGGCACGGTAAGCAATATAGGAAACTCCGCTTTAACGGATTACGGTTTTGTTTACTCCAACAGCAACAATACGCCGACGTTTGAAAACAGCCCGGCGCTTAAGGGAACCTTTAGAACTCAAAACGCAATTTTTGAAGCGTCCGTCGCAATACCCAACTATACGGCGGGAACCTATTATTTCAGAGCATACGCCGCTAACGCGTACGGCAGGTCATACGGCGCGGTTACAACGGTAAATTTGGCACAGCAGGGCGCGTATGTAACGCTGCAATCCGAGGATTTTGTGGGTTCGCAGAGCGCACAGTTTACAATTTACGTACCTACGCAGGGCGTAAATACTTTAATAGAACGCGGCGTGGTTTTATCCAAGGCAACAAACGCGGTTAACCCAACAAAACCCGCGATAGACGGCGTTAACGTAATAGTTGTTAACGCGGATAAAAATACCGGAACGGGAGCTGCAGCCGGCGAAATTTCCGTTACCGTTGAAAACCTTGAAAAAAATACCGAATACTATGTACGCGCATATGTAAAAACCAATACAGGCACGTATTATTCCTCCGAGGAAGGCAGAAAAATTAAAACTCAAAACGAGGATTCAATAGAAACGCTTCCGGCAACCGAAATAACCAACACAACCGCAACCGTCGGCGGCAGGATACCCGGCATTCCGGATTATACCGTGCGCGGGCGCGGCGTGGTTTATTCCGCGGTAAACACTATGCCGGATATTTCAAACAGCCTTTACGCCGCGCACGAAAAAAACGAGCCGGGTGAATATACCGTTGGCTTAACAGGGCTTACCCCGCGCACCACATATTATGTACGCGCGTATTACAACACAATAAACGGCTACACCTACGGCAGTGTGCGCACATTCGTAACCGAGGAAAACTCGTACGCAACCGTTAACGAAATAGTTGATGTGGGCGAGAGCACCGCAACCGTCAGGGCAACTATTTCCAACGACATTTATTACAACGTTACAGAACGCGGCGCGGTATATTCTTCCTCACAAACCGTGCCCACAATTAATAACAGCGATTACCGAACATCCGATACCGCGGGCAGCGGAAATTACGAGGTAAAACTCATTAACCTTTTGCCTAACACAAAGTATTATGTACGCGCCTACGCCAGAACGTCGCAGGGTTACAACTACAGCTTGGCGAAGGAATTTATCACAAGTCAGGACGTTTTAATTAAAATAAGCTACCGGCTTTCCGATGGCACGGTTATCGGCAGCGAGGATATTACCTGCGCCACCGGAACCGTAATTAACGCGGAGGATTTAAAACTGCCGGAAAACTATAAGCTTGAATCAACAGGCTTTACCCACACCGTTACCGGAAGCGATTCGTTTGTGGTGGTAGTTGTGCCGGAGGTTAGGGCGGAAGCTCCTTACACCGAAGGCGTCGGCAACTATACCTTTGCGCCGAATATCCCCATGACAAGGCTCGACGTTGTTAAAATGATTTATAACCTTATGGGAGAGGGTAAAACTTACGAATCCGCGCTTAAATTTACGGATATGCCCGCAGATTTTACATCCGCGAACGCAATAAATTTCTGCACGTCAAGAGGAATAATTACAGGATATGAGGATAGTACTTTCAAACCGTTCAATGGCATAACAAGAGCGGAATTCGCGGTAATTGTAAATAAGGCGTACTCGCTTGTGCCCAACAATTCCGTTAACGTAAGCCTTACGGATATCGCAACCCACTGGGGCAGAACATATATAACAATAGCCGTGCAAAACAACATAATTTCCGGTTACGACGATAAAACCTTCAAGCCGGACAGGCAGGTTACAAGAGCGGAAGCCGTAACAATGACGGCGCTCGCCTCCAAACGCACGCTTGCTCCGCTTGGCACCGCGCAGTTTACCGACGTTGCCCCAACGGATTGGTTTTACCAGTTTATAATGAACGCGGCCATTCCCGCGCCGTAAATATTCCGGTGAAAATGTGATAGGATAGGTTTGATTTACCAGTTTATAATGAACGCGGCCATTCCCGCGCCGTAAATATTTCGGTGAAAACACGGTTGGACAGGTTTATTCCGTTATCGGTTAAAAACAGCCTGCCGCCGCTTTCTTGCAAAAGCTTATAATCAATCATTTTTTTAATGCCCGCACCGAAAACGCTGTAGGCGGGCACACCAAATTCTTTCAAGAACGCTGCGAGGGCTATGCCTTCCCTCACGCGCAGCCCCAAAAAGAAAAACTCCTCCATAGCGTCCGTTTTTTCAATAAAAACGCTCGTATGGCGGAGTTTTTTTAATTCCCCAAAAGCTGCGATATATTCGTTTAAATCCTCGGTGTTTGAAAAGCGGCGGCCGTTAAAAAAAGAATGCGCGCCAAGGCCCATTCCCAAATAATTTTTACGCTGCCAATACGCCAAATTGTGCTTTGAAGCAAAGCCATCCTTCGCAAAGTTGGATATTTCGTAATGGTTATATCCCGCTTTTTTAAGTTCGTTCTTTATAATATCAAACATTTGAAGCACTAAACTATCGTCTGCGGGCTTTAAATTTTCAAAGGGCGTATTTTCTTCAATGGTAAGCGGATACGCCGAAATATGCTCCGGGCAAAGCGAAATTATACGGGCGATATCCCGCTTTAAATGGTCTGCGGTTTCGTTCGCAAGCGCGTACATTAAATCAACGTTAATGTTGGTAAAACCGGCTTGCCTTGCCGTGAAATAGTTTTGCTCAAATTCCGCGTACGTGTGTATACGCCCTAAATTTTTAAGAAGCGAATTGTGGGTTGTTTGAAGGCCGAAACTTAATCTGTTAACTCCCGCATTTCGAAGAGTGCGCAAAACCTCATAGTTAACCGTACCGGGGTTTGCCTCGGCCGTAAATTCCAAACCTTCGGCAAGGGGATAGGAAACGATTGCGCCGATAATTTCCGTAAGGTAATTAAGGGGAATACTTGTTGGCGTGCCGCCGCCAATATAAATTGTTTCGGTTAGCGTTATTTGCTTCGAGCTGTTTTTAATTTCGGCTATTAACGCGTTTTTGTACAGCTCAATATTTTCCTTGCCCGTAAAGGAGAGAAAATTGCAGTAATTACATTTTGAAACGCAAAACGGTATGTGTATATAAATGCCCGAAGTCAATTTATACGTTCTCCTTTTTTTCATATTGCAGTATAAAACATTTCAAGCGCGGAATTTTACACATCCGCAAAACCGCCGTCAAACCCGTCGTCTTTTGGCGGCACGGCTTTTCTTACAATGGTTTTAATTTCGTCTATTGAGTAAAAATCCACCGTAACAGGGTCTTGCTCGCGTTTGCGCACCGCCGCCCTGATTAGCTGGCGAAGCACTCCTACGGATAAAACCTCGCCCTCGCCGTCGGGCGTTAAAATTATATCGCCGACATTCGGCAAATCGCGGTTTAAATATTCGTATGTTTCTTCCTCGTATTTAAGGCAACACATAAGCCGCCCGCATACTCCCGATATTTTGGTGGGGTTTAGCGAAAGGTTTTGGTCCTTTGCCATACGTATTGAAACGGGCTGAAAATCCCCCAAAAAGGTTGCGCAGCACAGGGTTCGCCCGCATATTCCTATTCCGTTTAAAATTTTCGCCTCGTCCCTTACGCCTATTTGGCGAAGCTCAATTCTCATTCTGAAAATTGCCGCTAAATCCTTTACTAACTCGCGAAAATCCACCCGCCCGTCCGCGGTAAAATAAAATATAATCTTTGTTAAGTCAAACGTTAACTCAACGTCTATGAGTTTCATTTCAAGCTTATGTTCAAGCGCCTTATCTATAAAAATACCGTGCGCTTCGGTTTCCCTAACTTTGTTTGCCGCTTCCTGCGTTATGTCGCTTTCGGTAGCTATGCGAATAACCTTTCTAAGCGGCGGCACAATTTCGTTATCGTCAATTTCGCGGTTGCCGAACTCCACCGTGCCGAATTCCAAACCGCGCGTTGTTTCCACAATAACGGATTCCCCGCTTGGTATTATTTGATCCTCCGGGTCGAAATAATATATTTTTCCTACCTTTTTAAACCTTACACCTACAACGTTTACCATGTTTTCTCCTCTCGGTTAAATTTCCTCGGCAAGCGGGTTTAAATCCATCATAAGCACATCCGCGGAAATTGCGAAACTCGCGTTTTTACTCAGTATATCCATTGTGTATGTTATCGCGTTCATTTTTTTAAGCAGTATGTCCATACCGAATTTACTCGCGTTTTCCTTCGTACAGTTAATGTTTTGCTTCCATATTAAATGCTTTTCGGATTTTGTCGCCTTATATATTATTATATCGCGGTACATAATTTGCAGTATGCTTAAAAGCTCAGCCATTCGGGGCTTATAAGCTTCAAGTTCCTTTGCCGCCTCAAATATTCCGGCGTATGTTTCGCGGGTGTTTTTTATAATATCCTCCGCCGCAAGTTTAAGCTGCGCGAACTCCTCGTCGTTTAAAAGGCTTAGAGCCTTGCCGATATAACCCTCGCAATAGCCGCTTGCTTCGCTTGCGTCTTTTTCCGGCACTCCCGCTTTTTCCGTTAAGTAATTATATACCGAAACCATTGGCAGCGGTTTTGTTTTTAAAACAATTATGCGGGATAATACCGTGGGCAAAAACTTACCAACATTTGCCGCCGTAATTAAAAAAACCCCGTATAAAGCCGGTTCTTCCAAAGCTTTAAGCAACGCGTTTTGGGCGGCAGGGGTTAATGTGTCACCTTTTTCGATTATAAAAATTTTAAAACGGTATTTAAACGGTTTTTCGGAAAGCTTATCCAAAACCTGAGCGCGTACGTCGTCCACACCTATGGATTTTGCGTTAGCTGCGGAAGTTACGTAAATAATATCCGGGTGGTTCATAGAATCAAACGTGCGGCATGAAACGCACTTTCCGCAAGGCGCGCCGTAAGTTTCCTCGCACTGCAAAGCCTTGGCAAAGGTTCGGGTTATAAGTTTTTTGCCGCTTCCCGCCGCGCCGGAAATTATATAGGCGTGAGAAGGTTTTTTAGTTTGCGCCGCTCGCTTTAAATAAGAAACCGTAAGCTCGTTGCCGTAAACATCGCTGAAACTGTACATAAAAAACCGCCTTATATCATAACGTCGAGCAGTAAGCCGCGTATTTCGTCTATTTTGTCGAGAATTTTTATGCGGTCTTTTTCTTTTTTAAGAACTTCCTGCGCAAGCGTGTCCAACTCTTCGTTTACCAATTTTACTATGCCGTACACTCTGTGGCGTCCGCGCCTGTCCAAAAAGTTTTCCCTTGAAAATTTGTGGGAATTGTTTACCACTTCGTTTAAAAAATCGCTGACAAGGCCGCGGTACTTTTTCATGTCGGAAATATCCATGTGGTCCGCAAGTTTTTTGCCCGCCGCCGTAATATCTTCAATTAAGCCGCTTAACCGTTCCGCAAGCCCTTCCTCGGCAACGCGGTTTAAGGTAAAGGAAAAATCCCCGCCAACATCCCTTTCTTTAACCGGCGCCAATTCCGCCTGCACCACCTGCTGCATTTCGGAAATTTTTATATCCACGCAAACACCCTCTTACGGATTATATTCCCCCTTATATAAACATCGGCTTTAAACCTTTTTAAATTCATCAACATTTAGTACAAAAATGGTTGCGCCGCCAACAGTTACCTCAACCGGATACGGTATATAACCTTCCGTGGAATTTACATGGGTGGAATTAACCGATGTTATTTGCTTTCTGGATTTGCATTTGCGTTCAATGATGTCTATAAGTTCCACAACCCGTTCGTCCGCAACTCCGGATATTAACGTTGTGTTACCCGCGCGTAAAAACCCGCCCGTACTTGCAAGCTTTGTTACGGAAAAACCTTTTTCGTTTAACGTATCCATAACATGGTAAACGTCGTCGTCGTGAATAATTGCCATAACAAGTTTCATTGGATTTCCTCCTTAAGTGTAATTTCTTTTATAATGGAAAGAAAAATTTCCTCCGGTTCCCGGCTTGCGTTTATTGTTATTACCCTATTGTTTTCGGAAGAGATTTTTTTATAACCTTCGTAAACCTTTTGCTGAAACAAAAGCCCTTCAAGCTCCAACCTGTCGAGGGATGCCTGCTTTTTTTTACGCGAGAGCGCAACTTCCGGGGGGATATCGAGGAAGAATGTTAAATCCGGATAAAGCCCTCCCGTTGCGTATTCGTTAAGGGTTTGCACCATGTTTTTATCAAGCCCTCTGGCGTAATGCTGATAGGCGTATGTGGAATCCGTAAAGCGTTCGCATATAACAACGCTGCCCGCCTCAAGCGAAGGTTTTATAACCTCGCGCACAATTTGCGCCCGCGCCGCCGCGAAAAGCAAAATTTCCGTAATGGGGTTCATTTCATTATTATTCTTATCAAGAATAATGTTTCTTATAAGTTCCCCTATACGCGTTGCGCCCGGTTCCCTTAAAAGCACGGCGTTAATATTACGGGATTTATAATACTGCGAAAGTTTTGCCGCCTGTAAGCTTTTACCCGCGCCGTCCGCGCCTTCGATAGAAATAAACATGCCCCGCATAAAACTCCCCGGTTCGTAAGGTTGTATGTTTCTTTGGTTTGAGTAATTATAGCATAGCCAAATTGTTGCGGCAACTATTTATTCTGTATCCGCTTAGGGTTTACATCCCTTACGGCAATTGCGCAGTTAAGCGCAATTGCCGCCGCGTAACCCGCCGCTTCGCCGGTTCTCATACACAGCGAAATAGCGCGTACCGCGCTTTGGGCAACGTGGTCCGCGCTGATACAGCGCCCGGCAACGAGCATGTTTTCTATACCGGCGGGAATTAGCGACCGGTACGGCACTTGAAATGTTTCGGAATTTTTTATCGGAACAAAAATATGACCTTTAAAACCCATTCCTTCAAGCGAACCGTTCCCGTCCATATTACCGTCGGGCGATAGCATATCGTAAAATTTGGGGAAGGTAACAACAGCGTCATCAAACTTTCTGCCGCTTTCCATATCCTTAAGGGTGAGTGTGTACTCGCCTTTTATGCGGCGGCTGTCCCTAAAACCTATTTCCGGCGCGATAGAGGCAATTTCCGCGTTCTCAAACCCTTCCATGTTCTTTTTCATGTATTCGTAAAACTCCATTATATACTCGCGGCACTTTATTTCGCCGCGCGTTAAATCGTTAATATCGGTAGGGTCTATCTTGTATTCGCAGGAATAGTTGATATAGGAAACCTGCCCGCCCGGCGTAAGCCTGCCAAACGGCAAATCCTGCCGCTTGCATTTAAGACCGGTTATGCCCGCGCGGTAATCGTCATGGAACTTCTTTCCTATACGGTTTAACATATCGCCGTTTTCGGTAAGCGTTTTAACGTTAACACCCGTTATACGGAAATTTACCGTTCCCGGCTGGCACAAATTATCTCCGGCGCGTCCTTGTTCAAACTCCGCGCCCGCCGCAAACGCAACGTCCCCATCCCCCGTGGCGTCTATTACTATTTTTGCGCCTATCGCAACCGCGCCCTTTTTGGTTTGGATAATAACCGCCTCTATTTTGCCGCCGTCCATAACAACCTCGTTTACAAACGAATGGAATTTTACCGAAATACCCGCCTCCGTAATTAACCTGTCCAAATAAATTTTAAGGTATTCGCTTGAGAACCGTTTCGAATTTCCGGGGCGGATATCGTGGCTGTTATAAATTTTGTGGTACTGTTCGGTTATTTGCGCGTAAAGCCCTTCGGCCTTAAAACCGGTTCCGTTTAAAAAATGGTTGCAGTTTTCAACGTAGCAGGCTGTAATATTTCCGCCAAGAAAACCGCGTTTTTCCAGCAGCATGGTTTTGCAGCCGCTTCGCGCCGCCGAAATTGCCGCGCCAATACCGGCGGGACCTCCGCCCACAACAAGAACGTCAACGTTTTCGGTTAGGGGTATGGTTTTGGGTTTTAGGGTTATTTCGGTTTTCATGGCATAATCTCCTTTGGATGCATAGGCGAGCAGCGCGGTGCTTTCCCGCGCGACCAGCCTCTGGATGCATAGGCGAGCAGCGCGGCGCTTTTCCCGCGCGACCAGCCTTTTAACGTAAATTATTTAACGCAAAATTCCGCGCACACGGTACGCAATTTCCGACGCGGCGGCAAGCTTTATTAAATCGCCCGGCAAAAACGGTATAACGCACACCGCAAGCGCCCCGGCTGCATTTACCTTTGCCATATACATATACCAAAGCGTTCCGAGAGTTAAGTAGCACACCGCGCCCGCCGCCATAGCCGGAATAATTACGCGGCGTTTGTTTGCCGCCCTTTGCGTAATAAAACCTATAAGCCACGCGGCGGCAAGGTAGCCTATTAAGTACCCTCCGGTGGGGCCAATAAGTTTTGCGGGGCCGCTTGAAAAGTTCGAAAAAACCGGAACGCCGAGAACTCCTACAAGCAGGTACACAAGCTGGCTTATAAAGCCGTATTTCGCGCCAAGTACCGCGCCCGCGCACATTACGGAAAATGTGGCTAAATTAATTGGAACAGGCCCAATCGGGATTGAAAACGGCGAAAGAACCGCAGTTAGCGCGGCGAATAATCCGCATAGGGCAATTTGCCGCGTTTGAAGCTTCAAAGCTTTTAACGGAAGCGCTTTGCCGCTATTTAATTCTTCTGTGCTTTCGGTGATGAAAGCGTTTTTTGTTTCTTTTGTGTTTTCCATATAACCTCCGAGTTATCTCCGCTTTGCGGAGTATTTAAGCAACTACCGAAAATAAGCACGGTTCAAGTTAGTTTTCGGTAATTGCTTCAAGCGTAAGTATATACGGAAAATTATTTATTGTAAACTGAAAGTTTTTCGCAGTTAACAATCCTGCTCTCAAGAATTTATGTAATCGGCGCAAGCGTTTTCAAGCGCGGTAAAGTTACAGCAGCTTTTTACAATAAGAGGATTTTTGTTTTTTAAATACACACGCATTAATGTAAATTTCCCTTACAGCTCATCCATAATATCCTGCATATCGTAAAGCCCGGCGCTTTTCCCCTTTAAAAACTTGGCCGCCTTAATAGCACCCGCCGCAAACACTTCCTTGGAAAACGCCTCGTGGTTAAGCTCTATTGTTTCGTCGCGGCCGGAAAAAATTACGCTGTGGTAGCCAACAATGGTACCCGCGCGTACGGAATGTATTCCTATTTCGTTTCTGCCGCGTTTTTCGCTTTTTAATGAACGGTTGTACATGTAGGATAAATCCTCGCCAACAGCGTCCTTTACGGTATCGGCCAAAAGCAGCGCCGTTCCGGAAGGAGCGTCTACCTTGCGGTTGTGGTGCTTTTCCAATATTTCAATATCGAAACCCTCGTCAAACAAAAGTTTGGACATGCGCTTTAACATATTTGCCACAAGGTTTATCCCAATAGACATATTAGCCGAATAAAAAATTGCGGTTTTTTCGGAAGCCTCTTTTATTTTTTGCTTTACCGCGTCGCTTAGCCCCGTGGTGCATATAACCGCGGGTATATTTTTTTTAGCGGAATAATCCGCAATTTGGCTTACAACGTCGGCAATCGAAAAATCAATTATAACGTCGGCGGGCATATCGCAGTCCGCGATATTGGAAAATGTGGGGAACAGCGCCGCGCTGTGAGATTGCGCAATATCTATGCCCGCAACAATTTCCATATCGCTTCTTTTATCCACAAGCGATGTTATAATTTGCCCCATTTGCCCCAAATATCCGTTCATTATTACTTTCGTCATAGCTTTTGTTCCTCTCCCTGGATTGCGGCTTTCCTCGCTAAATAAGCCCGTAGTCCTTCATCGTTATTTTTAGTTTCTCCAAATTTGTAGCCTCCATTTCGCACAGCGGCATTCTGTACCCGCCCGCGTTAAAGCCCATAAGGTTAAGCGCCGCTTTTACCGGTATGGGGTTAACCTCGCTGAAAAGCGCCCTTACAAGGGGGTTTATGTTAAACTGAATCTCCCGGCTGCCCTCGGCGTCGCCCGCCAAAAATTTCATTACGATATCGTGAACCTCTTTTGGCACAACATTTGCCGTTGTGGAAATTACGCCCACGCCGCCCAAGGACAAAACCGGAACAATATGGTCGTCGTTGCCGGAATACAGGTCGAACCCGCAATTTCCGCAAAGCTCGGCTATATGCGCAATTTGCGAAATATCCGCGCTGGCTTCTTTTATTCCCGTAATATTTTCAACCTTCGAAAGCTCATACACGGTTAACGGCTCAATGTTAAGCCCCGTCCGCGATTTTACGCTGTAGAGAATAACGGGAATATCCGCCGAAGCCGCCATCATTTTAAAATGCGCTATAAGCCCCTTTTGCGTGCATTTGTTGTAATACGGCGTTACCAAAAGCAGAGCGTCCGCCCCCGCCTTCTGCGAACCCTTGCATAGTTTTACGCCGTGCAAAGAATCGTTCGAACCCGCCCCGGCTATAACCGGAACCCTTTTGTTAACGACGCTCGCGGCAAAGCGGATGCATTCAAGCTGTTCGTCGTCGTTTAATGTGGACGCCTCGCCCGTTGTGCCGCAAACAACAATTGCGTCCGTTCCGTTTTTAATCTGAAATTCAATTAACTCTTCCAAAGCTTTGTAGTTTACACTTCCGTCATTTCCCATAGGCGTTACAATTGCAACACCCGAACCTTTAAATACAGACATAAAAATCCCTCTCTTTATATTCATAGATTGTACAAACAATAAAAAACCGGCTGTAAGCCGGCTGTAAATTCACAAAAAAACATAAACTTACAGATAGCTCTCCATCATTTTATATGATGACAGTTCTCCGGTTATTAACCGGCAAACCAGAACAGCGTTTTGCGGGCAAACGCTTTCTTCGGCGGTTTTCCCTTTCTCAAAGCTTCACCCGCGCCAGCCGCGTCCGCTTTGATACTATTTAAAACCGCACCTCTATCTATAAACAGGATATTAGCATTCTTTTATTTTAATGTCAATCCCCTTCCATAAATCCAAAAAGTGTGGCACAATAGGGGAGTGACTATTCACGCCTCAACAAAAAAACATATGGAATTGCGACGCCTTTGAAGAATAAGGCGGCGCTTTCATTTGAAATAATTAGTGACATATATATGTCACTAATTATTTCATAAGTTCAAATAGCAGTAGAGCTAAATATTTAAAAGGCGTAAAAGCCGGAATTAAAAATTCTACGGCAGGGCGTAATAGCAATCATTAAAACAGCCTTAATTACAAGAAAGGCAAAGTACAGGAATTCACATAAGCATAATTGCAGGCGATAGGCTCTGTAAATAAAGATTACATTGGACGGTGTGTTATTTGAACATTTTAAATTCTGCGCAGGAAACGGCGGTAAACCATTTAAACAGCCCTATGATGGTGCTTGCGGGCCCCGGAAGCGGCAAAACTACGGTAATAATACGCCGCGCCAAAGCTCTTATAGAAAAGTACGGCGTAAATCCGGATAATATCCTTGTAATAACCTTTACAAAAGCGGCGGCGCTTGAAATGAAAAGCCGTTTTGAAAGCGTTTCAAATGCGCGCGGCGTTTTTATATCCACATTCCACTCGCTTTTTTACAAAATAATTTCCGCCTACAGCGATTACCGCACAAACAATGTGGTTTTGGAGGACGAGCGCAAAGCCGTAATAAAAAACTTGGCGGTAAAGGTTGGCGCTAATTTAGACGAGGAAACGCTGCAAACCGTATCTTCCGAAATAAGCTTTATTAAAAACGATATGATAAGCCTTGCGGATTACCACTCAATGGAAGTTTCGGATTCCACCTTTCAGGATATTTATAACGCGTATGAGGACTATAAAAAGTACCACAATAAAATAGATTTTGACGATATGATGGTGAAATGCTACGAGCTTTTATCCGAAAACAGTAACGCGCTTGAAAAGTGGCGCGGCAAGTATAAATACATTTTAATAGACGAATTTCAGGACATAAATAAAATTCAGTATGAATGCGTACGCCTTTTGGCTTCTCCCGAAAATAACCTCTTTATAGTGGGCGACGACGACCAAAGCATTTACCGTTTCCGCGGTGCGCGTCCGGAATTTTTGCTCCATTTTCCAAGCGAATACCCAAACACCGAAACCGTTGTATTGGATATTAATTACCGTTCAACGGAAAAAATTATAGGCCTTTGCAACCGGATAATAAACAAAAACAAAATAAGGTACGGAAAGGATATAAAAGGCACAGGGCGCGGGGGCGAAATGCCGCGGATACTTATCAGCGAGGATACCGAGGCGGAGGCGGTAACGGTAACAAACCGAATACTGGAATTTTCGCGGCACATGCCGTACAGCGAAATGGCGGTGGTGTACCGCGTAAACATACAGTCGCGCGCGTTTATAGACAGCTTTGTTAACCACAACATCCCCTTTCAGGTAAAGGACGAAGCGCCGAGCATTTACGAGCATTGGATTTGCCGGGATATAACCTCCTACTTAGCCCTTGCGCTGGATAAAACCCGCAAGGACGAAGCGGCGAGGATTATTAACAGGCCAACGCGATATATAAATACGGCTTATATAAACGAAGCGAAAAAAGCTAAGGACGATTTTCTTATAGGCAGCTTAATTTCCAACAAAAAACTGCAGCAGTACCAAAAGGCGCGTCTGTCCGAGCTTTTATTTCAACTTGGCGCGATGAAAAATTTTAAGCCGTATGCCGCGTTTAAATTTATCCGCGAAACAATAGGGTACAACAGCTACATAACATCCTACAGCGAGTACAGGAAAATACGCCCCAAGGGTTTGTTCGAAATAATTGACGAGCTTCAGGAGGGCGCGAAATCCTTCGAAAAAATTGAGGATTATTTGGGGCATGTGGAAATTGCGAAAGAGGCGGCAAAGGTTAAACCCATAAACCGGGACAAGCCGCAGGGCGTGGTGCTTTCCACAATGCACGGCGTAAAAGGGCTGGAATATAAGGTTGTATTTATAATAAGCGCGGTAAACGGGCTGATACCGCACGAAAAAAGTAAAACCGCGGACGAAATAGAGGAAGAGCGCAGGTTGTTTTACGTTGGCGCAACAAGGGCAAAGGATTTTTTGTTTATTTCGTTTATTAAAAACCGCTACGAAAACGAGGCAACGCCAACGGAGTTTTTGGAGGATATGTATAAGCCCGTTTCAAAGGAAGTGAAAAAATGAGTAAAACACTTGTTATTGCGGAAAAACCGTCGGTTGGCAGAGATATTGCCAAGGTTTTGGGCGCAAGCAAAAAAGGCGACGGGTTTTTGTTTTCGGACGAGTATATAATATCGTGGGCTATAGGGCATTTGGTTACACTATTCGACCCGGAGGATTACGACGAGGCGCTGAAAAAGTGGAAATTAAATACATTGCCTATTATCCCCGCCGAAATTAAACTAAAGGGTATTAAAAACACAAAATCCCAGCTTTTAATATTGCAAAAACTCATGAACGGCAACGATGTTTCGGAAATTGTTTGCGCCACGGATTCGGGGCGCGAAGGGGAGCTTATTTTCAGGTATATTTACAACCTGGTTAAATGCAAAAAGCCGGTAAAACGGCTGTGGATATCAAGCATGACGGATACCGCTATAAAAGGCGGCTTCGCCAAGTTAAAAGATTCCTCCGAATACGACAACTTATATTATTCCGCCAAATGCCGTTCGGAAGCGGATTGGCTTGTTGGCATAAACGCCTCCCGCGCGTACACTTTGCGCTATGACGCTCTGCTTTCAATAGGGCGCGTGCAAACGCCAACGCTTGCGTTAATTGCCGAACGCCAAAAGGAAATTAACGCGTTTGTTCCCAAGGATTATTGGAATGTTAAGGCCGAATTTGAAAAAGAAAACGGCGCGGCCTATTTTGGGCTTTGGATAGATAAAAATGAGGAATCCGCGATAGATACTCAGGAGGCGGCGGAAGCCATTGTTTCAAAACTGCGCGGGGTTGGCGGCGAGGTTATAAAGGGCGAGGTTAAAAAAATTGATAGCGAGGAAAAGAAACAGCCGCCTCAGCTTCTGTACGACTTAACGGAGCTTCAGCGCGACGCGAACAAAAAGTTCGGCTTTTCGGCGAAAAAGACCCTGCAAGTTGCGCAGGATTTATACGAGAAACGCAAAATGATAACATACCCGCGAACGGACAGCCGGTATCTTTCAAGCGATATGGCGGGTAAAATCGGCTCAGTTTTGGACAGGCTTGCCCAATCGCCTTACGCGCAGTACGCGGAGTATGTAAAATCGCTTGAAAAACTGCCGCTTACGAAACGAATTATTGACGATTCCAAAATTAGCGACCACCACGCAATAATTCCCACCGAGGCAAAAATAAACTTGGAAACTCTAAACGCGGACGAGAAAAAAGTATACGACCTTATTGCGCGTAAGTTTTTGCAGGCTTTTTATCCGTATTATATTTACAGCGTTACAAAAATTATAACCGAAGCGGCGGGAGAAAATTTTTTAACGAAGGGCACAACGGTTATACAGCTTGGTTTTATGGAATTATATAAGGATGAAAAAACCGAGGGCGAGCCTGTTTTGCCGCAGGTTACAACCGGCGAGGCCGTTGCCGTAAAAGACGTTTTATCCGAAAAAAAGAAAACCAAACCGCCCAAAGCCTACACGGAGGCGTCGCTTCTTTCGGCAATGGAAAACGCGGGCAGGTTTGCCGAGGACGAAACGGTTAAGGAGCAAATGAAGGATTCCGGCATTGGCACTCCGGCAACACGCGCGGCAATAATTGAGCGGTTAATTGATGTGGGTTACATTGAAAGGCTTGGCAAAACCCTTTCCCCAACGGAAAAGGGAATGAAACTAATAGAGGTTGTGCCCAAGGAATTAAAATCCCCTGAAACCACAGGGCGGTGGGAAAAAGGTTTAAACTCAATCGCAAAGGGCAAAATGGAACCCAAGCGCTTTATGGAAAGCATAAACCGCTACGTTTACTATATTGTGGGCGAATCCGCAAATAAAGCCCAGGGCGTAACCTTCCCGGAGGAAGGGCGGAGGGGGAAACGGACGGCGGGAAATGGAGCGGCGGCAGGAAACGCCGGAGCAAAAAACGCGGCTGGCGGCAGTGCCGGAGGGAAAGGCGCGGCTGATTCCGCCGGAGGGAAAACGGCGGCAGGAAACGCCGGAGGGAAAGGCGCGGCGGGCGCAGCCGAAGGCAAAACCTCGGCGGCAGGCACAGCGGATAATTCGCTTGGCGTTTGCCCTCTGTGCCAAAGCGGGGATATACTTGAAAACTCAAAAGCGTTTTTCTGCGCCAAATGGCGAAGAGGCTGCAAGTTTACAATTTGGAAAAACGCGCTTGAATCGAACGGGATAAAACTGACTGCGCAAATTATAAAAAAACTGCTTGCGGAAAAAACCGTACCGGAATTAAACATATTTTTGGCGGCTACCCACGAAAGGGCAACTGCGGATCTGCATTTAAACATTAAAACCGAGGGATACCTTGAATTACAAAATATAAAACGGCCGGAGGAGTAAATATGCCTATAAAGGTGCCGGACAATTTGCCGGCTAAGGAGATTTTAAGCTTGGAGAACATATTTTTAATGGATGAAAGCAAGGCGTATAAGCAGGATATACGCGCCCTTCAAATAGGCGTTTTAAACCTTATGCCCAAAAAGCAGGAAACCGAGGTTCAGCTTTTAAGGCTTTTGGGCAACACCGCGCTGCAAGTGGAGGTAACGCTTTTGCATATGGAAAGCCATGTATCCAAAAACACATCCAAGGAATATCTTTCGGCTTTTTATACGGTGTTTGAAAATATACGCGGCAGAAAATTTGACGGAATGATAATTACCGGAGCGCCAATAGAGCATTTGGAATTTGAAAACGTAAACTACTGGCCGGAGCTTACAAAAATTATGGATTGGTGCGAAACCAACGTAAACAGCACATTTTTTATTTGCTGGGGAGCGCAGGCGGGGCTTTATTACCATTACGGCATACCAAAGTACCCGCTGAACGAGAAAATGTTCGGCATATTCAAGCACAAAAAACTGAGTAAAACCGCAATGTTAACACGCGGCTTCGACGATGTTTTTTACGCGCCGCACTCTCGCCATACGGAAATCCGGCGGGAGGATATTGTAAAGGTAAAATCCTTGGAACTGCTGTCCGATTCGGATGAAAGCGGAGTTTATATCGCGGCGGATAAAACCGGCAGGAAAATATTCGTAACCGGCCATTCCGAATACGACCCGCTGACGCTAAAGGAAGAATACGAGCGGGATTTGGCAAAGGGGCAAAACATAAAAATGCCGAAAAATTACTTTGAGGGCGATAACCCCGCAAATAACCCGGTTGTTACATGGCGCGCGCATTCGCATTTGCTGTTTTCAAATTGGCTGAACTATTACGTTTACCAGCAAACGCCTTACGATATCGAGAAAATAGGGAAGTAAATTAGAAAAAGGTGATTTTACGATGCAATTTAAGCTCTACACAAACGTACATGAATTCTACAACGATACCTACGCGGCGCTGATGCGGCACGAGGCGCAAAAGCTAATCCCGTATTAAACGAGCAGCAGGCATAATAATTATTTGAGCAAGTGATTCTTTATTATCGCTTAATTCAATTAATTTTTTTTCAGGCGGTATAGGTAACATAATATCGTTTTGCGCTATTGCATTTAATTCTTCTATTATGTTGTATACAGGGTATTCTCTTCTGCTCTCTAAATAAAGAGCCATTTTTCGTTCTTTGGGCAATGGTAAGTATCGCTCTACCGGAACTTTAGCGTCACTGTTCAGAACTTTACTAACCATAATCCATGTGGTATAGAAGTGTTGTACAAAATTATTATCATAAGGCAAATAACAATAAATCATACCGTTTTTATGCTTATATACCTGTTTATCTTCTTTATTCCATCGTGCGGGGATTATTTCAATTCTGACGCCTCTGTAATATGTGTAATATCTGGGGCGAACCTTTACCGAAGCGGCAACCCACATGTCAGAATCTGTGTTACCTATAAATAAATCCGATTTCCAAATATCACTCATATACGCTTTTAACAAGTTTCTTTGCGTTTTCTGCCTAAAAGATTTTTCAATTAAATCAATTTCATCAAGTATTCGTATTGGTTCTTTTTTTTCATCAAAAATTAACATTGAATTTGACGTAAAATGTTTCTTTGCCTCGGAAGTGATTTGCAGAATGTTAGATTTTTCAAAACCCAAATGGACTGAACTCGGTTGACTGCCCAAAACATTGCACATTTTTAAAGCTTGATTTATCCTTGAAATTACAGAAGGTTCATTTCTGCGTATAGCATGATGTACCGCATATTCAAAACAAATTCCGTACATTCCATCATGATCTTTGTAAATTCGCGCTAATTGATGCAGCAATATTTCTTTATGTGTTCCATATCCTGAAATGGCTTCTTGTTTTGTGCTATATAAAATACCCGACAAAATGGGTGCAATCAATGCAAGTTCGCAATTTTTTTCAAAGAATTGAATTTGCTTTTTTTGAAACATTAGTAAACCATTCATAAATATCACCTTTTTAATAACTATCTGTAAGAAACAAGACTTGTGATAAATCCGCCCGCTCAAATTTTGGCTGATTTTCAGTTTACTTGGCTGTTATGCGGCTGCGGCGTTAGAATTAATGCCGTCAATAACCGTTCGCAGTTTTATAAACACATTTGTATCGCCAAATATTTCGCTTATCCTGCCCGAATCGGAGAAAGGGCTTTCCTGTAGAATAGCCAAATCCTTCATCATACCGTTTTTCACAATGTAGTTGACAATTTGCTTCACAAAATGCATTTGACGGCTATCAAGCGCGGCATCATTCAGAAACTCTGAGAATGCGTCATTTGCCGCTTTTTGGCTCAACCCTACAATGGAGCGCACTAATTCGCCCAACGGCGTTTTGCCATACTGAGCATCATACTGCTGCTTCGTACCAAGTTCTCCCCAAAGGATATCTTCCAAAGAATCTATATCACTCGGCGTAAGCGGTAAATTTCCCTTCAGCTTGGCAATTACGGGTATGTTTTGGTTTTGCGTAATAAAGGAACTCACCTTTTTCTTGTAATTTGCAAGGTCATCATTATCAAGCTGCGATTCGTTCCATTCAATGGATATAACATCATCGGTGAAATTAGTGTCATAACGCGCCCTTTCATCATAGGGAATATACTTTATTAAGCTGCGAAGCTTAATACGGATGTTTTCATAATCCAAAACCCCGGCGCGTTCTAAATACGAGTTGTTAAGTATTTGATTAATCAATTCGCTCTGCTGCGCAATTTCCGGGATTGTTGCGTACTTTGATAATTCCTGCGCCTTTTTAATAAGGTCATTTTTTGCCCTTTTATATGATTTAGCCGCAACCATCGCAAGCTCAATCTGATAAATTAATATATCAAAACGAACAGTCGAAATTTCATCCTGCAAAGGAGGAATCAGCGGCGCGATATGCTCCGCAATTTGCAGAGTATTCTCATATGTCAGCGTTTCAAAATCGCCTTCATTCTGGAATTTATCAATTACACACAAATGTTGTTTAACCGCGAAATTATCCCTGTTAAGCAATTTTATTTTTGCAATTAAATCCAGCACAAGCTCCATTCGATAATTTTTAAATTCATCTGTCTGAAATGTTAGCTCTTGCAATTTATACGCCATTTCAGTTTTGGTGTTAAACATTCTCTCGTGCAATGTGGCTGCCGTTCTTATTTCAATTCCTTTTGCGCCCATGCGGAAAAAAGCAAAATTTCCGCAAATGTCGAAGATGTAAAATTGCTTCTTGTCCTCACCGTCAATAATGCCGGGGCAAAGCCTCGTACCGCGCCCAATCATCTGCCAAAACTTTGAGCGGCTGAACACTTTTTTAAAGAAAACAAGGTTAAGTATTTCCGGCACATCAATACCTGTATCAAGCATATCAACAGAAATAGCTATCTGCGGGAATTTTTGCGGTTCGGAAAAATCATCAATAAGGCTTTGCGCGTAATTTATGCTGTTATTGATAACACGGCAATAATGTGCGGGATAATTGGAAAATTCCTTGTTCCAAACTTCGAGTATTTTCTCGGCATGATTATGACTTTTGGCGAAGATAATGGTCTTGCCGATTTTCGCGCCATAATCTACACGCTGTCCGTAATTCATTAAGGCTTCCAAAGCCTTCTTTATAGTGTCGTAGTTAAAAACCCATTCATTTAAAGCGCTTGCGTCTATAGAATCGGGGATATTGCCATCTTCATCCGCAAAGGTGTTTTCATATTCTTCTTTTTCTTCCGGGCTTAACTCATCATAGGCTATTCCCTGGCTGATAAATTTAAGCTCTATTTCGGGCGATATATAGTTTACCAAGTAACCATCCTGCACAGCTTGCGATAATTCGTAGCCATAAGTTGGAACGCCCACTTCAAGACCGAAAATTTCATAGGTGTTACTGTCAACCTGATCCTTTGGCGTGGCGGTTAAACCTACCAGCAGCGCGTCAAAATAGGTAAATATATCTTTGTATTTGTTATAAATACTGCGATGAGCTTCATCAACAATAATTAAGTCGAAATGACCGGGGGTATAAAGGCGGTTGCCCTTTTCGTCGCGGGTATTGTCTATGGCGTTCATTATGGTTTGGTATGTGGAGAAAACCGCACGTGCAGAATAATCCGCTTTATTCTCCACAAGATTGCACAGCGATAAGTTTGGCATCAAGTTAGCAAAGGCGCGTTTTGCTTGCGTAACAAGCGCGGTACGGTCGGCAAGAAACAGCACGTTCTTAATCCAGCCGTATCGTTCCAGCACATCTACAATGGAAATAACCGTCCGCGTTTTACCGCTTCCCGTTGCCATAACAAGCAGAGCCATACGGCGGTTTCGTTCGCCAAAAGTGTCACAAACCGATTGGATAGCTTCTTTTTGGTAATAGCGGTTTGATATATTATCGTTTACGGTAGCGCCTTTAAGCGGCTTACGGTTTTGCATTTTATTAAATTCTTTTTCGATATCACGCTTGGAGTAAATGCCGGAAACATGGCGTTCGGGGTAATACTTATCACTCCAAATTCGTGTCTGATAACCATTGGTAAGGAATATTACCGGGCGGCGTCCAAATTTTTTCTCAAGAAAATCGGCGTATAGCACCGCTTGCTGTCTGCCTTTTTCAACATTCACGCTGGTACGCTTTGCCTCAATAACGGCAAGAGGCAGCCCGTCGTCGCCAAACAATACATAATCCGCCATACCGTAGCCGGATTTACTCGGCATTTCATCTATTTTATATTCATCAATCCAGTTTATGCCGCGTTGCCAGCCCGCGTCTTGAAGCATAACGTCAATGTACGCCTTGCGGGTTTGATCCTCGGTGAAGTCCATAGGCTTAACTGTATAGCCCTGTTTAAGCTGATAGGCGCGGCGAGCTGACAGCTTTTCACGAACGTGGAAGTTTTCATCCAGCATAGCCGCGAAGTCGAGTTCCTGTTCGGCGGCTTGTACAGGCGCGGCAACATCAGCGGGTTTTGTTGATTTTTCGGATTTATGTAAGGATTTATCGAAAGCCGTTTCTTTATAATCCGTACCATAACAGTAAGCGACAAAACTCATAAAACTATGCAGATTTTCCAACGACAGCATGGCTTCGTCGGCAGTAACGCTGTTTGGACTATGCACTGCGTTGTTGCCAAGTTTACGTATGAAATCTATTTTAACCATCAAACCATACGGCAGTAAATCCTTAAAATCATCGGTGTTTATTAACGCCGCAAGATTATTATCATAAGGTACGGTGAGGGATTTATCCACACTGTACAGCCATTTAACCGCAAACTCCAATGCCGTTCTGCAACCTGTGGCGGAAAGGGCGGGGCTTATAGGCAAAACAAGTTCAGCCTGCACCGCAGTATCGGCGAAGGATGCGAATTGAGGGTCGGCTTTTAGGAAGTTGAAGTTGGTCATACATTTTTTCGCCCCTATCTTTAATTAATTTTTTAACAGTTGCATATCCGTTTGTTTTTTATTGTAAAAAAACACACCATTTGCATGAACAAAATCGTTTAATCTTTTTCCAATATCATCAAAAGATTTTTGAAGATCGTATTTTTTAACTGCTTCAGAAGAATTAGGCAATCCCTTCTCTAATAGGCATTGAAGAACTTTTGCATTATTGATTTAAAATTTAATTCCATTAAATCTATACTCCGCCTTATGTCAAATTTTGATTTGTCGGCGGCTTCGGCGAAAGCTGCGAAGCGGTGCTGGAGGTCAAGTGGGGGGAGCTTCACTCGAATTGACTTTAACTCCGAGAGGTTAAGTGTCTTTTGAGCAATACCCTTGACTCTTATCTCAATTTGCGTTTGTACATCATGGCTTTGAAAAGCGTTGTGCAAGAATACGCTATCTATTAAATCACGCCTTGGCTTCATATACGCAATATGCCTTTGGAAGCAAAACTCTCGTTCTGAGCGCACAATTGCCGGATTACCGTATGACCCAACTGTAGTAAGAAGAATATCACCGACTTCAATGGGCGTCCTTTTTATTAGGGAATCATAGTCTTCGCGGGTAATATACTTTTCAGTGTCGTAAGTAATTTTATTATCTACGATGTTTGATACGAGCAGGAACGGAACCCCAGAATTTACAAACTTGGGGGGCTGATGTGTGCCATCTGTAATGATGGTACAAGCCTCTCTTAATTCAACTCCGTCATTATCCCGACTGTCCCCAAACATTTCGACAAACTGAGATTTAATAAGTAAATCCAACTTCTTAATTTGCACCTTGCGCTTTTCGATTAGGGCATTTGCACGGTCAAGCACATCGGCAATTTTTTTCTGCACTTCTATTGGTGGATATAAAATCTGAATTTCATCAAAATACTTCTTCGTTATATGTTTCATTGTTGAGCCATGAGTAAGTTGCGCCATTTCATCAATTTTCTGCCCAACGATATATCTGAAAAAACGTTTATCAAAATGGAGTTTGTTAAACACAACTTTAAAAATATGTTGATTTAACAAGGCTTTCCCCTTGTTCCATTCATAGACACCCAAACTGGCAGACCATGAAATAAGAATATCTCCGTCATTAATTTCGTAACGCAAATCATAGTTCTGGTCAAAATAATTAACAACATCGCTACTTTCGGTTAAATTTTGAATCCTGATAATTGGAAGTCCTTTAACAACCCAATCTGTTGGTTTAAAAGAATAGCCGTTTATAAACGTGGCGGCATCCCCCAACCGCACCATTTCCCATTTACCCATCCAACAACGCCTCCAGTTCCTTCAATCCGTCTTGGATTTCCGTTTCCAGCGCATTAATCTCCGCCAAAATCTCCCGCGGATGAGGATAACTTTCCTCCACATAATCACTTTTTTTATACTTATTAATGGAAAGGTCGTAGCCGTTAGCTACAATATCCGCCTTCGGCACAAGAAAACTCTGCTCGGTGCGTTCGCGGCTTTTTTCGGCGGCAAGGTTTTTAAACCGCTTAACAATGTCCGGAATATCGCTGTTATCAAGGGCGGTTCGCTTATCGTCAAGGCTGTACCCGTCTGATTTCATATCATAAAACCAAACATCGCCCGTGCCGCCCGCGCCCGTTTTAGTGAAAACTATAACAGCGGTAGACACTCCCGCATAAGGCTTAAATACGCCGGACGGCATGGAAATAATGGCTTCAAGCCGTTGGTTTTCCACAATTTCCTTTCTTATATCCACATGTGCCTTGCTTGATCCGAACAACACGCCGTCCGGTACGATTGACGCGCAGCGCCCGCCGTTTTTTAGCATCCGCAGAAACAGCGCGAGAAATAACAGTTCAGTCTTTTTGGTTTTCGTCACTTTTATAAGGTTTGTGGATACAATATCGTAGTCAAGACTGCCCTTAAACGGAGGATTAGCCAAAACTTTTGTGTAAACGTTGCTGTCCGGGTTTTGGTCTGACAATGAGTCACGATAAACAATATGGGGATTTTCGATTCCGTGCGTCATCGTGTTCATTGCTCCAATGCGAAGCATGGTTCTGTCCATGTCGTAACCCGTGAACATGGTGTTGTCATAATGCGCTTTGGCATCTTCGTTATAAAATATTTCTTCCAGATACTTTTCCTTCAGATATTCCCCGGCGGCAACTAAAAACCCGCTCGTGCCGCAAGCCGGGTCGCAAATAACATCTTCCGGCTGAAGGTCAAGAAGTTCCACCATCATACGGATAATGTGGCGCGGTGTGCGGAATTGTCCGTTTGTGCCGGCCGTGGTTAATTTCGAAAGCATATATTCGTAAATATCGCCTCGCACATCCTTACGGTCGGGATGTTTTTCAACAAGAGTATAAAGCTCGTCCAGCGCCGTAACAATTTTCTCAAGCAACTGCGGCGTGGGGATTTTGAAAATGGCATCATCCATATATTTTGCGTAGGTGCTTCCATTGTCTGCATGTAATGTTTTTATAAACGGAAAAACTTCACCCTGCATACTTTGGTATAAAAAATTAGCGGGTTTATCCCGCAAAGACGACCATTTTAAATGTTCTTTTCCGTTAAAAATACTCTCGTACGGCAAACCGAGCATTACGCTGTCTTTTTTTCGTGCGTTATCCATTTCATCAAGGTCACGGATAAACATCAGATATGTAATCTGTTCAATAACGTCTAATGGGTTTGTTATGCCGCCTGTCCAAAACATCTCCCAAATACGGTCAACTTTATTTTTTAATTCGCCTGTTATCACATCATCATTCCTCTTCATTTGTTGAACCTGTGCTTGTTTGTAGGATTATAATATTATCCAAGCCCGCACAGCAATAATTTTATTCTATATTGTGCCATATTAATTTTGTTATTGCAATTACTATTTGCGCCAAATAGAAATATTTATCAGCTATTATATGTACTTGCGCCAAAACAAACCACTAATAGTATATATCATCGGCACGAATATAATCATATACATTTGCAAATTTCTATATAAACTAACTATCCGGCTTAACTGTTAGCCGCCGCATCTTGCATTTTCATCAGCTCACGCATAAGGATTTTGCCGTCTTCTTCTAAACCTACAGCTACCCTAACTGCGTCTTCAAAGTCATATCCGTCATCCAAATATAAGTAACCTTCTTCAGGTACTAATTTTTCTCCCGGTTTACGTACAAAACGGAGGAATTCCTTTACATGCTCTTCGCCCCATGCCGGAGCGTTCGGATTATACATAGCAAATCCCCTTCTTTCTTGGTTCAGATTCGAGAACTTTAACTGATATTTTCAGTTCGCCGCTTCCCAAATTCATTTAGCCTTTCAAATTCCCTTGTCATGTCAATATCACCGACTTATCACAATATAACCTATTCAACAGTTAAATTCAAGTTTTACGCTCTCTTTATGCCATAATTTTCACGCAAAATGTTACTGTTCACACTCCTTCTGAAGAATGAATAGTAATGCGACAGCTTCGGATAATTCACAATTCATAAGGTGTCGTATTACCCGCACTTTGGGCATAGCAAAAGCCGCTAAGCGGTT
>JAISVZ010000173.1 GCA_031271295.1 Clostridiales bacterium | reverse complement strand
TGCGTTATACACCTCACTTTTAATGAGGTTATTATACTCTTTTTTGTCTTTTTTGTAAAGTAATTATACCAACTATTTTTATCTACACCCCGTGCATATTGTGCGAAACCATACTCGTTTTTCCGGCATTATCTTCGGAAACGCCGTAAATATTGCCGGGCGGCGTGCCTAAACTTATATTTTTGATGCCTCCGGTTACAACAACTCCGGATGCCGTTTTAAGGCTCGGAATGCTTATTAACACATCGGCTTCATAAAGAATGCGGCTGAACCAATATTCTTTGTGCAAAAGCCCGTACGGAAGGTGTGCTTTTATAAGCTGCGGCGCGTCAAAATCCTGCCACGCGCCGCAATCTTCCTCGAAAGCAAAAAAGCCGTCAACTTCGGGCATATATTCCGGCGTGTAGTTGTAATACGCCATTACATCCTTTGTGCGCCCCGTCGCCGAGCCTTCCATAATGAAAATTTTTCCGTCGGGGTTAAGCAAGCGCACCTCGTTAACAACGGCATTTGCAACACGCCAATCGGTTGTTATACCGTTCACAGTTTTATCCAGCAGCTCGCCCGTCGAATCAACTATCATCTGTACGAGGTTCGGCTTTATTACAACGGTTTGACCGTTTTTAAACAGTTTTCGAAAATCGTCCGTGCGAAAAAGAACGTCGTGAACCATTTGTGATATCTCGGATTCGGTGATGTCTTCGGCGTTGGCGGCGCTTGAGCGAACGATAGAAACCGTTGCGCCTTCCGTATATGGTGTGTCGCGTTGTTCATTAGTAAACTGCGCAGATGTTGCTTCATGTGACGGTGTTGACGAAGCGGCGGAACTTTCAGCAGTTGGTTTTGGTGCGGTTGCTTCTGATTCCGGCGTCGGTGTTGGCGGCACGGAGGAATAATCGGCAGTTGGCTTTGGCGCTGTTACCTCTGCTTCCGGGGATTTTAACGGAGATGACGCTTCCGCCGCCGGTGCGGATTCCGGCTCTTGTTTCTGCGCAGGCTTCTGCATTATTTCCTGCGCGGGCGTGTTTTCATTCAGCTTGTATTCATCTTTTACAGATTGAGCAGTGCATCCCGTTAAATTCGATATTGTAAGGACGAGCGGCAACAAGCTTTTAATTTTTGAAATATTATGTTTTGCTTCGAATTTTAATTTTTTTCGCTTCATTTCATTACAACCCCACTTTCGATGTAAATCACTGCCGAACTGCGAAAATTATCGCGTGAATTTAGTTAACAATAACATTTCGAATTTACCTGTGTCAACATAAAAACCTGCAATATTGTATTTTCAGACATATCTAAAATTTATTGAAACATTGTTGGATTGCCGGTTTACGAGTTGACATTAGTATATTGTTAACGATATACTGCTAATTGTTGGTATATCCCGCTATCCGAAAAATAAGCGGGCGAAATTGAGTTTTTTGTACAATGGGTGATGAGGAAATTATGCATAGTATTTGTTGTGTTGTATTGCCGGACAATTTAAATTTAAGCGAAGATAGTGTTTACTCTTTTTTAAGAAGTCAAATAGGTAAATATGACAAAAAAATAGAAGTAGAACCCTATAAAAAATTTTTTACATACGAGGAAACATTATTTGCCGCGAAAAATCACGGTTTTAATAATATGTCAGAATTAGAGGACTATTACAGCAAAGAGCATCTTAATAATTCAAAACTTGATGAAGGTATAGAGAACGGATTATTCTATTGGATTTCTACCTACAATATGCAAGGTCGTTGGGATTATTTCAACGAATTGGAAATTAAAAAAGTGTGCGACTTAGAAAGTGATTTTGCTTCGTTTTCCGTTGTGACTCTTGATGGTGTTTGGCATAGTGAAACTGATTACGGATATAAACCTATACTTGATTTTGAGCTTGGAAAACAACATCCGGATAACGTTGAGCCTTGTAAGAAATGGTTAGAATTTTGGGATTCCTTTACTAATGAAAATAAGGATAAAAACATAGTCGTTATGAACGTTCATTCATAAATCAGCGAGAAGTATCAAGTCCAAACTGCGGATTTGATACTTCTCACTCACTGCCGTTGCCGTGAAAACCACACGGTATTTCTAACGCAATTTAAAGCAAATTACGCTACTTTAATCCTCCCCAAATCTACTACCTACCGTATAAACCCCTGAAAAGCCAAAATGATCGCCGTACACATCCTCTTCTCCGTCTACATAAACCTTTATTTCGTCCACATTTGGCAAGCTTTCAAGCGTAAGGTACAATACACTCGATCTGATCGCTCCTCCTGTGCTGCCTATGTCAAAACTATGTGCTTCGCGGGCATTTAGGTTAACGCAGAGCCTTCTGCCCTCGTACCATATATCCTCCATATTTATATCTGTATAAGAATACATTATTGCCATAAAATCCTCATAAAAGTTTTCCGCGCCGATATCACGTGTGTTGTACGAGTAGTACTCCCGGCTTCCTGTTTCAGCGTTCTCGCTGTTATTATAGTAAAACCTAACCCGCACGGGTTCGGTATTACCGGTAATGCTTTCAATACTTGGGTTACGCGGCGAATTCGCTGCGGGTGTTGTTTGGTAAACCGAAAGGTTCGTGTTAGCAGCACCGTCTCCGCTATTCTCACTGCTCTCGTTAACCATATCGTTCACATTATCCGCACCGCTTCCGTTACCCGTTCCGCTTACGCCATCCGAACCGCTTCCGCTCCCCCCGCCGCTCGCCCTCTCGCTTTCAAGCGCCAGCAAAATATCCTCCGGGATATCCGCAGTACCTCCAACCAAAGTTTGAGTTAAAATAGAATCGCTCGGTAGCAACAGAGTTTTATCGCCGCTCATTGAAACCTTAAGCGTGTCGAGGGTGCGCAAAAACTTATAAAAATCCGCGCGTTCGGGGCTGTTGTAGGCGTTTGCAAGTATACGCATGTATTCGCTTTCGCCGTCCGCAACAAGCTCTGCGGAGGTTGCTTCCGCTTTGGAAATTATAATTTCCTTTTCCTTATCCGCAGTGTTTCGAATCATGTTCGCTTCCTCTTCGCCCTCGGCGGTGTATGTGGCGGCAATTTGGTTGCGTTCGGAAATCATACGCTCGTATACCGACATTTTGTTGGATTCCGGCAGGTCGAACCTTTTTATTTGCACGTCGAGAAGCGTTGCGCCGTAATTCGCTATAGACGCCTTTGCGTTTTCAAGTATCATTGCGTTTAAGCTGTTATCCGTGCGGGATTCAATTATATCCACCTGGTTTATAGAGCCGATTATTGTTTTTAAGCTGCCGTAAATTGCTGCGTCAAGCCTGCTTTCAAGCTCGTTAATATTGCCCGCGTTTTGAATAAATTTAAGAGGTTCGCTTATTTTCCAAACTGCGTAGGTATCGGCTATCATGCTTTTTTTATCCAGCGTTAATACCTCCGACGGGTTTAAATCGTACATTATATATTTTTTTGGAAGCGATGATTTTGAATCAAGAAAAGGCGCTTTAAAACCAAGCCCCGCTTCCGCTTTTGTAGATATTACCTTATCGAAACGTTTTATAACGGCGTACTCGTCCTCGTAGACGAAATATGTGGAGTTTATGCCAATTATAAGCACTAATACCGCTAATACCGCAAGCAGCGGCGTTAAAAATGTACGCATATTTTATTCCCCTCCCCTAATTGTTAACATCCAGCATTTTTAGGATGTTTTCCGAATCCGAACCGTCTATATACATTTTCAGCCTCGGCATAATTTCCTCCGCCGCTTCCAAGTACATTCTTGTTTTTGTAACCTCCGGGTTATTTATATACTCTCCGTACATTTTGTCAAACCTCGCAATTTGCCCGTTGGCTTCGTTTATTCGCGCTTCCCTTACCGCTTCGGCCTGTTTTGTAATTTTGTCGGCTTCCGCCCTGGCGCTTGGTATGTTTTCGTTGTAATACCTGTTTGCCTCGTTTAAAAGAGTATCCTTGCGCTGCTTCGCGTCCTCCACGGCTTTAAACGCCGCCGTAACTTCCGCCGTTGGCGGTTCCGCGTCCTGTATTGTAATGTTGGCAACCGCTATCCCAATATCGTATTCCTGCAAAACCTCGTTTACAAGATCCCTGATATTTGTTTGTATTTCGGTTTTGCCGTCCGTTAAAACGCTGTCCACCATATAGGATGAAACAACGTCGCGCGCGCTGGATTGTATTATGTTGTTTAGCAAAACCATAGGCGCTTCAACATTGTATACGTATTTTCGCGGGTCGGTAACCCTCCACTCCACATAAAAATCTATCGCCACAATGTTAAAGTCGTTACTTATCATCAATTTGTCGGAAGTATCCACATATTCGTAGCCCTGTCCGGTCAGTGTATCCACCGGCGTCATATTGCTTACAAATTCAGTTTCGGTGCTTGCGGCTGAATTTGCCGCCGCGTCGTTATACCCAAGTGTCATACCCCTTGTGGTCATGTTAACCACAACTGCCCTTTGCAGAATGGGTATTTTAAAATGAAGCCCCGCGCCAACAACCTCCGTAAATTTACCGGCGGTTGTAACAACGGCGTTTTCCTGCTCGCTTATTGTGTACCATCCCTGCGAAATAAAAAGAAACGCGGCAACAATAAATATAATAAGTAAAACCGCTTTTCCGGCGTTTTTGCGAATTTTATCCTTTAAATCCCGCATAAAATTCATTCGATCATAATCCATTTAAAAGCCTCCTTAATTCTATACTCGCGGCGCGGCGCTTTCCGCGCAACCATTCTTTGCCGCAAACTCGCGGCACGCGTTTTTCCGCGCTGCCTGCCCCCATAATTACTACGCCAAAGAGTAAACCAAATTTCCGCTTACAAACGTAGCCGTAACCATGCCGGTAACCACATCCGTGTCGTGCGGCGAAAATTTTGCTTTGGATTCAAAACTCTTGGCGTTAATCCTGTATTCTTTTTTGTCGTCTATAATGCAAATATCCGCGTCCATACCGGGCGATATCTCGCCGCGCGTATTAAGCTTTAAAATTTTGGCGGGCGATTTCGACAGCTTTTCCGCCAACTGCCAAATTGTTAAAACCCCGGTTTTAACCAGTGTTGTGTAACATAAAGCAAACGCCGTTTCCATTGAAGATATTCCGAAGTCCGCCTTGTCGAACTCCGACCATTTATTTTCAACAAAGGTAGGCGAATGCCCGGTTGATATAGCGTCAATTGTGCCGTCCCTAAGCCCTTCAATTATCGCGGCAATATCCGTAACGGTGCGCAAAGGCGGGTTTACCTTTGCGAAAGTATTGTAGCCGTCAACTTTGTTTTCGGAAAGGGTAAAGTAATGCGGGCAGGTATCGCAGGTAACGTTAACGCCCATTTTTTTTGCGTACCTTATAATTTCAACCGACTCCTGAGTGCTAACGTGGGTAATGTGCAGCCTGCCCTTATTATGCTTGGCAAGAATTAAATTTCGCGCGATATATGTTTCCTCCGCCTCCCTGGGCTTGCCGATAAGCCCCGCAACGGTGGATACCGTGCCGTAATTCATAACTCCGCAAGCCGCAAGCTCCGGGTTTTCGCAAAATGTTATAACGGGCAAATCGAACATGGATGAGTAAATTAAAATATTTCGCATCAGGTTGGCGTTGCAAATGCTTACATTCCCGTCGGATACGCCAACAATTCCCGCGCTGTACATTTCGCCTATTTCCGCCATTTCCTTCCCCTGCCCTTCCTTCGACATACTGCCGTAGGGGAATATATTAACCGCGGAAAGGTCCTTGGCTTTATCCTTTATGTACATAACCATCGTTTTGTTATCTATAACCGGCGATGTTAAAGGGGAACAGGTAATCGAAGTAAACCCCGCCTTGGCGGCGCTTTGAGATATTGTTTGGATGTTTTCGCGGCTTTCGTAGCCGGGGTCGCATATATTGCAGTTTAAATCTATAAAGCCCGGCAGAGCGTATTTGCCGCCGGCATCGTATATTTTCGGGCCGCTTAACGTTATTTCGTCCGAAATACTTTCAATTACGCCGTCAACGATGTTTATATTTTTGAGGGTTTCCTTCCCGTCCGCGCCGCGTACCTTTGCGTCTTTTATAACCGTTTTCATTTTTTACCCTCCGTTTCGCGTTTGGCGTTTCCCAAGGAAAGTATGTAAAGCTGCGCCATTCTTACCGCAACACCGTTTGTAATTTGGTCGTCCACAAGGCAGCGTTCCGATTCTATTACCTTTGTGGAAATTTCTATTCCCCGGTTTATAGGCCCCGGATGCATAACAATCGCGTCCTTATTCGCGCACTTTAGCATCTCTTCGTCTATTTTGAAAAAGTTGCGGTACTCGTTTTGCGACGGCATAAGGTTTGCCTGCTGGCGTTCGCTTTTAAGCCTTAGCGACATTATAACGTCCGCGCCCGTTGCCGCCTCGCGCGCGTCCTTGCACACCTTTACGCCGTATTCTTCTATTCCCGGCGGTATAAGCGTTGGCGGGCCGGATATTGTAAGGCTTGCGCCAAGCTTTAAAAGCCCCCAAATGTTACTGCGGCTAACCCTTGAATGTGCAACATCCCCTATTATTGTAACCTTTAGCCCCTTAAAATCCTTTTTGTGGCTGCGGATTGTAAGCAAATCCATAAGGGACTGAGCCGGGTTTTCGTTTAAACCGTCGCCCGCGTTAATAACAGACGCCTTGCTGTATTTAGCCAAAAGTTCCGCGCTTCCGGACATTGGGTGGCGAATAACAATAAAATCCACCCCCATTTGGTCTATAAGCGGCCCCATTTCTTTTAGGTTTCCGCCGTTTTCCGGCAGTGTGGATACTTCCATATTAACAACCGACGCGCTTAAAAACTGCCCCGCCATTTCATAACTTAAACGCGTGCGCACACTCGGTTCGTAAAACAGAAGAATCATTGACTTTCCGTTTAAATGCGGCGCTTTTTTATTCTTTTTGTCCAGCAAGTATTTCATTGTTTCGGCGGTATCGAGAACATGCAGTATTTCGTCCGCGCTCATGTACTTTAAGGCTATAAAATCCTTTCTTGAAAGGTCCATAAAATCCTCCTTTGCAATAGTTAAATATATACGAATGTTAAAGTAAACTTTTAAGTAACGGCTTGGTTTATAGCTTTTACTGCTTTATACTGTTTAAAAAAGCCTGAAAATAACCGGGTAAGTCTGTTGAAAACTCCATATAATTTCCCGTTGCCGGGTGGTTAAACCCAAGCATAAACGCGTGCAAAACCTGCCCGTTTAAACCCTTTTCCGCAGGCGGATAAAAACCGCCGTAAACGGTATCCCCCGCCAAAGGGTGATAAATACTGCTTAAATGTACGCGTATTTGATGCGTTCTGCCCGTTTCAAGCCGCGCCTCCGTTAATGTATACTTTTGAAAACGCTCTAAAACCTTATAATGCGTTACGGCGCGTTTTCCGTTCCTGTAGCTTACCGCCATCTTTTTTCTGTCCGTTTGGCTTCTGCCAATGGGTTTGTCTACCGTGCCGGAATCTTCCCTAAAAATGCCGCGCGCAACACAAATATACCTGCGAATGGCGCTGTGGCTTGCAAACTGCTCGGCAAGCTTCCTGTGGGATACGTCGTTTTTGGCGGCAACAAGAACGCCGGAGGTATCCTTATCAATTCTGTGCACAATTCCCGGACGCAAATCCCCGTTAAGCGCGGATAAACTGCCGCAATGAAAAAGCAGCGCGTTAACCAAAGTTTTCGAATAATTACCGGCGGCGGGATGCACAACCATTCCTTGAGGTTTGTTAATTACAATAATGTCACCATCCTCAAACAGAATATCAAGGGGGATATCTTCCGCCGCTATATCGTCTTCCGGGCTTGGCGCTTCGGCCATTTCAACAATATCGCCCGGCGCTACTTTGTAGTTGGCTTTTACCGTTTTGCCGGATACCGTAACGCAGTTAGCGTCTATCAGGCGTTTTACCGCGCTGCGCGAATAATCCTCAAGTTTTGCGGTTAAAAAAACGTCAAGCCTTAAACCCGGTTCGTCTTCTTCCGGGTTAAACGTGAATTCCATTTATACCTTCTCCTCTTTTGCCGGGCTTTTTACAAAAAACAGCATCAGAATTACAAGAGCGAACGTACCTATTACAACAAAAATATCCGCGAGGTTAAACACGGGGAAATCTATAAAGATGGCGTGAAAAAAATCCACTACGTACCCGTTTCGCACTCTGTCTATAAAATTGCCTATCGCGCCCGCCATGACCAAAACAAGCGCCGCACGCATTAAATTGTTAACGCGCCCGCCTTTGGGCAGGGATATATAATAAAAACACACGGCTATTAAAACAATTATTGTAAGCGGAATAAAAAACATACGCCCGCCCTGCATAAGCCCAAACGCCGCGCCCGAATTTTCCACATAAGTTAGGCTGAAAAAACCTCGTATCAAATTATGAGTACCTATAGGCGCTAAATAAGTTGCCGCGTAATATTTGCTAACCTGATCCGCCGCAACTAAAAGCGCGACACAAATTACCGGTAAAATTATTGCCATTTTAACATCTCCTTGTTGTAAGATAAGCCAATTAATGCTTATAAGCTTAAACCCTGGGCGCAGCTTAAAAGCTTTTGTTCATATATGAAATTGAGCCTGTAACCATATCCCTTGGGCGCGGCTTAAAAACTTTTGTTCATATATAAAATTGCTTCCATAACCATATCTTTGGGCACTTCTATTTCGGTATACGCGTTTCCGGTATTTTTTAAAAGCACAAAATTTAGCCGCCCGTTTTTCGTTTTTTTATCCGCAAGCATTTGCTTGTATATCGCGTCTGCGGAGACATCCAAATTTAACGGCTTGTAGTTTAACTGTTTTAGCAGATTTTCGTATTCGCTAAGAACTTCGTATTCTATGTTGCCCATTTTGCATGATAAATAAAGAGCGGCGCGTACGCCGGTAGCAACCGCGATTCCGTGAAGCTCGGTAAAATTACTTAGGCTTTCAAAAGCGTGACCGAACGTGTGCCCAAAATTCAAAATTTCCCTAAGCCCCAATTCGCGTTCGTCGCGTTCAACAACAAAAGATTTAATTTCGCAGGATCCTTTTATAATTTCCCGTAAAACCGCCGTATCCTTCTTAATTATTTGGTTAACGTTTTTAATAATAAAGCGGTAATAATCCTCGTTTTGAATTAACCCGTGCTTAATAACCTCGCCCATTCCGGATAAAATTTGCTCATATGGCAGGGTTAAAAGCGCCGTATAGTTTATGTACACAAGCCTTGGCTGATAAAACGCGCCGACAAAATTTTTGTTACCCATAAAATCCACGCCAACCTTGCCGCCCACGGACGAATCCACCTGAGCAAGCAGGGATGTTGGAAGCTGAACGTAGGGGATGCCGCGCATAAAGGTTGCCGCCGCGAAACCAGCCATATCCCCGGTAACGCCGCCGCCAAGCGCGAAAATAACGCTTTTTCTGTCCAACATTTTTTCGGTAAAAAAGGCGTAGAAATCTTTTACAGTATCAAGGTTTTTGGATTCTTCCCCGGCGGGAAAGGAAATTGAAAATACATCGGTAAAAATGCTTTTGAGGGTTTTAGTTACTTGCGCAAGGTAAATAGAGGATACGTTGGAATCCGTAATAATAACGCAACGGTTTAATGACAAACCGGCGGATTTTACCGCGTTTTGAAGGTTTGAATAAGAATCGCAAAAGTATATGGGGTATGAAAGCTGCCCGGCTTTAACGTTTAAGGGATTCATTTGTTTTAAGCACCTGCTTTGTTGGATTTTACTTTATTATACTTATAAATGGGTTGTTTAGCAAGAAACGAAACCGCGCTGGGTGTAGATAAAAATAGTTGGTGATTTTGGCATCAAAACGCACGTGAGATATCAAAACAATATTTAAGGAACGGTTTTTCAACATCGCGAAACCAAATATTGCTCTCAGCCTTGGTT
>JAISVZ010000165.1 GCA_031271295.1 Clostridiales bacterium | reverse complement strand
AAGCCGCTCCGGAAATACTTTCGGTTGCAAGCGCGGTAAATTACGCCGTCGCAAACTCCAACTCGCTTAAAAAAGCGCAGGAGGATAATTACATTGCAAAGGAAAACCACGAAACTCTGCTTTGGAGCTTTCAATCGGCGGTAACGGAGGAGGAGCATATAAAGGCGGCAATCGCCCTTACAAGGAACGAAGTGCAAACCGCCCTCGCCTACCCCGAAATCGCAAATCAGAAAAAAAGCCTTGAGCTTACTATTACAAGATACTTTGATACAATTCTCTCCGCCGAACGAAGCCTTGAGTTGTACGATAAAAAACTTGAACTTGATAAAAAGGATTTGGAAATTACCAAAGTTAAAGCGGAGCTTGGTTTGGTTTCGAAATCCGCGCTTGATTCCGCGCGGCTTGCGTACGATAAAGCCGCAATAAACCGCTCATCCAAGGTTAAGGCAATAAACGACGCGTACAAAACCCTGCGTCAAACTATGGGTGTATCCGAAAATAAAAAATTTGAGGTTGCGCTGGAATTTACCTACAAACCGTTCGCGGAGGACAATTTGGACGGGTACATAAACGACGCGTACACCTCAAACCTTCAAATTATTACCCTTACCGAAAATTATAACTTGGCGAAGTACGAACACGATATGACAAGCTTCAGCAGCTTGCTTGAAAGGGAAAGCTCCGAGCTTAAGCTTACCCAGCAACTGCGCAGTATAGAGGAAGCAAAAACCAAACTCAGAGACACACTTAAAACCTATTACGAGGATATTCTCTCCGCAGAACAATCCTACGATTTGGCTCTTATAGACATCGCCGCAATGGAAAAACAGCTTGAAATTAAAAAAACTCAGCTTGAAATAGGGAAAATTACGAAGATAGAAGTTGACAAATACGAATATGAAATCCTAAACGCGCAAAACTCGTTAGAGGATATTATAGCGAAACATGAAATGGCGGTTTTACAGTTTGTAAACACCGAACTTTTGTAAAATTTACGGGGCTGGTCGTTTCAAATATGAACTCCGTACATATTTGAAACTGCACGCCCATGCATCCGGAGGAATAAAAATGAAAAAAAACGAAGTAATCGCGGAAATTTTGGATTGGGCAAAGTATTTGGCGGGAGCGGTGGTTTTGGCGCTTATTTTAAACAACACCGTTGTTATAAGCGCACAGGTTATGTCCCCTTCAATGGAGAGCACAATGATGACGGGCAGTAAAATTCTCGGCAACAGGCTGGCGTACCTTTTCAGCAATCCGAAGCGAAACGATATTATTGTTTTCAAATTCCCGGACAACGAATCCGCCGACCCGTACCTAAAGCGAATTATCGGCCTTCCCGGCGAAACGGTGGATATTAAAGACGGCAAGGTGTACATTAACGGCAGTTCCGCCGCGCTTGACGAGGGTTTTATAAACGAGACAATGTACGGCGACTACGGACCGTTTGTCGTTCCCGAAAACAGTTACTTCGTAATGGGCGATAACCGCAACAACTCGGAAGATTCCCGGTTTTGGAATAATAAGTTCGTTGCAAAGGATAAAATTATTGGAAAGGTTTTGGTTGAGTGGTTCCCCTCGCCGCATCTGCTGAAATAGGGGGGATTAAATTGTCGCATTAATAAATATCTCGGTAAATCCGAAGATTACATTCCTTTAACACTTACGGCTACTAATTTTTCATGCTATTAGTTTCGTTTTGAGCCTTTACAGTATTTTTCCATAATGTCGGCAATCTCCAAAATCGAATACCCCGACCTTTCAAGAATTGAGCAATAAACTGCTATTATAAGTCGATTATATATGTAATTTGGGATTTCAGCTTCCATATATCCAACACTGTGAGTGATATTATTTCGGACTTTTACCATCCAGCCTATATCTTTAATAGTTTGCTCTTTCGAAAAATCTTTACCCTGAGATGACCCGAAGAATTTATATATCTCATTGATTATGGCGCTGTACTTTTCATATATGCGCCATAATTTTTCCTTTGCCGGAAGGCTTATAAATTCCAAGGAACTATTAATATAACTATAAGTATCATTATTGAGCAAATTAGGGTTTTCTTTTCTGTATTCTTTAACAACTTGTTTCAGTTTACCTACAAGCGAAACTACGTTGGAATTAGGGAAATCCTCTTTTTTATACTTGTATTCCACTTCTAACGAACTGCAAATATCCCTAATATTATTTTTGCCAACGTCAAACTCATAGTTATTCCGTGATAAAAAGCTCAGTATTGGTCTTGTATCTTTATTACTCAATAATTTGAACAGGCAACCAACTTTTTCGCCTAGAAAATCAGCTTGAAAGCGACAATAGGCGGGATATCTGAATTGAATATTCTCCCCTTTGTCATTGTTTATTTTACCGTATATATTGCTTAGAAACCCCTTTGTGCCTATTTTTTTGTCTTTTGAATCCCAAAGCCCGATATTAAGGTCTGTAACATTGAATTGTCCCATACAAAATGCAAGAAAAGTGCAAACAGCCTGCCAACTTGGTTCAATCATTGACATATCCTGACGGTTATCAAATTCCAATCTAATTACAGAGTGTAATTCTCCAAGACTGCGAGTTTCCCATATCCAGTCTTGTCTGTCGACTATTACAGAAAAAATGAGACTACACTTTTCTCCGTTTAACTCAGTTTGAACATTTATCGCATATTTATCTGTTGCTTGCCGCTCAAAGCAGTTATCCTTGGTTACCTCTTCTTTAATTGCTAATTTAGGAAAAAAAACAGAGTCTACTGCTTCTCCTGAAAAATCTATAGCGGTAAAACCTTTTAGGTCTTTATAATCTTGAAGATATTCGCCGTTTCTACTTTTATTGTTAGAAGTTTGAAATATCATATCTGCAATTAGGATAAGAGTGTCCTTGTAATAGCAAAAAGGGATTTGCCTTTCTGATAGGAAAAATGCGATATCATCCCCTGAGTCATTAACGGCATGAATCCAGCCGAGTGAGTCAAAATTGAAACTCCGCTCCTTGCATTTGGCTTGAAACAATTCAATTTCTTCCGGTTTAGGTACAATCTTCAAAGAATATCCTTCTGAAAGCGCAAAAAAACAGTCAAGCCCAAATATTGTTATGTATCCAACAAAGTTGTCTTTAATAGCGTTTAGAATCATTTATATTCAGCTCCTTATAGACAGAGTAAAGAAATGTTCTCTATCATTATAAAATTCTACTTTAAGTTTGCAATAAACATATGATGCACCTTTTTGTATTGTTAAATTTTGCAACATTCACGTCCTCAATAGATATATGTTACCTCAGATTATTGCCATCATTTTCACGGGCTATAATAATTATTTTTCGTACTATTCGTCAATAAAATTAGGTATATCCCTTCTATTGTAATAGATATGGCAGATTAACACCTCATGTTTGTCTTCATCAACAATGTAGAATATAGAGTGCCCTTCTATATTCATGCGGCGATACATTGGATTTGCATGATAGACCGGCCATGCAAAAGGATTATCTTTTAGGCCGGTTAGTTTTCGATCCATCTCCTGAAATATTCGCCTGCCCATATTGGGATAAGGCGTAAGAGACTGTGCTATTACAGCAATTTCCCGGTCTGCTTGCGGTGCGTACATAACCCTATACTTCATAACCGAACCGCTTCCTAACTGGGGCAAAAACATCGTCATGGTCTATTAACACGGTATTTGGGTTTGAAATCTCTTTTTCAGCTTCGGAAAGTTTCGATAGAATGATTTGATCACAAAGATATTCTTCCGTTACCATTGCAAACGGGATTCTCCGCTCGCGCACTAACGCTTTCAAACTTGATGAGATATAACTCGTCATATTAATACCAATATCGTCCAGCACTCGTTCGGCTTGTTCTTTCGTTGAGCTGTCCACACGTACAGTTATTGCCTTTTCCGCAAATGATTTGCTTGCCAACATGACCATCTCCTTTCAGCTAAATTCCATTATACAGCAAGCGCCGAAATAAGCAATGCTATTTTTTATGATAGAAAAATGCATAGTGATATAGTATAATCATGGTAAAAAACACGATAAAGGATTTAGAGTTATGGACATTGTGATACGCAACATTGATATAAATTCGGATATTCAAGGCATACGGGAAGCGCACGGCGCGGATGAGCAGTGGGGTTCCGATCAGGCGTGTTATTTTTCGGCAAAAACAAGTCTTGAAAACGGGTTTTTTATCCAAATAGCCATCTGTAATGACAGGATTGCCGGACACGCATCGATAACTTGTTGGAGCAATCAGCTTAATTCCGAGTTGATAACGGGAATATTGACCATTGGCAGAAAACTGGGTTATAAATACTTAAGCTTTTGTATGCTTAACGAAAAAATATCATGTTTTAAGCCCTTCCGTTTTGAAACGTCAGATGAACATGATATTTTTATGGAACGATATATATAGCCTTATTAGGCACTTAAATTGCACCGTCAAATTTCGGTTTTTTTATCAACACAGAACATATAGCCAAAACGATAGTTTCCTTCATGCGGGCGACCGTCCGTGTATACTTCTGCGTGCCAATAGGCGCGCGGATATGGAATGCCTATGCCGTCCGCCAATATTTTATCCCTTGTAGTGTAATATGCCGAGCCGAGAGCGCCGTCATATCTGTTGGTTGAATATATGGCATATGCGGCGTTCTCTGTCGGGACATCGTAGAAATCATATCCTTCCGGCACGGGTGGGGTGTAGATAAAAATAGTTGGTGATTTTGGCATCAAAACGCACGTGAGATATCAAAACAATATTTAAGGAACGGTTTTTCAACATCGCGAAACCAAATATTGCTCTCAGCCTTGGTT
>JAISVZ010000160.1 GCA_031271295.1 Clostridiales bacterium | reverse complement strand
AACCAAGGCTGAGAGCAATATTTGGTTTCGCGATGTTGAAAAACCGTTCCTTAAATATTGTTTTGATATCTCACGTGCGTTTTGATGCCAAAATCACCAACTATTTTTATCTACACCCTTTTTTATGCGCAATGTTGACAAATATCTTCCCGGATGGCAAAATTGTGTAAAACATAAATAAAGGAGTTGTATTTAAATGAATGAATACCCGAACTTATTTTTGGAAAACGGCATTTCTAAAGCCGAGACGGACAAGAAGATAAAGAAAACATTTAACACGATGTTTTTTGATAAAAAAGAGAGAATATACTTTGAACACGGCGAAAACATGGGTTACATGAAGGATACCGGAAATGACGACGCGCGCACGGAGGGCATGAGCTACGGCATGATGATGGCGGTGCAAATGGATAGGAAGGACATTTTCGACAGGTTGTGGCTGTTTTCCAAAACATATATGTACCAGTCAAGCGGAAAATACGAAGGGTATTTCGCGTGGTCGGTTAAAACGGACGGAAGCAAAAATTCTGAAGGGCCTGCGCCGGACGGCGAGGAATATTTCGCGATGGCGTTATTTTTCGCAAGCGAGCGCTGGGGCGACGGCGAAAGCCCGTTTGATTATTCCGAACAGGCAAGGAGTATTCTGCGCCACTGTATTCACCAGCATGAAATAGTTTTAGACGGCGCTCCAATGTGGGACGGCGACAATTACCTGATAAAATTTATTCCGGAAACCCCATTTTCAGACCCTTCTTATCATCTGCCGCATTTTTATGAACTCTTCGCCGAACGCGCGGATGAAAACGATTGGCTGTTTTGGAAAAAGGCAGCCGATGCGAGCCGCAATTACATAATAAAATCCTGCCACCCGGAAACGGGCATGGCGCCGGAATATGCCGAATTTGACGCAAGCCCTCGTACAAGCAAGCACAAAAAGCAGGAGTTTTATTCGGACGCGTACCGTGTGGCAATGAATATCGGCTTGGACGCGGCGTGGTTTGGCAAAAGGGAGGAACTAAGCCTCGCGGTTAACAATTTGCAAAAGTATTTCAGCGAAAACACAAAACTCGGCGAGTACGATTCCTATATGATAGACGGAACGCCGTTAGGAATACCCGCGCTGCACCCAACCGCGATTATCGCAACAAACGCGGCGGCATCTATTGCCGCAACCGGAAAGTACCGCGATAAGTGGGTAAAGGATTTTTGGAACACGCCTCTTCGCAAAGGGGACAGGCGTTATTACGATAACTGCTTGTATTTTTTTAGCCTTTTAATGCTTGCGGGGGAATATAAAATATATTAAGCGCAAAAGAGTTGTTAGCGTCTTGCCGAAACAGCGTTGCCGTTGCAAACGCAATAGACGAATGCAAAAGAAGCGCGAAACATATATGCGGCGATTGCGATAACGACGGTGTGGCAAAGTGGACTTTCGAGAACGTGCTAACATAGCGGGTTAACAGGTTAAGGGCTATTATTTGTTTGACTTTTTTCTGTTAGCTGTGTAAAATTACTTGAGTAATTCTCCGCAAAATCTCCAATATTAACGCGGCGGAATTAATAACATAGCATAGCACATTAAGTACATATCACAGGTGAATATTCTTGAAAAAAGCTTTTAAAAAATATATGGCAAGCATTAAGCCGCTTGAAATTTTAATTCCGGCGGCGGTAATTATTTTCGTTTTGTTTCTTTTTCTGTGGCCTTTTGAAATTATCGGTAATTCCATGCAACCCGCTGTTTACGGGGGGGATTATGTTTTTATATCCCGCGCCGCGTCTTTTTGCGGTTTTATGAATAATTCGGACATTATAGTGTTTCGTTACGGCAGCGAGGATGTTGTAAAAAGGCTTATAGCCCTTCCGGGGGATCATATTCAGATTAAAAGCGGCAACGTTTTTGTAAACGGAATAAAACTTAGGGAAACTTATTTGCCGGATGCTTACACCGAAGGGGAAATTGATACCGTTTTAAAAAAGGACGAATACTTTCTTTTGGGGGATAACCGAAGTTTAAGCCACGATTCAAGGCAAATTGGCCCCGTAAAAAAAGGTATGATAAAGGGCAAAGTGCTTCTGCGCTTTTTACCCGTAAACGACTTTAAAATTTTTTAATACTACCATAGGAAAGGAAGTAAAATATGAAGGTTTTATTTATTGGGGGGACGGGCACAATAAGCACGGAAATTACCAAGCTGATGGCGGAGCGGGGTAACGATGTTTACCTTTTAAACCGAGGCAGTAAAAACCACACCGTGCCGGAGAACGTAAAAATACTTAAAGCGGACATTTACAACGAAGAAGAGTCCAAAAAGGTTATAGGGGATAATTCTTTTGATGTTGTAGCGGATTTTATCGCCTTTCACAAGTCCGCGCTGGAGCGGGATTACAGGCTTTTTAACGGCAAAACACGTCAGTTTATTTTTATATCTTCCGCTTCGGCGTATCAAAAACCGCCGGTGAGCTTCCCCATAACCGAGAGCACGCCTCTCGCAAACCCGTACTGGGAATATTCGCGCAATAAAATTGAGTGTGAAGAATATCTTGTAAAAAAGTACAGAGAGGACGGTTTTCCAATAACAATTGTGCGCCCAAGCCATACTTATAACGATTACAGCACCGTTATTGGCGGCTTTGAGGTGTTGTCGCGAATGCTGCGCGGCAAAAAGGTTATCATCCCCGGAGACGGCGCAACCCTTTGGACACTTACCAACAGCCGGGATTTTGCAAAGGCGTTCGCGGGGCTTTGCGGCAACGTACACGCCATTGGCGATGCCTTTCATATCACGGGCGACGAGGTTTTAACCTGGAACCAAATATACCAGATTTACGCCGACGCGCTGTCGGTTAAGTTAAACGCCGTACATATCTCAACGGATTTTCTCTGCGATTGCGCAACCGAGGATTTGCGCGGCAGTTTAACTGGCGATAAATCCAACAACGCGGTGTTTGACAACTCTAAAATTAAAAAGCTCGTGCCGGATTTTTGCGCTACAACACGCTTCGACCAAGGCGTTTTGCCATGTGTAAAATACTTTATGGAAAACAAAAAGCTTCAAGACGGCGACGAAAAATACGACAGGTGGTGTGATGCGGTTATTGCAGCTCAGGAGGCGGCGCTTTTAAGCGTTATAAAGTGGCGGGAAGAGCAAGCGGGCAGGTGAGTTATTAATGGATTTAACGGAAGAATCCGTAGACAAATGCGTATTGCATAAAAGCTTTATATGCAACGTATGCGGAGGCGAATTTAAGGAAAGAATTATTCGCCAAACCAAATTAAAATTTATTTCTTCCGATACAGACCTGCACCCGAATTTTGAACCTGTAGACCCTCTCCTGTACGATGTTTTGGTATGCCCCCATTGCGGGTATTCTGCGTTAAATATGTTTTTTAATAAGGTAACGTCAAAGCAGGCGGCTGTTATTAAGCGCGAAATTACCCCGAAGTTTGCCGCGCGTAATTACAGCAAGGTTATGACATTTGCTCAGGCGCTGGATAAGTATATGCTGGCGCTTATAACGGCGATAATACGGGGTTCAAAAAAAGGCGAACTCGGTTACATATGTACGAAAATTGCTTGGGTTTACAGGCTTATGGGTAAGGATGAGAGGTATAAGGTTTTTGCGGCAAAGGCCGTTACCGGTTTCGAGGCGGCTTACGAGCAGGAGGATTTTCCGATATGCCAAATGGACGAGGCTACTTTGGGTTATTTGGTGGCGTATTTCAAATTTGTGGAAGAAAAATATGACGACAGCTTGAAGTGGGTTTCAAGAATAATTACAAACAGAAATTCATCGGAGCGAGTTAAAGAAAAATCCAGAGAGTTAAAAAGTGTGATTCAGGAAAAACTAAGAGGGAAATAAAAAAAACATAAATCAGGAGGGTACAAAATGAAAATCAAGAATTTAAACGAAACAAACTTTATGGAAACGATAAGCAATCAACCAAAGCCGGTTATTGTGGATTTTTACGCGGATTGGTGCGGGCCTTGCAAAATGATAGCGCCTATCGTGGAAGAGCTTGCGTCGGAATACGCAAACGACGTAGCCTTCTACAAAGTAAACGTTGACGAAAACCCGGATATCGCCTCAAAATACCAGGTAATGCAAATACCTACGTTTGCCTCGTTTAAAGGCGGGGAGCATATGCGTTCCATAACGGGCGCAAAACCGAAAAAGGATATTATGGATTTGGTTAATCCGTTTTAATTAAAATGCGCGAGGGGAGAGGTTTAGCTTGCGTAAGCGGAAAAGTTCCAAAGCGAGCTTTGTTGCGGGGATAATTATTATCTTTGCGGCGGCTTTGTTTATTACCGGTTTTTTTATGTATATAAACAGTATACAGGAAAAAAGTTATTTTTATGTTAACCGTAAAAACATGGGTACAAAACTGCTTGAAGAAATTGAAAGTTACGATTTTACAAATAACTATCCGGAGGACGCGGCGGCGGTTATGGATTGCTATAACCGGATAAACGAGCTTATCTACGGAGGTTATCTTGTTGACGACACGTTACTTGGGCAGCTTTTAACGCTTCAAAGGCAGCTTTGGGACGAATCTCTCCTTGAAAAGAACCCTTACGGCGAGCAGCTTGAAAAACTCGTTTCCGATTGGAAAAAGCTTGACCGGGATAAAATGACATGCCAGGATATCTCCGCGCAATCTCCCCAGCGTTACCCGGACGACGAGGAGATTACCACGGTTACGGTTACATGGCAGGTGCAAAACGTTGGGGAAATTGTTTGGGTTTACATGCTGAAGGAAGCCGACGACGGAAAATTTAAGGTTTTCCGGTTTGAAGGCGAAATTACACCAGTCTAAATAAAAAAGGAGCAGATTTATGAACAAGGTACCTTACAAAATTTATCTCACGGAAAAGGAAATGCCAACGGTTTGGCACAATCTTCGCGCAAAAATGAAAGAGCAGCCGGACAAAATGCTGCATCCCGCAAAGCTTACTCCATGCGAAAAGGAGGATTTGCTTCCCATATTCTGCTCTAACTCAATAGACGACGAACTTAACGAAACCGACGAATATATTAATATTCCGGAAGAGGTTTTAGGGTTTTACAGAATGTACCGCCCGTCTCCGCTTGTCAGGGCGTATTGGTTAGAAAAGGAGCTGGATACTCCGGCGGAAATTTACTATAAATTTGAAGGAAACAACACTTCCGGTTCGCACAAGCTAAATTCGGCGGCGGCTCAGGCGTATTACGCCAAGCAGGAAGGGCTTACATCTCTTACAACAGAAACAGGCGCAGGGCAGTGGGGAAGCGCTCTTTCCATGGCCTGCGCTTTTTATGGGATAGACCTTAACGTTTATATGGTTAAGGTATCTTCGCAGCAAAAACCGTACCGCAAAACTCTTATGGAAACCTACGGCGCAAAGGTAATTGCCTCCCCTTCGGATACTACGGTTTGCGGAAGAAAAATTCTTGCCGAAAACCCGGATACCGGCGGTTCGCTTGGCTGCGCAATATCCGAGGCGATAGAGGTTGCGGTAAATACACCAAAGTGCAAGTATGTTTTGGGCAGCGTTTTAAACCATGTAATTCTGCACCAGTCTATTATAGGCATGGAGGTTAAAAAAGCCTGCGAAATTTACGGTATCCAGCCGGATATAATTATTGGCTGCGCAGGCGGCGGCTCCAATTTGGGCGGGCTTATGTCCCCGTTTATGGCGGATAAAATTGAAGGCAAAAACAAAATTGAGTTTATCGCCGTTGAACCGGCGTCTTGCCCGTCGCTTACACGCGGCAAATACGCGTACGATTTTGGCGATACCGGCAAAACCACGCCGCTTATTAAAATGTACACGCTCGGAAGCGGTTTTATGCCGGCGCCGGGGCACGCGGGCGGGCTTAGATACCACGGAATGAACCCTGTTTTATCCAAGCTTTATCACGACGGGTATTTTACCGCGCGTTCCTATTTCCAAAACGAAGTGTTTGAGGCGGCGGTTAAGTTCGCAAAATGCGAGGGAATTCTGCCCGCGCCGGAATCGTCGCACGCAATAAAGGCGGCGCTGGACGAGGCGGAAAAATGCAGGGTAGAAGGTAAGAAAAAGGTTATTGTTTTCGGGCTTACCGGAACGGGATACTTTGATATGAGCGCCTATGAAAGTTATGTAAACGGCAGTATGACGGACAAGGCGCCAACGGACGAGGAACTTGAGGCGGGGTTTGCGAGTTTGCCGAAAATTTAAGCGAAATTTTACATCGCCCTGCCGAGTGTTTGGCAGGGCGATGCGCTTAGTTAAGAAAGGAGTTAGTTATTAACTGGATTGTAAGGCACATTAGAGCGGTGGATACCGAGTTTGGGAAGTATTATCAGGCGCAGAAATGACGGAGGGGAAGCTATTATGTATTTAGGTACAATATATTTGATAGTTAATGATTTCAACAAATCAATTGATTTTTACGAAAAGTTGCTCGAAATGCCCGTTACAAGTAAAAACATGAACAGGTTTGCTAAGTTTATTTTTGAAGGGCATAATATTTCAATAATGAACGGGCATTTTGATGCCGAAAATCCGGATAAAGTAGTACATAAGGGCGAACATTCGCAGACGTTGGATAGTTTGCAAAGTATTGCGCTCGCGCCGAATACTCATAAGTTTGTGCTAAATTTTTTGACGGAAGATTTGCGCAGCGAATATGAGAGGGTAAGGGAACTTAATATTACCGATTACCTTACTAAAATTAAATATGTATATAACGTTAGCCCGTATTACTACTTTCAGCTTACCGACCCAGACGGGAACGCAATTGAAGTTACGGGAGCGTATACCGAGGCGGAAGGCGAGTTCGATTAACGGCATTGGTATTGCGCAAGCAGTTAGCGCAATTAGGCTGCTTGGGGCAGAATAATTGTTGCTGTTCGCACTCTCCGCCGCAGAAGCTGCTTTAATGATTTCTACAGCTTTTAATAATAAGGCGGCATTTTCCATTTTTCGCAGAAAGCAATTTAGATGTACGCTACGGAGAACTAAACACGCAAAATACTGTTTGTTTGTATTACCCGTACTTTTGCGCCAAATTCAGCAGGGGTGTAGAGGGGCTTCGGCGCAAATTATATCGCACAGCAATGTGCCACCTGACGCTTCAGAACATTTTTGAGCGCAGCAAGTTATAGTAAAGGGTCTATTTTTGCGGTGCGCTCAAAAATATTCTTCTCGCTGCTCTGGGGAACCAATTTTCGCCAATAAGTTGTTCGCAGAGATTAAGTATTGCGGCGGCGAAAATCGTTTCCCCGCCGCGTGGCACAATCATGCTGTGCAATATAATTTACGCCGAAGCCCCGCCGGCATGTTCTTTGCAGGAAACAGAGGTGAACACAGAACTCAGCGTGTTCTTTGCAGGCGGCAGTGGTAAACGCAGAACTCAGTGTGTTCTTTGCAGGCGGCAGGGTGAGCGCAAATCCCGGCGTGTT
>JAISVZ010000099.1 GCA_031271295.1 Clostridiales bacterium | reverse complement strand
ACTATATTTTGTGTGAAGTTTATAGTTTTGGGGCTGATATACACGCTTTCCTCTTCGTCGCGCTCAACAAGCCAGTTAAGAGCCGATACTATAAAATTAGCGTTGCCGCCGGAGGTGGCGTAGTTTGCGTCCTCGGTGTGAAAATTTGCGGAACCGATTAAAACAAGCCTTGCCCGTGTTTCATCCGGCGTGTAAACCACATCCTCAACCGCAACGGCAACATTAAAGGGGCCGTCCGCGTCGCCTTCTTCCTTGTCGAGAATTTGCGACTGTGTTGCGAGTGATTTGGAATACGCTTCGTTGCTTGTAACCAAAAGAGGGTACATATGGGATGAATTTTTGCGAATTTCCATTTCGCTGAACGACGAGGCGTAAAAGTAAAGCGAGACGAAGTTTACCGGCAAATTAGACGTTATTTCATGCTCTGCCGTATTGGGAACAATAAAGTACGGCATATTTCTTGAAAAATTGGACGGGTTGCCTTCAATAATACGGCTTTCATCCATAGTCACACCGTATGCTTCAATTATTGAAAGGAAATTGGTTTGCTCCGTATTGGTGGCAAGAGCGAAAACAAGCGCCCTTCCGTTGTGCGCCAAATAATCTTTTATTTTTGCCACCTCGTCTGGAGTATAGTCCACTTGGGGCGCGGAGAGTATAATAGCGGACGCGTCCTGCGGAACGCTTGGCTCATCCATAATATTAAGGGTTTTAAATTCATAATTGGCCGCGTATATCTGATCGGCTATGCTTCCCGTAACAGGATACTCGTTATGATTGGTAACCTGATATATAACGGGAAGTTTTTTATTTGAAACATACTTTACCGCGTTTGTAACGAGGGGTTCTATTTCGTACCTGTAGCCTTGCGGCGCTCCCGTTTGCGGGTTGATGTTATCAAGTATAAGTTCGTTTGCGTAAATAACCTTAAAACGCATAGCGCTTTCAACAATTACGGAGTTCATGGGGATGTCTTGACCGTCCGTTTTGTAGCTTTCAACAAAAGTGGGGTAAACATAAGGATCTCTGTATACAACCTTTACCCTCGGGGATACTCCGCTGTATTGGTCTATCATTTCTTTTAGCTGTAAAAATTCCCTTCCCGTCGCACCTGATTTAAACAGAGCGTAAATTGTTACGTCCTCGGTTACCGCGTTTAAAATTTGCTTAGAATCCTCCGACATAGTAAAAATTTGATCCTGCGACAAATCAAACGTTATATCAAAAAGAGAAACCACGGAATTTACCGCTATCAAAAGCGCCATAACAATTACGATCATTATTGTTGAAAAAGCGCCGTAACGAAATCTTTTGCTTTTTATCGGGTTATATTTTTTCAAAATGCGTACCTCCTTATTTCCATCTTCTTTTTTCAATAACGTTAATGGTGAAATATATAAACGCCAATGAAAAACCGATGTAGTATACAATATCCGAAAGGCTTAAAACTCCGTTATAAAAATTGTCGAACCTGCTTGAAACCGAAAACCAGCTTACAAAACCTCTTAAAAAACCGTCTAACAAAAGAGGATTAAAATAATAAACTGCCGAGGCGGCGGCTAATAAAATTACGCACACCGTAACCCCCGCGTACAGATTTTTGGTTGAGAGCGTAAAAAAGAGACCGAATACTAAGATAAGAAGCACGAGAAGCACAAACGAAGCCATTGTTTCCCCCGGCAGAACGTACAAAAGAAACGGAAGTATTATATAAATTATAAGCAGGATAACAAAGGATACAAACGCGGAAACAATTTGGTTATCCGTTAAAGCGGAAACAAACATACCTACCGAAACAAACGCCGCGGCCATAAGGAAATATCCCGCATACCCGGAAACAACCTGCGCCGTGGGGAAATCCTCGGAGAAAAAAGAAAGTATCACAGGGAAAAGTACCGTTATAGACATGGAAATGCCCATAAAACACACGGCGGACAGATACTTCCCGAAAACTACCTGTTCTGTTTTAAGCGGAGAAGTAAACAAAAGCTGATCTGTTTTTTGCTTTGATTCCTCCGCGAAAAGCCGCATTGTAAGAATGGGTACCATAATAAGAAAAATTATTGACGTATTATTTAAAACTTCGTAAAATGCTGTGTTTCTGCCGTCTAAGTTTATTGCATAAAAAAAGATCGCGTTCATTAAAACAAACCCCGCCACAAGCGCGTAGCCTATTACCGATGAAAAATAAGTTCTCAGTTCCTTTTTTATAACAGATGTCACTGCGCTTCGCCTCCGTCCGATGATGTAACTTGAAGGAAGATATCCTCAAGGGAAACGTCGAAGGGTTTCATCATTAAAAGTGAAATCCCGTTGCGGTGCATTGCGTTAAATACCGCTTCACGAATGTCCGTGTCTTCCTCTGAGGTAATTGTAAAATCCAGCGTGCCCGCCTCGCGGCTTATTTCGCCGCCTGCGCTTATGCCCGGTATTTGGCTGAGAGCGTCCAAAACTCTTTCTCTTTCCGCCTTTACGCGTATAAGCAGCTTGCCCGCGCCCGCAAACGCCGCCGAAAGGTTTTCGGTGGTATCGGAAGCTACAATTTTGCCGCGGCTTATAATCATAACCCTGTCGCACATTGCGGATACTTCGGTTAATATATGCGAACTTAAAATTACCGTATGCTTTTTACCGAGGGATTTTATAACCTCGCGCATTTCGTTTATTTGCTTAGGGTCGAGCCCTATTGTGGGTTCGTCTAAAATTAAAACGTCGGGATTTCCCATCATTGCCTGCGCCAAACCAACCCTTTGGCGGTATCCCTTGGATAAGTTTTTCGTAAGGCGGTTTTTCATATCGGTTATTTTTACCGTTTCCATAAGCGTGCGAACGGATTTTTTGCGCTCCGCCGGTTTAACCTTTTTTATTTCGGCCACAAAATTAAGATACTCCATTACTGTCATATCGTTGTAAAGCGGCGGGTTCTCCGGCAGGTAACCGATGTTTTTCTTCGCTTTTTCGGGCTGTGCCAAAATATCCGCGCCGTTAATAATACAATCCCCGCTGGTGGCGGAAATGTAGCCGGTTATCATGTTCATGGTTGTGGTTTTGCCCGCGCCGTTAGGCCCCAAAAATCCTAAAATTTCCCCGTCGTTAACGGTAAAGGAAATATCGTTTACGGCATAATTTGAGCCAAAGCGTTTTGTAAGGTTTTTTACCTCTATCAACCCTGTTCCCTCCAATTTTTCGTAATTTCGGTGGTTTTTACGCGCTTTTGCGTAATTTCAGCAAGTATACTGATAATTGATGAATAATTTATGAATATTTTGTTAAGTAATTACATAGACAAACGCGGCGGCAGCGGGCGTATGCCCCTTGCACCTTGCAGCATGTGTCTATGATTTGGCATTATACGATGAATTAATCTTTGACGCAACTATTGCGGGGAATTAAGGAGATGAAAAAAAATGAAACGCAGCTTAGAAAGCAAACCCAATTACAGCTCCGTTATAAGAACAATTGCCGCTATATTGCTGGTGTTATGCACAGCATCCCAAATATCGTGCGCACGAAAAAATGTCAACGTTGACATTCCGGAGGCTCAGCCTGTTTCAGTTTCCAAGGAAAAACCGGTCGCGGAAAAAACCCCCTACAGGGTTTATATTGAATCCGAAGACTACAAATTGGCGCTGTACGAACCGCAGAACGGCGTTTACGCGGGCGCGTACATTAACTCCGGCGTGCTGTCCGAAATAGACGATTTTGAGGCGCAGGCGGGAGAGCACGTTATGTATGTTGCGCATTACAAACTTGGCGACGCATTTCCGATAAACTGGCTTTTGGATGTTATGGCGCATAACAAACTTCCTTATATAGTTATAACCGCGCAAAACAGCTACGACCCGTATGATTTGGAACTGCTTGCCAAGGCCGCCGCGGAAGTTGGCAGGTTTTACGTTCCGATATTTGTGGATTTGTACCCGAACGCGGATTTGGATTCCTACAACCCCAAGGAGTATGTGAATTTTTACAGGCAGGCGCATGAAATTTTTAACGAGCACGCTTCAAACGCGGCGCTTGTATTTAGCGTATCCTCGCAGGATGCCGCCGCCGCCCTTTACTATCCGGGAAACGAATATGCGGATTGGGTTGGAATCAACGTAAAAACCGGCGCGGACGGCAACGCGGACGAAATAAGCGCCTCCATTGAAAAAATCTGCCGCCGTTTTCAAAAGGAAAAACCTCTTATAATTTCCTCACTTGCGGTAGGCCATATAAGCGCCGCAGACCATGTATACAAAACCGAAAAGGCGCAACAGCTTTTAAGCGAAATTTACCGGACGGTAAGCGAACGCTATCCCAGAATTAAGGGAATAAATTATATAAATATCGATTGCTTAGGGGAAAGCGCCGGTTACTATAATGAAGAATTGGAAGAGGAAAACTATTTGGTGACGGATGAGGAAGCGATAAAGGCGGCATATAAAAAAGCTATAACAGGCGAAGGGTTTACGCGGGAAGCGGCGTACCAAAGCGCGGGCGAAGCTGACGGCGAATATTTAATTACGGCGTATGACGCTTATTTGCATGAGGGCGAAATGTATATCAGCGCCGATGTGTTTTATAACGAAATTAATTTAAAAGGTGTTTCGTCCATAATTGGCGAGAGTTTGGAAATAGACGGCGAAGATTATTTCAGGTTAGAGCTTTTAAAAAATTATTCGCTGAAAAAGGTACAAGTTGATGAAGCGCGGCGAATTGTTTACTTGGGCGCTTTATAACGGTATCCGGCAAGCTTGGCGTTTTTCTACCCCTCGCCTGCCGGGATACCCTTGTGATGTGCGGCAAATTGGTACATTAAAGCTCCCTTGCACTTTCCGGTTCGGGAAATTTAATTATTCTTTCCTTATTGCTTAGCGCGGCATTTTGCGGCGTTTTAATTTCTCCTTTGGCTTTTGGCTGCGAAGACTTCGAATTTTGCAATCTAAGCCCAAGCCCCAGCGGTATTTTTGCAGACATAAAAAACCCTCCGATACAGTTCTTGTTTTATACTATGGCGGAGGGAGTTTTTTTGTGTAATCACAGCTAATATTTGCCGAAATTGGTTTGTTCGTAAACATGCGCCATAGAGGGCACGGTTTTGCGTTTTCCGGCGGAAGAGCCTATAGCGCCGGATTTTTCCGCAAACGGTTTTGACGCGCCAACGGTTTTTGCCGGCGTAACGGAAAATACCGCCGGTTTTGTTACCGTTGGCTTGTTAAACAAACCCGAACTTACAGGAGCCTTTGGCACTACGGAATTTTTAGCGGTTTCCTGCTGCAACTTTTGCTTCATGTCTTTAAGCGAAGCGCTTACCGAATTTGCCGCCTGACGCACCCTTGAAAAATCCCCCTGGAAACTGCGCGTAACCGTTATTCCGTATTCTCCCTTTTCAAGACGCTCTAAAAAATCAGCGGTTTCGTTTATATAACCCGAAATATTTTCAAGCGCTAAGTTAAGCGCGGTTCTTAGCGGTTCTAAAGCGTCGGTACTCTTTGCGGTAATTTTTCTCGAAAAGTCCCCCCGTGCCATATAGTTGAGGGAATCCGTAAAATCCTTAACGGGATTTACCATATTTGAAAGGTGTAAATCTACTTCCTCAAACAAGGACGCCCACTCATTACGAAGCTGACCGTAGCCGCTCCTTGAACCGGCCTTTCCGGATAAAGCGCCCTCATGCGCGGTTGTAATTATAGTTTTTACCTTTTTTAAGTTTTCGCCCGCCTCTGAGGTTTGCTTTGAAAACAGCGCGGTTTTGCCGGAAACGCTTTTGCTTTCTGCGGAAAAATCCCCCTCGGAAATTGCCTTTACCGCCTCTAAGGCGTTTTCCGCTTCCTTTATAAGCGCTTCAATGGTTTTGTTAACATTTTCAGCGGCTTGGGCATAATTGCCTTTGTATTTGCGCACATCCAAGCGGGTATCGTACTTGCCGTTTTGAAAATCGGCGGTTTGTTTGCCAATATCGGCCAACAAATTGCCGAATACCGCCGCCAACTCGTTAACGCCGCCCGAAAGTTGCGCCGTTTCCTCGTTTACAACGTTTACCTTAACGCTTAAATCCCCGGCGTTCATTTGATTAACGGCGTTCTCTAAATTTTCCGCGGATTTTGCGGCGGCTTTTCGAAGGTTATTTGCGGCCGCCAAAATAAAAACCAAAATTACCGCAAGCAACCCAACCGCAAATAACGTTACGGTGCGCATTGCGTTTAATGAACCGCTTACATCTTCCGTAACGCTTCCGCGCAAAAGCGGCAAAACATCGTTACCTATAATTATTGAGGCGGTGATTAAAATTGCCGCCGTAAGAGCAAGGATAAAAAAAATTGTGAAAATTATATTAATGCTTTTGCGTTGGCTGCTTGTGCCGGAATTCATAAGTTTTCCACCTCATTATCGCTATTTATGCGCGAAACAACTTTTTTCACGCCTTTCTCAAATTTAACCCTTGAAAGCATTACCATGTGCGAGCAAGTAATGCACCGAATGCGAAAATCCGCGCCGGTGCGCAAAATTTCCCACTCATACCCGCCGCAAGGGTGAGGCTTTTTCATCCGTACAATATCGCCAACGTTAAGTTCCAACGGCAAAAAATCAACCCCCAACCGCTTTTTTAATAAAAAACTCAAACAGCGCCCTGCCGCCGCGCAAAACCTCCGGGTGCCACTGAACGCCGATTGCTAGCGTACCTTTTGTATATTCCAGAGCTTCGGTTACGCCGTCTTTCGATACCGCGCATATTTCAAGCCCTTCGCCAATTTTCCCCGCCGCCTGGTGATGCAGTGAGTTTACGTAAATTTCGCCGGATTTGTAAATATCCCTTAAAGCGCCCGCGTAAACGGAAACAAGGTGCGACGGAAACTCTCTCGGCTCTTTTTGCGAATGCCCATCGATATGCTGAATAATATCGCCGCCAAGCGCAACGTTTAAAACCTGAAGCCCCCTGCAAATGCAAAACAGCGGTATGCGGTGCGCAATGCAAAAGCGGCAGAGTTTAATTTCAAACTTGTCTCTTTCGGGGTAAACGGCGTTTGCCTGCGGGTGAAGTTTTTGGCGGAAAAAGCTTGCGTGGATATCCCCTCCGCCGCTAAGAATTACGCCGTCTAAGCCGCTGATAATTTTTTGCGCCGCATCCGTAAATTCCTGATAAGGTATTATAAGCGGTATGCCGCCCTCATTTGTAATGCAAGAGGTATAAGCCGAATTAAGCGTATACCTGTTTTCGCTGAAAGCAGGTGTTATTCCAATAACAGGAGCTATAAATACCGCCTCCGGCAGATAACTATCTGCGCTTTATAAAGGTATTATATATCCGCGTTTTGCATTTATCAACCAAAACATATTTCATTTTATTTTGTATTTTATCGCGTATTATGATATTATTGTGCCTGCAAAAAAATCTACGCACAAAGGAATGCAATAAGGAGTTAATTCAACATGGCAAAGCAAGTTCAGGAAGTAAGGTACAACGTATACGGTCATAACCCCGCAAACCGCCCTCAGCCAAACCAAAACAGGCCGGTCAAACGCAAACGCAGCGCTTTCAGGCTTTTTCTCAAAACATTTTTTATTACCGCTATAGTTCTAAGCTGTTTTATATTTGCGGGCTATATATTCCTGCGCAATTGGATAAAACCGCCGCAAATAGCAGTGCTTACACCTTCGGTTACAGACGCCCCCCAAAGCGAAGCGTTTGAAAACCCGGGCGCATCCGTTATAATAGACGGGGAGCACGATGAAAACGCGTATGCGCCAAGGGGTTTTGATACGAGCGAACGCAAGGATTTGTTTTTTACGTTTATGGTGGTTGGAATAGACAACAATACTCAAACCGATACAATAATGGTTGCCTCTTACGACGGGAAAAATAAAAAAGCAAACATTATAAGCATCCCGCGTGACGGGCTTGTTAACGTAAGCAGGCGCATAAAAAAAATAAACGGAGCATACGGCGCGGGCTCGCTAAACGGCGGCAGGGAAGGCGGGCTTAACCAGTTAAAGAGCGAAATTAAATCCATAATAGGTTTCGCGCCGGATTTTTACATACTGATAAATATTGAAACATTCGTTAAAATTATAGACGCCGTTGGCGGAATTGAAGTAAACATTCCATACGATTTAAACTACGACGACCCAACCGACGGGTTGCATATCCACATAAAAAAAGGCTTTCAAACCCTTTACGGCGAGGACGCTGTAAAATTCGCCAGATACAGGAAGATTAACGGCGGCGGAGCAATAACGGATTACGAACGCATAGAACACCAGCAAACCGTAATGAAAGCCGTTGCGGACAAAGTTTTAAGGCCGGAAAGCCTGCTTAAAATACCGGAATTTATTAAAATTTTCAGCGAAAACGTGTTTACGGACATACGCACTGAAAACCTGCTGTGGTTTGCCTCTCAGGTTAAGGGCGTTACAAATACGGACGCGCTTGCAACATACACAATGCCGATGGCCGGAACCAGCGGCGGGACCGTCTCCTACGAATTTTTCGACGAGGACGCAATTGTTGAACTTGTAAACGATACTGTTAATCCGTATTTAGACAATATCGCCGCAAGGGACTTGGACATTATAAATTACGTGCCGTAACGGTATGTTACGCAAAAATCGTTGCCTGTTTTGTATGCGAATAAATTTTCTCTATCGGCGCAAACTTATATAAAGTATTTTTCGGTAATTTCTTATTGAAAAAAAGGTTTAACAGGGTTATACTTAAAAGGCAAAATAACATATAAGCTTATATTTGCGCAAATGTTGGAGGAATTGTTGTGATAGAGGCAGTTAGTTGCGGAGGTGTCGTTTTTTATCGGGGAAAAGTTCTTTTGCTCTACAAAAACCAGAAGGGAAAGAATTTGGGTTGGGTATTGCCAAAGGGTACTCTTGAAAACGGGGAAACATTTAAGCAGGCTGCGCTTCGCGAGGTTCGCGAGGAAACAAGTTCTTCCGCGCAGGTGCTTAAATTCATAGGTAAAACAAAATACATTTTTAAAGGATACGACGATACCGTAAACAAAACCGTGTACTGGTATCTTATGTCCGCTAATTCCTTTTACTGCAAACCCCAAACCGAAGAATATTTTTCCGATGCCGGTTTTTACAAACAACACGAAGCGTACCACTTGCTGAAATTTAACGATGAAAAACAGATACTGCAAAAGGCGTTTATACAATACAACGATTTGCGTAAACAAATAAATAAGCAAGAAGGGATATGATATTATGAGAAATTTTTTAGACGAGAACCTTCACTTGGCGGAATTTAAAAACCGTTTGGAAAACAGCATAAAGAGGGATAATAAGCGTTTTATTGTTATCGTCTCAATACTGAGCGTGCTTGTTGCGGCGGCGGTAACCTTGCTTGTAATTAAGGCCGTGCGCTCGAAACGAATGGACGACTGGTTCGACGACGATTTCTACGATGATTTTGACGAAGACGATTTCGACGACTTGGACGACGAGGATACCGACGATTTCGACATTGAAATTAAACCCGAAAGCGAGCCGGAAGAGGAAGAAGATTCGGAAAAAGAAGCCGGAAAATAACAAAAAAATAAACCGCCCGCAAATCAGCAAATTTCCGGGCGGTTTATTTTTTTGCATTTATTTTTTATAGGTTGTAACTTCAATTCCGGTTATTACAATATCCGTAACCGGGCGGCTTTCCCCGGGGTAGGAAGGTTCCCTTATTTCAACAGCCGCAATTTCGTTTACAATATCCATTCCTTCAAATACCTGCCCGAAAACCGTATAACCATAATCCAACGGGGGCAAACCGCCGAATTTTTCGTAGGCGGTTATAACATCCTTAGGGAAATATTCCGCCATATCGGGAGAACTCATCTCTTCAATAGGCAAATCTTTTCTTGTTCCCTGCACAACGTAGAACTGGCTGCCGTTGGTATCGGCTCCGGAGTTTGCCATTGCGAGAGCGCCTATAAAGTGGTGCAAATTTGCGCTAACCTCGTTAACAAACGGTTCGCCGTAAATACTTTCCCCGCCTGTACCCGGTGGGTTGCCGTTAGGGTCGCCCCCTTGAATAACAAAATCGCTTACCACGCGGTGAAAAATAACATCGTTGTAATAGCCGTTCTTCGAGTGGGTTAAAAAGTTTTCAACGGCAAGCGGCGCGTATTCAGGAAAAAACCGTGCCTTTATATCGCCCATTGAGGTTTTGATTATCGCAATATCCTCACCCTCGGCAGGGTAAGCTATTTGCAAATTTTCGGTTCCTACGTTTGCAAGCTGCGGATAAGTTTCGGATATAACCGCCGAATCCGCAGGGGTTTGCTCCTCCTCTTCCTCAATGTTTTGATCTGCTTCCGGCGAACCCGCGGAGGTTTGTTCCTCGCTTGCAGGGTTTTGAGTTGTTTCCGGCCTTTCCCCGCACGCAACCGCAGAAAGGCATAAAATTAAAATAGCAAGTAAAAAAGTTTTAATACGCATGTTAGAATTGTCCTCCCAATAGTTTTCATGTTAACTGATTATACTTCTCACACAAATCCTAAGCCAAATACGGCTTTTCAATCATAAATTTCAACTTGTCGTAGTTAATTCTGTTTTTTAAAATATCCGTTTCCGCATTTAAAATGCCAAGCCTTGCCTGCTCCACCTGATACATAATAGCGTTTCCCGCCTCGTAACTTGTAACGGCGGTATTGTACGCGTTAACCGCTTTTTCCAATTCAAGCGCAAGCGCGGCGTTTCTGCTCTCCAACTGTTTAATTTGCCCGTAATAGCTTCTGATGGATTTTTCCAAATTCAGCTTGCTTTCTTCCAAATCGCGAACGGCGGCATTGTATTCGTTTTCGGTGGAGATTAAATCTATTCCGGTATCATCCACACCAAAAAAGGACGTATCTTTTTTGTACTTCGCCTCCTCCAGCGCAATTTCTTTTATTTTAATTGAAGGGGCGTTTTTAATTTTTTCTTCAATAAAACTTTCAATGTTCGGCGTTTCAAATATTTTAATGTCCGGCTCGTAAGATATAACCGTTTTTTGGTTTAAATCGCTCTTTAGCACACTGCTTAAGGTTTGATACTCCGCATCAAGTGTCATATTAAGCAGTTCCAAATTTGCAAGGCTTGATTCCAAAGCAAGTTTTGCCGCCTTAACTTCGTTGGCGCTCACTAACCCAAGCTGATTTTTAAGCTCTAAGTTTTTGATATTTGTTTTTTCTAAGGCAATGCTTTCTTCCAAAAGGTTTATATCAAGCTTTGTTGTTTCAATGCCGGTTACGCTGTTAAATACCAAAAGCTCGGATAAATCGCGGCTTAGCTCGTTTGAAAGAGGTATGTTTGCCAAGCTGTTTTCAAGGCTGTCCATTTGACGCAAAATAGCGACATAACTGTTATAAGGAAGCGCAAAAGCCGTGCTAACCGAATAACCCGCGTATTTAAGAGATTCTTCCACAAGGCGGACGGAATCCTCCATATTTTTAATTGATTTGTTTGCCGCAACCGCTTTATTAACCGCATCCGAATAGGTTAGTATAACGGCGCCATCCGGAACCTCATAGGCGGTATCAAGAGTTAAAAACCCATCGCCCGTATCCAGCACAATTGTGTTTTCCGCTTCGTCGTATTGCGCGTTAACGCCGAACGCGTTACAAACCGAAATAATAGGTAAGTACGCCTTGCCGTTTAAAATAAGCACCCAAGGTTTATTCTTTGCTTCGTTGCCGTCCGCAAGCGCGTTTTCGCCGGCAAGTTTTACCTCAAGCCTTTTATCGCCCTTTCGGATAATGGCGGTTTTTGTTTGCACATCCCACACGGCGCTTGCGCGCAGCAACCTGCCCAAATCATTTATTTCCGCCATTGCGGTTTCCCCTTCAATAACCGGAACAAGGTTTAAAAACAACCCGTCCGATTTTACCCGCAATTTACCCGCCGCGTTAACCTGAAACGAAAAAACAGTTACCGCCGCGCACATTAACGCCAAAAATTTTTTGCTGATTTTTTTTATTTTCAAATTTAACACTCCCCTTAATTTTGGTTTTGCTCTGTCCTCAGAGCAAATGATACATCAAAAAGCGGTGCGAAGCAAGAGTTACTAAAACTGCGGGTGCAAAACACGGATAAATTACATCAGTTTTTTTTCGCGTAATAAGCATAAGTTGGCACATATCGTAAGCGGATTGCCTTCCGGGTTTAATATTTGCCGAAATTTTGCCGTGTGCGGCGTTTTTCATGTAAAGAAATAAAATTCTTTTGACGATAAACCCATTAGAGAGTCTTGTAATGATTTTAAACCAGTACCAGGGAGGTAATAATTATGTATTCAAACAGGACGAGAATGACCGGTCTATCCGGCATAGATACAGAATCTATGGTTCAGGCCCTCATGCAAGCCGAAGGTTATAAGCTTACCAAGCTTAAAAAGCAAAACCAAATTCATAAATGGCAGCAGGAGAAATACCGCGAAATAGGCAGTAAGCTTGATACCTTTCAGGCCACGTTTTTAAAAATAGGGGGCGCAAAAAGTATATTAAGCGACGGTACTTTTGCCGGCTTTGCCACCACCGTTAAACTTTCGGGCGCGGTTTCTGAAAAAGCTACCGTTAGAACGGGAGCCAATTCCAAAGCGGGAACATATAAACTTAATATACAACAGCTTGCGGAAAAGGCGTCCGCCACTTCGGGAAAGTATAGCAAAGGGGATCAGCTAACTACAAGCAGTTTTAACAAGGATGAACTTAAAGCGGGGGATACCCTTAAGTTCTCGCTCGACGGCGTTTCAAAAACCATTACCTTTGAAGAAGCCGACCTTAACGGAGATGACGCTCAGTTTGCCGCCGCTTTAAAAGCCAAACTTGACGCGGCATACAAGTTAACACCCGGTTCAGTCAACGAGTTTTCGGTTAACGCAAACGGCTCTAACTTATCCATTGGGTTAACACAGGGCGGGCATGAGTTAAAAATTCATGAGGGCAGCAGAAATTCCGCGTTAACATCCATTACAGGCGGCGCGTTTGCGGACGGTTTTAAAATATCAGACGGCAGTAACGATGAGGACGGGAACCCTACAGTTTCCAACATCGGTCCTTACAATTTCAGTATAAACGGCACTAATATTGATGTGGCATTCTCTCACGGGCAGGATCTTTCAAAAATGGCGGACGAAATTAACAAAGCCGTTTCAAACAAGGTTTCAATCTTAGAAGCAAAGCTAAGAGATAAATCTTTCGATACCGACGCCGGTGAAACCGAGGAAAGCGTTAAAGCCGAATTGAAAGAAATCAGGGAAGACGTTGCGGGCTTTAAAGCTTCCGTATCTGAAAACAAAATAGTGTTTTCAAACAGCAACGCCAATGCGGAAATGAAAATTACGAGCACAGCCGGAAGTATGGATTTGCTTACATTTTTAAAGATGGACAATGACGCAACACCGGGAAACGATGTAAGCTTTGAGCTGGAAAATACCAGCGTAATAGGCGATGTTGGGTTTGCAAGCGGCGCTTCTTCACTGGATGTTACCAAGAAGATACTTTCGGAAGTTTACGGAAGTGTGCCGAATTCACCATTAACCGTTAACGGCGTTTCCATTAACATAAACGCAAACGATACGCTCGACAGCTTAATGAGTAAAATAAACAGCAGCGAAGCCGGCGTTACCGTAACCTACGATAAAATGGGCAACACCTTTAAAATGGAAGCAAAGGGCGAAGGCGAGGTAAACGGTTTCACATTTGATGATTTTAACGACGATTCTAAGTTCAGCTCCGAAATAAGAGATATTTTCGGGTTTAATTTCGGTGGCGCTACCCCTGACCCAGTTACGGGCGATCTTGATTCGAGCGGTTCAAAATTTAACGCCGCGAAAGACGCGAAATTTACTGTAAACGGCGTGGAGACTACAAGGTCGAGCAACACCTTTACTGTTGACGAGGTAAGCATAACTTTAAACGAAACAACCAAAGCGGACGAAGAACTTAGAATTGACATTGCTAAGGATTCGTCAACCGCGCTTACGGCCATAAAAGAATTTGTTACCGCTTACAACGAACTTATTGCCGCAATTAACACAGAGGTAAGCACTTCGCGCCCCAAGAGCGGAAAATACAGCTATTACGAACCTCTTACCGACGAGGAAAAGGAAGCAATGTCCGAATCCGAGGTTAAGCTTTGGGAAGAAAAGGCCAAAACAGGCCTGCTTTCCCGCGACTCCATTCTGAGCAAAATTACGGGCGATATGCGAACCGCGCTGTATCAAAAGGTGGATATTGGCGGCGGCAAGTTTTTAAGCCTGCATGAAATAGGAATTACAACCACCGATAGGTACGCGGATGCCGGAAAGCTTCAAATAGACGAAGAAAAGCTCAAAAAAGCTCTTGAAGAAAACGGCGATGCAATTTCAAAAATGTTTACCGGTAACGGTGTTCCTAATTACAATGCCAATGGGCATTTGGATACAAAACTTGGCCTTTCCGAACGTCTTAACAATGTTGTTGAAAGCGCGATAGGTTCGAAGGGTACTATTACGGATAAGGCCGGTGTTTTATCAAGAGCGGGTTCTTTGAAGTTCGCCTCGCTTACCAAAAAAATAGAGGATTATGACGACAGAATAGCCGATATGCTCAATTACCTTGCAGATAAGGAGGACAATTATTACATGATGTTCTCCAAAATGGAGCAAGCGGTTACTGAGGCAAATAATCAAATGAATTATTTAATGTCCCAGATGGGAGGATGATCCCGTGGCAGATATTTTATACCTGCTTAACAATAAGTTGGAGCTTTTAAAGCGGGTGTATCGCGAAACAAAAGATGTTACCTTTGTGGGGGACGATAACGATGCGCAAAGGTATGTGGATTTATTTGAAATAAGGGAAGCCTTGTTTGCGGCGATATATAAAATTGATGCGCAGCTCTCGGAGGATAATAAGAGTTTCGGCACGGATGCCGAAGACGTAATTAAGCAAATTAAAAACACAGTATCACTGATAATTGAGCTTGATAAAGAAGTTTTAAGTTACGCCGAAAAGGCGACCGCTTCTTTAAAAGGGTCAATAAAGGGTATAAATGTTGGAAAGAGCTTAAACGCGGGTTATACTCAGAACTTATCCATGATAGCGGGACGGCATTTTGATACAACAAAATAATGTATTTTCAAGGAGGCTATTAAAATGGAAGTTGATATGCTTAGCAAAAATGTAACTGTTTCCGCAGCGCGAAGCCAGGAGTATGCTCATAAAGCTGTTGCAAAGCAAAGTGAAAGCGCTCAAAAGCTAACCGTCCATCATGGGGATGATATTAAAAAACCCGTTGCCCGTCAAAATCAGAATATCCAGCCAAAACGCGCGGCTCGTAACGATGCCAACGCGGTAGGTGCAAACGGCGAGGTATATGATGTAAGGGAAAGCGAAGACGAATACCCAAGGTGGCAGATTAGCGCCGAAGAGGAATATGAAAGTTCCGGTTCGCGCGAATTGTTGGATAAAGCCATTGAGGAAGCCAACAAAAAAATTGCCGGGTACAAAAAGCGAATGGAGTATAGCGTTCATGAGGCAACTAATGATATAATGGTTAAGATCATTAATTCCGAAACCGAAGAAGTGGTTAAGGAACTGCCCCCCGAAAAAACGCTTGACGCCGTTGCGAAGATGTTAGAGTTAGCGGGAATTTTGGTGGACGAGAAGGGCTGAAAAAAATAATCGCGCCTTAGTGCGCAATTTAGGTTGGAGGTAACAATATGGCGGTAAAAAATCCGTATGCGAAAATGACAGAGGATGCAGTTTTCACAGCCTCAAAAGAGGAACTTACCTTGATGCTGTATGAGGGTGCGCTTAAATTTGCCAATCAGGCTTTGGTAGCTATCGAATCGAAAAACTATATCAAAGCAAACGAATTGCTTTTAAGGGTACAGGATATTATAAGGGAATTTCAGCTTACGTTAAACGATAAGTATGAAATATCCAAAAATTTCAGGCAACTCTACGACTACATTTTCCGGTTGTTAATTGATGCGAATATCCGCAAAGAAAAGGCTCCTTTGGAAGAGGCAAGGGATTATTTAAGGGAGTTTCGCGATATGTGGAAGGAAGCAATGCGTATAGCGAAACAACAGCCGCAGTCATAAGAAATTTATTTTTAAAGCCCGTCTCGAAAGCATTTGAGGCGGGCTGTTTTTTTAAGTTTTTCTTTGTATTGCAAAAAATCGCCTGTTGACAAATTATTCGCATACCGCTATAATTCCAATGTTGCTAATTTAACGGCGAAGGGTTTGCCTCGCCAAATTTTCATAGAAATAACCCGTTCGGGGAGGTGTGGTAATGGGAGCAATTTGTCCAAAGGGAAAAATATCGAAAGCGCGAAGGGATAAACGGCGCGCGCAAAGCTGGAAAATCAGCACGCCGACTCTTGTGGCTTGCGGCAAATGCGGGGAGCTTATGCGTCCTCACTATGTATGCAAATCATGCGGGACATACAATAAAAGAGCTGTCATAAACATGGAAATGGCGAAATAATTTAAAGGGATGTTAACCATCCCTTATTTATTTGGGTAAAGGTACACATTACAAATTTTTATGCCGCTGCGCGGGTAAACGCAAACGCGGCGTTACCGGTTTTTGTATCAGGAGGGAGGAACGGTTGTGAACGGGAAAATTGTAATTGACGCGATGGGCGGGGATTATGCTCCAACCGAGGTTGTTAAAGGCGCGGCGGACGCCGCGAGGCTTATGGATGTTAACCTTGTTCTAACCGGCAGGGAAGACGCTATTTTAAACGAGCTTAAAAAATACGAGTATCCCAAAGAAAAAATAGAAATTTTAAACGCTTCGGAGGTTATAACGCCGGACGAAGCGCCAACCGTGGCGCTAAAACAAAAAAAGGATTCGTCAATGGTTGTTGGGCTTAAATATGTTAAGGAAGGAAAAGCCAAGGCGTTTGTTTCTGCGGGTTCTACCGGCGCTCTTATGGCGGGCGCAACTCTTATTGTAGGCAGAATACGAGGCATAGAGCGTCCGGCTTTAGCCACACTTTTGCCCGGAGCAAACGGGTTTTCCCTTATGCTCGATTCCGGGGCGAATGTGGACGCAAAACCTCAGTATTTATTGCAGTACGCGCAAATGGGTTCGGTTTATATGGAAAGTGTTTTGGGTAAGGCAAACCCAAGAGTTGCGCTTATAAATATCGGAGCGGAAAAGGAAAAGGGTAACGCGCTGTCAAAAGAGGCGTACGTTTTGCTTGAAAATTCCGGGCTTAATTTTGTCGGCAACATTGAAGCAAGAGACATACCGTTTAATACCGAGGCGGAAATTATTATTTGCGACGCGTTTGTTGGTAACATAATTCTTAAATACACCGAAGGTTTCGCTAAGGCAATGCTGGGGATGGTGAAAAAACACCTTATGAGCTCTGCGCTTTCCAAAATAGGCGCGTTTTTGGCAAAGGGAGCGTTTGCGGGTTTAAAAAAGAGTTTCGACTATTCCGAGGTTGGCGGAGCGCCTCTTTTGGGGCTTAACGCTCTTGTGGTAAAGGCGCACGGTTCCTCCGACGCAAAGGCGGTAACCTCCGCCATCCGCCAGTGCAAGAGCTTTATAGATAACGACATAACCGAAAAAATAAGAGAAAAGATTTTTTAAGGTGAAAAAGATGAAACGCGATCTGCAAGAAATAATAAATTATCGGTTTAAGGATATTTCGCTGCTTGAAGAGGCGTTAACGCACAGCTCCTATGCTAACGAGCAAAGAAAGGCAAGCAACGAGAGGCTTGAATTTTTGGGTGACGCGGCGCTTCAAATTGTGGTTTCCGAATGGATTTTCCGGAAATGGCCGGAAAAAACGGAAGGCGAATTATCCCGCGCACGCTCAATTATTGTTTGCGAACGCACCATTGCGCAAGCTGCGCGAGTGATGCGGCTTGGCTCTTATATGCGTTTCGGGCACGGCGAGGCTTCTAACGGCGGGTTTGAAAAGCCGTCAATTTTGGCCGATGCGTTCGAGGCTTTGTTGGGGGCGGTTTTTTTAGACGGCGGTATTTCGCAGGTAAAAAAAATTTGCCAAGTTTTTTTAGAAAACGAGGTAAACTCGATAACCCCCTCCGGTACAATGAACGATTTTAAGAGTAATTTGCAAGAACATTTCCAAAAAACAAGCGAAATTCCTCTTATCTATGAAATTTGCAGTGAAAAAGGACCGGGGCACAACAAAGTTTTCGGCGTAAACGTTTATCATAACGATGTTCTTTTGGGCACGGGCGAGGGAAAATCCAAAAAAGAAGCCGAACAAAGAGCGGCGCAAAACGCTCTTGAAAACATTCAAATATCCGCTTCTTAGCGCAAAAGGTATAAGTATAAGTTAAACTGCTAATAAGTAACTCCCATACTTCAACTAAGTTTATCTTTTTTTGTTCAAAAGTATTGTTACATGGATTTGTTTGTGTTAAAATGCGCAAAAAGAGAAAAAATTGGAGGGATTTGTATGGAATTATTAAAAGTGTCGTCAAAATCTTCGCCAAGGGCGGTTGCGGGTTCAATATCCGCGTACATACGCAACGGCGAACGTGTTGAAATTAACGCCATTGGGGCGGGAGCGGTTAATCAGGCCGTTAAGGGTATCGCTATAGCGCGCGGTTTTGTGGCCGCAAACGGGATAGAAATTGTTACTATCCCCATGTTTACATCACTGCTTGTAGACGGTACTTCGGAGCGAACGCTGATTAAATTTGTCGTTGAAAAGAGATAATTTATATGAAAACTATGGTGGTTGTCGGCGGCGGGGCTGCCGGCATGATGGCTGCGGTTTCCGCAGCTTTGAACGGCGAAAATTTAAAAGTTATACTTTTAGAGAAAAACGAAAAGCCGGGAAAAAAATTATTTATTACGGGGAAGGGGCGCTGTAACATAACCAATTTGTCCGATGTTTCGGACATCTTGGAAAATGTTGTCTCTAACCCGTTTTTTTTGTATTCAAGTTTTTATTCGATGGATAGCTACGCGCTTGTAAAATTTTTTAACGACGCGGGCTTAAAAACTCAGGTTGAACGCGGAAACAGAGTTTTTCCGCAATCCGGCAAATCCTCCGATGTTATAAAAACGCTTAGAACGCTGATGGACGGTGCGGGTGTTCAGGTGCGGCTTAATACGAAGGTTACGGGAATAGATATAACAGACGGCGCGGTTTGCGCTGTTAAGGTTATAAAATGTGAAATCGGTTCGAATTCGAGGCAATGCGCAAATACGGATACGGAAATTATAAAAGCCGGCAGCGTAATTATTGCAACCGGCGGGCTTTCCTACGCTCAAACGGGCTCGGACGGGGACGGGTATAAGTTTGCGCGGGATGCGGGGCATAAAATTGTAAAATGTTTTCCGTCGCTTGTTGGGCTATCGTCAAGTGATGCCGATATTTTTGAGCTTGCGGGGCTGACGCTTAAAAACGCGGGCGTTAAAACCTTTGTTTCCGGTAAGGCTGTGCATACCGGTTTCGGCGAGGTTTTATTTACTCACGGCGGAATTTCCGGCCCGGTTATTTTATCCGCCAGCAGGTTTGTAACCAAGGAACTTGAAAACGGCGATAACCGTGATATTTACGTTAGTATAGATTTAAAACCGGCTCTTACCGAAAAAGAACTAGATATGCGCATTCAAAGAGATTTCGCGCAAAATCTTAATAAAAATTTCGCCAATTCGCTTGATGGTTTATTGCCGCAAAGTATTATTCCGGTTATAATTAAAAAATCCGGTATAGCTGCGAATAAAAAGGTTAACGCGGTAACAAAAACCGAACGCGCCGCGCTTGTTAATTTGCTAAAAAATTTCAGGGCGGATATAAACGGCACCGAAGGGTTTAGCAGGGCGGTTGTAACCTGCGGCGGGGTGGATGTAAATGAGGTTAACCCGAAAACGCTTGAATCCAAGTTGGTAAAGGGGCTGTATTTTGCGGGCGAGGTACTGGATGTGGACGCTTTTACCGGCGGGTACAACTTGCAAATTGCGTTTTCTACCGGGTATTTGGCCGGTAAAAGCGCAGCATCGGCAAAATGACCGCACAATAAAATATTCATAAATGGGGTGCGAAATGTTTATTACAAAAGCTGTTAGAGGTGCGATAACCGTAGATAATAACGACCGCGACGAAATTTTAAACGCAGCCGAGGAACTTCTCGGCGAAATTTTCAAGCGCAATAAATCAATAAAACCGGGAAACATAGTTTCAATTATTTTTACCGCCACAAAGGATTTAACCAAAGCATACCCGGCGGAGGCGGCGCGGCGAATGGGCTTAACCGAGGCGGCGCTTATGTGCTTCCAGGAGATGTATGTGGAGGGAAGCCTTGAAAAATGCATACGGGTTTTAGTTCAATATTGGGATTTACAATACCCAAAACCGGAGTTTGTGTATTTAAAAGGCGCGGTAAATCTAAGGCCGGATTTAAAAAAGTAAAGAGAATCGCAAGGGCAAAGGATGATAAATGTGAGCAATTTTCAAATAGCGATTGACGGCCCTTCGGGCGCGGGCAAAAGCACGGTTGCAAAAATTGTGGCAAACCAGCTTAATTTTATTTATGTGGATACCGGAGCAATGTACCGCTCCGCCGCGCTTTACGGCATGAGGCGGGGCATTGATTTAACGAACGAGGCTTTGGTAGAAGCATTCATAAAAAATGTGGATGTCATACTAAAAAATGTGGGCGGCGGGCAGATTGTGCTTTTAAACGGCGAGGACATTACGAATAAAATACGCACGCAGGAAGTTTCCGGAGCAACGTCGGTTATATCGAAGGTTAATTGCGTTCGCCAAAAAATGACCGCTTTGCAAAGGCAATACGCGGATAACTACAATGTGGTTATGGAAGGGCGCGATATCGGCTCTGTTGTTTTGCCAAACGCTCAGGTGAAAATTTATTTGGACGCAAGCGCTTCGGCAAGGGCCGAGCGCCGTTTCCGCGAACTTATCGGCAGGGGCTTTGAAGCGGATTTTCAAAAAATAAAAAGCGAAGTTGAGCAAAGAGATATTGCCGATATGAACCGCGAGATATCGCCTCTTCGCAGGCCCGACGGTAAAACCTACATCGCCGATTATATAGACAGCAGCGATATGACAGCGCAGGAAGCGGCGTTCGCAATTTTAAATATTGTAAACAAAAAGCTTGGAGTGTGATTTTATGCTTTATCCTTTGGTAAGAGCAATAGCGTGGGTGGTGTTGCATTTAAGATGCCGCGTATCGTCTCAGGGCACGGAAAATATACCGAATACCGGCGGGGTTGTTATATGCGGCAACCATATTAACTGGTTCGACCCTGTGCTTATCGCCGTTACAACCAAACGGCCTATTCATTTTATGGGGAAAAAGGAGCTTTTCAAAAACCCCTTGCTGAAGTTTTTCTTTAAGCATATAAACGCTTTTCCTATAGACAGGCAGGCAACCACGGATTTAAAGAGCCTTAAAACGGCAATATCGCTGCTTAAAGGCGGCGCGGTTTTAGGTATTTTCGCCCAAGGCACAAGAATGAAGGATTCCGAGGTTAAAAGCGCAAAAGCGGGAACGGCAATGTTTGCGCTAAAATCCGGCGCGAGTATTGTACCGGCGGGTATTACCGGCACATACAAGTGGTTTTCCAAGGTAGAGGTTAAATACGGCAAGCCCATTACACTGGAGCAGTACGATTCCAAAAAACTCCGGCATGAGGTATTGGACGAGGTTACGGAAACTGTTGTGGAAAGTATTAACGAACTTTTAAAGCAGTAAACTTTTTTGCGGGGTGATACCATGAAATTTACCGTTGCGCAAACGGCGGGTTTTTGCTTCGGCGTATCAAGGGCGGTTAACCGCGCGTTTAAGGAATCGGAAACTAAAGAGATTGTAACTTACGGCCCTTTGACACACAATTCGCATGTAATTAATAAATTGGAAGAACGAAATGTATACGCCGTTTCGGATTTAAACGAAGCTTTGGGCAAAACCCTTTTAATACGCGCACACGGAGTTTCAAAGGCGGTAATTCAGGAAATAGAGCATAAGGGAATTGAATATATAGACTGTACGTGTCCTTGCTTAAAAAAAATTCATTCCATAGTTGAGAAAAGTTCCCTTAATGGCGATATAATTATTATAGCGGGAGATAAAACGCATCCGGAGGTATACGGCTCAAGGGGCTGGGCATTAAACGGAAGTATTGTAATAAATAATCCCGATGAAGTTTTTCTGCATAATTTTGATGTTTCAAAAAATTACACTGTAGTTGCGCAAACAACCATTATAGGAGAAATTTTTGCCCAAATTATTTCTAATTTAAAGGATTTAGGGCTGAATTTAACGGTATTTAACACCATTTGCGACGCTACGCGAAAAAGGCAGGAAGAGGCGGATTTTATTTCCAAAAATGTTGACATAATGCTTGTTTTAGGGGATAAAAACAGCTCAAATACAACAAAACTGTACGAAATTTGTAAAAAAAACTGCGAAAAAACATTTCTTTTACATCAATTTGAATTTTTAGTATTGAAAAATGCATCTGAAAATGATAGAATTGGTGTAACCGCCGGTGCGTCTACGCCGCCGGATATTATTAAGGAGGCAATTGAGTTTATGAATGAGGCTGAAAAAAACACCCAATCTTTTGAGGAAATGCTTGACGACTCCCTTGTTACCCTTCGAACGGGTGAGGTTGTAAAAGGTACTGTTATTAACGTTACCGCAACGGAGATTTCGGTAAATTTAAAGTACAAGTCTGACGGTATTATCCCTAAGTCCGAATATACGGACGATTCAAACGCCGATTTAACCGCTCTTGTAAAACCGGGCGATGAAATCGAGGTTTATGTTACGCGGGTAAATGACGGAGAGGGCAATGTGCTTCTTTCCAAAAAAAGACTCGATTCGCAAAAGGGGTGGGCTAATATAGAAGAAGCTTTCAATTCGCATACTCCTATTCGCGGCAAGTTTCAAGATGTCATCAAAGGCGGTATGATGGCAAGTATCTGCGGGCTTCGGGTTTTTGTACCGTCGTCGCAAGTTTCAAGCAGGTACGTTGACGATTTAAAAAAATTTAAAGGCAAAGAAGCGGATTTTAAAATAATTGAGTTTGATAAAAAGAGCCGCCGTATTGTCGCGGGCCGCAAGGAACTCGCGCAGCAGGAAGAAAAGGAAAACAAAGATAAAGTGTTTGATTCGCTTGAAGAAGGCCAGCGTATCAAAGGTACGGTCAGCCGTATTGTGGAATTCGGCGCTTTTGTGGATTTGGGCGGCGTAGACGGGCTTATCCATATTTCGCAAATGTCGTGGGGCAGAGTGCGCAAGGCGAAGGATATCGTTTCCGAGGGCGATGTTGTTGAAGTTGTTGTTTTAAACTTCGACAGGGACAAATCGAAGATTTCTCTTTCGCTTAAGGACGTTAATAACGACCCGTGGCTTGACGCAACGGTTAAATACCAAATAGGCGATATAGTTGAGGGCAAGGTTGTAAGAATGGTTCCGTTCGGCGCGTTCGTTGAACTGGAGGACGGCGTGGACGGGCTGGTGCACGTATCGCAGATAGCTCATACCCATGTGCCCAAACCGGACGATGTTTTAAGCATAGGGCAGGTAATCCGCGTTAAGGTTACCGAGGTTGATATTGAAAACAAACGAATCAGCCTCTCCAAAAAAGACGCCGAACCCGCGGACGGGGATGAGGCGGAGGCATCCTTCGAAGAACCGGCGGCGCAAGATAATGCCGGCGAGGTTAGAGGAGCGCCTTACGGGGAAGCGGAAGATGCGGACGCGGCGCAAGAGGAAGCGCCCGGCGCTGCCGCTGATCCGGCAGATGAAGTTGAACCGGCAGATGAAGCCGATCTGGCAGGCGAAGCGGATGAGGGAGAAGCGCAAATTGCCGCCGATGCCATTGCCGAAGACGAGGCCCAAGCCCAAGAAGAGGCTTAATTCAATTTAATACATAAGAGAGAGGCACTGTGAGATTGCAGTGCCTTTTTAAATGCCATTAAACAATCCGCGTATAATATTTGCCAACAGGGAGTTGATGATGCATTTATAATGGTTTATGACGAATCCGAAGTTTGTATTCTCAGTTCTTTCGTAATCTGTGTATTTTGGTAACTGTTCACATCCTACCGAGGAAGCTCATGCCTTACATATTTCCGCAACTTTGAATAATAAGGCGGCGCTTTACTTTTTTTGAAGCCGACCGACAATTTTCGAACGGTGACCTTTTTGTCATTGATTAATTGGCTGTCGTGTTTATCCGCGCTTTGTGTG
>JAISVZ010000105.1 GCA_031271295.1 Clostridiales bacterium | reverse complement strand
TATCTGTTTTCCCCTTTTTATTGCTATTCTTCCCTTTTCTTTCTTCTTTTTTTTACCGACTTAACGCTACCACCCTCGCTTTGCTCGCCTTGAGGTTGCATTAAACTTGTCCGCCCACCAGCCGGAGAAAACCAAGGATAAGATTTTTACAAGGCTATTCAAACGCGAACCCGATGAATTAACGAAAGAGCGAAAGGCGGGTACTTTGGAATGAATAAAAGCGTAATACAGCAAATTGAGGACGCAATGAAACAGAAGCGAATAAATCCGCGTTATGACTTGTCTTTAGACGAATACGATGAGATTCACGACGCTTCGCCTAACGCTATTAGCGCAGCGATTAAGTGTTTTGTGTTCGGCTATCTGCGAGGTGCGAAAGCAGCCGAAGCGGAAATGAAACACAAAATTAAAGCGGCTAAAAACTGATTTAAAGGCGTTCCCCTTCTAAAGGGAACGGAAATCGTATCATATAACTGATAACATACAATCATCAAAGGTCGCAAAGATGCTAATGCGTTATGATAGGCAAAAACAGATTGAATGATACAAAAGCCCTTTAGTTCTAATAGTAGAATCAAATCCGTTTCTTTTTCATAAACCCTTGGGGGTTTATGGGTGGTTTATTTTTTCAAAATAAGCCGATTTTATACGCTGTGGTTGAAAATATCGACTACGAAAAACGGCGTATTTACGGCGTTTTCGTAATGTGTCAACACTGTTCAAAATGATATGTAGCCAATTCAACTCCTGTTATCCGCAGAAAACAAACCCTTTAAAAACGTTGATTTTAAAGGGTTTGTTTTATTTTGTTTATTTAATTTTTGGCTTGCGGGGGACTACCAGGGGATTTTTTAAAGCCAATCAATGGAACCCGCTACATTTGCCTTTTCTTCTTCTCGAAAAAATCGTCTATGGCTCTTATAATGTGGACGGGTTTCATGGTTTTTAATAAATACCCGTCGGGTCTTAGTCCTTCAACACTGATTATGCTGCTCGCGTCTCCTTTTGCGGTTAGAAAAATAACCGGAATATCCGCAAAATCCGCCTCGGTGCGAATCATTTCCAAAACCTGCTTGCCGTCCACAACGGGCATGGCGTAATCAAGCAGTACAAGGTCAGGACGGTTAAGCGCCAAATATTTTATTGCCATCGCGGCGGAATTTGCCAGCGAAACGCTGTATTTTCCCTCTAACCAGCTCTTTGCCTTGCGAAGCGCCTCCCCGGAATCGTCTACCACAAGTATTTTCTTTTTTATTTGCCGGTTATAATCTTTAATGAATGAATCCATAGATTCCACAGCTTTAATTACATTTATCGGGCTTAAAAATTCCCTTTTAACAATGTGCTTGGTAACAATCTTTTTAATTACGGCAAGCTCTTCCTGCGTGCCTGCCGCAAAAACAGGTATATCCTCCATTATTGCCTTGTCCTTCAGGAAATACAAGGGCTGGGTATTTTCCATCAAATTCTCATCCGCGAAAACCAGAACCGCGCTTAGGCGCTCCTTAACTTCGTTTATCGCATCGGTATCCGGAGGAACAATAATAACATTATAATCTGCACGTTTCATACTCTCCCTAACGGAAATCACAAAAAAGTTTTTAATATCAGTGATTATTAGTACGTTCTTCATTGTTTAAAACCTCCTTAATTGTTGTTATTATATCTTCCGCCAAACGAACAGCCTCATCTGCGGCAACATCCGCCACATAAGCGCGAAGCAACTCCACCTTTTCGGCGCATTCGTCCGGTATTGTAAGTTCCTCCAATGCTTTAATCGCGTTGTCGGCACCGTCTATGTTAAACGAATCCATTGCGTTAATCAGATCGTTTAAGTAATTTATTATTATTTCCTCCGATACGTCCTTTTTTTCTTTCTTCCGCGCACCGCCCGAAATGAAAGATTGCAACGCTTGCTTATAGCTTCGGTATAACTTCAAAACTTCAGGCGCTTCTTCCGTTAAACGTTCGACGTTTCCTTCGTTTCCCCAGCTTTCAAGCATTGCGAATTTTTCCGAAAGAATTAATGCGCCAATCGTTCTTGACGAGGTTTTTAGCGAATGCGCTTCATTTGCCGCTTCGCGGTAAAGCCCGTCTGCCAAGGTTTTTTCTAACCTTTCCGATTTTAGGTCTATCAGATTATAAAAATCCTTTAACAGACTTATAAAAATTTCTTTCGAACCGGAATTGCGTATTCCGTCATCCGGGTTAATACCTTCAATTTTGGGAATTTCACCTGAACTTTGCGCCTTTTCGGGAGCTTTGGTTTTGCTCAATTCTTCGTTTTCGTCCTCGGTGTTGTTTTCGCTTGTTTTGTGCGTATTGTTCTGCGTTTCGGCAGCATCAATTATAACCTCTACCGGCAGCAGACGCCGTAACTTTTTGGATATATCCAGCATATCAATAGGTTTGGTGGCGCAATCCGTCATACCAGCCTGAATAAAAATTTCTTTTAAATCGCTGTCGTCATTTGCGGAAAGAGCAATAACGGGAACGGTTTTAAAATATTCGCCTTCCATACGCCTAAGCCTTACGGTTGCTTCAATACCGTCCATAACGGGCATCATATGGTCCATAAAAATTATATTATACCTTTTTTCCTGTATCATTTTTAGGGCTTCTTTTCCGTTTCGAGCCGTTTCAATGCGCATTTTAAACGGACGCAAAAGCCCGGCGGCAACCTTCAGGTTAATTTCGTTATCGTCAACAATAAGAACCAAAGCGTCCGGCGCGGTAAAATCAAAATATCCGAAAGGCGAACCGGTTTCATCGTCCGTATTTGTATTATTCTCTCCGTCTATTTCGTCAAGAGCGTCGTCTATTTCCCCCAGCAGGCGGGAGGCTGTTTTTTCAAAATCCGAATGCCCTTGTTTTACGGCTTCATAATCCTTGTTTTTGGAATAGCGTTCAAGAGCTTCCGCTTCCTTACCCGCGTCGTTTGCGAAAATTCCGAAGCATGAGCCCTTAATTCCGTGAATTGCTATTGCGTAATCATCCAAATTTTCCTCGTCTAAGTATTTGCGAAGGTTATCCATAAGGCTGCGCGTATTTTTCGTAAACGAACGCAAAATATCTATAAGAACGTCCTCATCCGAGTTAAAACGTTCCAGCGCAGAGGGCAAATCAACGCCCGATATTGTAATGTTTTCAAGCTTAGAATGGCTTACCGCAGAATCATCGTTTTCGAAACCGGTACCGCCGCCCGTTGAAACATCATCTTCCAGAGCTTTGTTTCTAACCCACTGCCTCAAAACGGTATCAAGTTTTACAACATCAATGGGTTTAGAGATAAACGCCTGAAAACCGCTGTTTAAAAACATATCCTCGTTACCTGTAACCGCGTTTGCGGTAAGGGCAATTATAGGAACGCTTCGCGCGTAATCTGTGCCAATTTCCTCCCTTATAATTCGAACGGCTTCTATTCCGTCCATAACGGGCATCATATGGTCCATAAATATCGCGTTATAAATTACCTTTTCCTCGCTTACCGCGCGCACCGCCTCAAGCCCGGAAGTTACGCAGTCTATCTGCATTTCGTAAGGTTTCATAAGCCCCTTGGCAACGTCAAGGTTCGTAATATTATCGTCCACCAAAAGCACACGCGCGTAGGATAGCGGAACTCTGTTTGAATGTGAGTTTCGTTTAAGTTTGTTTGCGGAATATTGGAATTTTTTAAGGCTTTCAATAATCTTCTCGTCCATAACCGCGTCGCCCGCATAACCCTGCAAAAGTTTTACGGAAAAAGTACTTCCCTCGCCGTACTTGCTGTCAACCGAAATTGTGCCGGACATCAGTTCCGCAAGCCTTTTTGTTATTGCCAAACCAAGCCCGGTTCCGCCCGCCTGGTGGTAAGATGTGGAGCCGAACTGTACAAAATCCGCAAACAGCGTTTCAACATGCTCTTCCTTTATTCCAATACCAGTATCTGAAACAGTTAGTGTCATCCAAACGGAATTTCCCTCGCGTTCGCAGGAAACTCCGAACTGAACGGTTCCTTTTTCGGTGTATTTTATCGCGTTTGAAAGCAGGTTGTTAATTATTTGTTTAATGCGAAGCTCGTCGCCGAAAAGGTTTGCCGGAGTATTCGGCTTAAGGTCTAAAATAAAGCGTATCGGCCTTGAGCCTATGCGCAGAACGTTTTGCAGTATCGAATCGTTAATTAGGCTTGGAACATCGTAGCGGTGCGGAATAATCGCGAATTTGCCGGATTGGATTTTTGAAATATCCAATATATCGTTAACGATACTAAGCAAGGTAGAACCGGAGGAATATATTTTCTCAAGGTTGGATTTTGCCTCGGTATCCAAACTTTCGTTGTCGAGAGTTATTTCCGAAAGCCCTATAACCGCGTTTAACGGCGTTCGCATTTCGTGGCTTATGCTCGCTAAAAATTCGCCCTTGGCGTTGTTGGCGTTTTTAGCTTCGTCAAGTGCTGTTTCAAGCTCTTCGGCGGTGTTTTGTATGCTTGTTACATATTCGTTTCTAAGCAGAGCGTTGGCTATTAACAAACTGCCGGAACGCATTACGGTTTCCTCGTTTTCCGAAAACAGCCGTTCGTCGTGACAGTTATCGAAGCCTACAAAACCCCAAAATTCGTTGTGAATAAATACCGGAACCAAAAGTATTGCCAAAATACCCTGAGATTCGAACAGCTTCTTTTCAAACGCGGGCATTTCGCGCACCAAAGCGTGTACACATTCCCCGCGCGATAAGCTTTCCTTGGAAAACGGCATACTTTTATCGTAGATGATATTTTTTGTGAATTCCGTATTCTGGTACGGATTTACGTTTTCAGACCATTCGTAAAGCTGAGTACAGCACAGGCTTTCGTTTTCGGTATAGTTTTTGAAAATATACATACGGTCTGCGCCGATGGAATTAGCCATGTTTTCCATGCATCTTAGCAGAACGTTCGCAAAAATATTCGGCTTCGAACGCAGAAGGGTATCCGCCGCGTTATTTGTAGTCTGTAGAAGATAGTCTCGTTCTTTTATCTCGGATATCATTTTCATCTGCTCGCGAAGGTCCCTCGAATAGCCGGCAACAACATAATCCCCGCCGTAGGGTACGCGAACAAGGGTTAAATCCACAGGTAAGGGCAAACCGTCCGTAGTTTGATACATAAAAACATCCACATGGCAAATGCCGCTGTCGAAGGCTTCGGTTATCATCTCTTTCGATTTTTCGCTTGTAAGCATTCCGTCCGGCTGATATTCCGGCAAAAGGTCAAAATAGCGCTCAATATATTCCTGCTTGCTTTTAAGGCGAAAAAGTTTTACCGCGGCTTCGTTGCATTCAAGCAATTGATAATCTCTGTTCCATAAACGGCTTGCCAAAGGGTTTGCGTCAAGCATAATCCTGATTCTGCCGTATTCGCCGCGAAGCGCGTCCGCTTGCTCTTTAATTTTTGCGTCAAGTTTTTCAAGCGCTTGGTTCATAAAATCCTTTTCCGAACGCACGGTTACGGAAACTGTAGGGTCACCGTCCGCTATTTTTTCAATAATTTGTATCTGTTTGCGCGTAGTGGCAATAATTGTGTTAAACGCGTCCGCCAAAGACCGCGTTTCATCATGTGTTTTAACCTCTACATTTATATCCGTATCGCCGTAGGCAAGCGCGGAGGCGGATTGTGTCATAGCCTGAAGCGGTGCCACTATACGCCCGGTTAAAAGCAAAATTATTATAATAAAAGCGCCAATCATAAGTAGCATAATAAGAAGCCCGCCCTGCACAAACGCTTGAATTGTGCTGCTTGCTTCATCAGCGTACAAACCTATAAACATCATTCCTATCGGTTTTCCGTCCGGCCCGTTTACCGGGATGTAATTTGCCGTAACTTTCCTGCCAAGTATTTCGATATTTCCGGAATATGTATTACCTCCAAGAACTGTTTCGGCAATATGGGCATCAGCCCTTGTACCCACCGCGCGTGTACCGTCCTCCTGCACAACGGTGGTGGAAATACGTTCGTCGCCAAGAACAACCGTCACCTCGCAGCCTATCATTTCCTTTATCGAATCCACAAAACGCGCGGTATCCAAGCGGTACCCGGCTGAAATTATGCCTAAAAGCGTTCCGTTTTCATCTATTACCGGCGAACCGGTACGAACCGACAGCAGAACCACGGTTCCTTCCTCTATAGTGGTAAACGTTTCGCCGTGCATTGCGGATTGGATATTTACCTGATCGGATATAGAATCCCCAACGGTATCCGGTGCGTGAGTGCGTACTATTACGTTTCCGTACGGGTCGGTAATGGTGCAAAATTCTACGTTCGCCTCAATTTGAAGCGCTCTTGCGCGTGCCAGCAGAGTATCGCTGTCGTTAGCTTTAAGCGCGTTTACAATTGCCGAATCCTTAGCGATACTTAGCGAGGCGGATTTTGCTTCGGCTTTTAAAGATTCCAAACCGTTTGCGGCAACCTTTGTTGCCGAGCCAAGCTTATCTAAGGTTGAAGAATCAACAAAGTTTGAAAAAAGAACTATGTTTGAAATAAGAATAGCTACGGCAACCAAGAAAACCATAATAATTACAGGTGTTAAAATTTTTGTTTTTATACTTTTCAATTTGGCCGCTCCTATCTGTTTAAAACACACAAAGACATAATTGTTTGTGTGAAGTAAAAATCCGTATTTTGTTGAATATAGCTATTAATATGGAAATAATACTTTTATTTTTTGTTAAAGTCAATGATAACGAAGCGAATATTTTTATAAAGTGTTAGAACTTATTTGCATAAGGTTTTTATTACACTATATGCTTATCCTTTTCTGTGGGTTAACAAGTTTGCGTATTGTTTTTATATTGACAAAAATTAATTTTTCGGCTAAAATTTCTCTAAATTAAAATTAGCCGAAACGGAGTTAATCATGTACATTCAACGGCATTTAGAAAGAATTTTGAAAAATCCCGACTACATTCGCGGAGTTATGGCAGTTACAGGGTGCAGGCAAACGGGCAAAAGTACACTCATTGAAGAAATTGCCAAAGAAAAAACTATGAAAGCCATTACTCTTGACGATATTAACATGCGCGAAGCGGCAAAGCTTAACCCTAAAGATTTTTTGGCCATGTATAACCCGCCGCTTTTTATCGACGAGGTTCAGTATGCGCCGGAATTGTTTCCGTATATGAAAATTCACGTTGATAAAACCAAGGAAATGGGCGCGTATTATATTTCAGGTTCTCAGCGCTTTATTATGATAAAAAATCTCAGCGAAAGTTTGGCGGGGCGGGTTGGGGTATTTGAATTATTGGGTTTGTCTGCCCGTGAAATAAAAGGGGACAGTTTTAACGAAGTTTTTGTTCCAACCGCGGAATATTTAAGTAACCGAAACAGCGTCGCCATGAACCATACCGAACTTTGGCAGAATATACACAAGGGCGGCTATCCCGAACTTTACGCCAACAGCAACATAAAATGGGATAAATTCTATAACGATTACATTAATACCTATATAGAGCGTGATGTACACCAATTGGAGAATGTGGGAGACGAGGTTAAATTCTATCAGTTTATGCAGGTTGTGGCCGCTAATTCGGGAAATCTGTTTAACATAGATAAAATTTCAAAGGACATAGGAATTTCCCGCAATGTTTGCGAAAAATGGCTTTCGGTTTTAAGGGCGTCTAATTTAATTTACCTGTTGCCGCCGTATTACAGCAACATAACTAAACGGGCTGTTAAAACTCCTAAATTATACTTTTTAGATACCGGCTTAATGGCGTTTCTAACCAAGTGGCATACTCCGCAGCAGATAGAAGCGGGAGCAATGGCCGGGGCTTTTTTTGAAACTTTCGTTTTTTGCGAAATTCTGAAAAGCTTTTACAACGCGGGGGTAGACCCTAAAAGTTATATCTACTTTTACAGGGACAAGGACAATAACGAGATTGATTTTGTTATCAACTACGGCAGTAAATTGCACCCGGTTGAGGTAAAGAAGAAAAGCAACCCGGGAGCTGCGGATATTAAGGCGTTTCGTTTTTTAGAAAACAACGAAACATACGAACGCGGAAACGGCGCGGTTATATGCACAAACGACGGTGTTTTCCCAATAACCGAGAAGGACAACGCCGTACCGTTCTATTATATATAGCGCTTTTTTATGAAGTGAACTTAAAAACGTAAAAGGGGTTTACACGAAAAGCAACTTAAAGCTTATTCGCGTAAACCCCTTTTAACAAACGCTAAACCGGGTTTTACTCACCCTCAGTGCATCTATATAAACCTCAGAATAGCCAAATGTAAATTTAAAATTATTTACAAAATTCTATTCAAAAACCGATAGTTCCGAAATTTGCCCGCCTATAGCTCCCGTATTGGATGCAATATCAACGCGCACAAACTGCGCCGCTACGGCGTCAAATTCTATAAGGAACCCGTTTCCTGTTTTCGTATCGAAATCGTATGCCGTCTCCGGTGATACTTCCGTCCAGTTTTCCCCGTCCAAACTTACCGAAACCTTTAAAACCTGCGTTCTTGCGCCCCATGCTCTAAGCGGCGGTATTTGAATTGTAACCGCGCTTATGTTGTATGAAGCCTCCAAATCCACCGAAAGCCAGCTTGGGAAAGCCTCGCCCTCCCAATAGGTGCGGTCGCGCCCGTCGGTTGCCTGCCTGCCGTTGTATACGTCGGTAAAACCGCTAAATTCTACCTTTTTTCCCTTTGCCAAATTTTCGCCCTCCGGCAAAACAAACGGTTCCGGTTCGGGTACAAAAAATTCCGGCGGCGTAGTGGCTTCCGTTTGCTCCGGAGTTTTTACCCATGTTACATACTCCGTGTTTTCGTGAACCTGAAGCGCCGCCTTCTGTGCGGCTTCGTCCGGCGTTAAAAGCAGCCCGGCAATTCCCGCGCAAGCGCTTACGGCTATTACCGCCAAAAATATAATGGATAATTTTCTTGTCATTTTATACGCCTCTCAATCTATTCAAGTGTAATACCGTCGGCAAATTTTTTGGATATCGCGAGTTCGTCCAAGCTCTTAATCCGTTTGCCGAAAATATTCAGGTTTCTAATTGTTACGCCGTCTATGTTGTATTCCGTGTCGTATCCGGCAAAGCGGAAGTTTGGCTCCTGCGTTCCGGCTATAACGTTGATGTTTTCAAATAAAACGTTGCGTATTTTACCGCGCGTTTTTGTGGACGCCCAGCCGGACGGCGCAATTGTTAAATCCATAAGCTGACGGTTCTCAACCGCGTCTCCCATGCCCATAGCCGCGTTTTCCACCGTAATATTGCGGTAGGTTACGTTTTCAACCAAAGCGTCGTCCGAATTGTGGATGGACATCGCCGGTTTGTGAAACGCGTTAATAATTGTAATATCCTCAAACAAAATATTAGATATTACCGAGTTCTCTTTTTGACCGCGGTTCGTTTCGTACCCGATTTCGCAGCTTTGCGCCAAATCCGTCCAGATAACGATATCGCGGAAGGTTACGTTGTTGGAGTTGCCCTCGTAATTTTTTACCACGCAGGAATCGTCCCATGAGCGAACGAAACAGTTTTGAACCGTATAATCCCGGCAACTTTGCAGTGTAAAACCGTCTCCGTTTGGCCGCGCCGAAATTATTTTAACGTTTTCAATAGAGCCGCGCTCGGTTTCAAACGAGTTAAAAACCCACGCGTTGGAGTTGTGGAAAATGATACCTTCGGTGCTTACGTT
>JAISVZ010000064.1 GCA_031271295.1 Clostridiales bacterium | reverse complement strand
CCAGAGCAGCGAGAAGAATATTTTTGAGCGCACTGCGTTAACATAAAACTCTTTATAAACTTGGTGCGCTCAAAAATGTTCTGAAGCGTCAGGTGGCACATTGCTGGGCGATATAATTTGCGCCGAAGCCTCTACAACCCTTGCCGAATTTGGAGCAAAAGCGCGGGCAATTATTAGTGTTTAGTTCTCCGCAGCGAACAGCTAAATTGCTACTTATGAACAAATGAAATTAGTCAGCTTATTATTCAAAGGCATTGAAATGCTATTCATTTTTCGGCAGGAGTGCGAACAGTAATAATCAGGCTTTTCGCAAATTTCCTCTTGAAAAACGCCGGAATTGTGTATATTATGATGCCATAGCTTTAAAATCGGCAACGGCATGTTTTATTTTCGTACAGGAGGCACAAAATGAATAAATTCATCAAAAAATTTACAGTTGCTTTTTTTGCTCTGTTATTCAGCATTTCCGTATACGGCGGCGAACTTACAGACCTTAAAAAGGAGCGGCAGGAGGTTCAAAAAAACGCGGATTCCGCAGGAGGTATGCTAAAGGAAGTACGGGCTGAAAAAAACACCTTGCTTGCGGAAATAGACCAGCTTGACGACGAACTTACCGCCGTAACGGAGGATTTAACCTTTGTTGAAGGGCAAATTGTTGAAACCGAACAGCTTATAGGTAAAACCGAAATTGAGCTTGCGAGCGCGGAAAGTAAGCGCTCGTCGCAATACGAATCGTACAAAAAGCGGGTTCGGTATATGTACATAAACGGTTCCGTTGGGTATTTGGATGTAATTCTAAAATCGGAAGATATGACTGATTTGCTAAACCGCGCCCAGTATGTTACACGCATTGCCGAAAGCGACAAATTGCTTGTGGCAAAGCTTCAGGAAACTGAAAACCTTATAGGGGAAAAGCTTGAAGAAATAAATAAATCCAAACGCGAAATGGTTTTTTTGTCCGGTCAATATGAATTAAAATACGCTGATTTGGAATCCGCCAAGCTTAAAAAAGCTCAGCTTGTTGAAAAACTCTCCGCCGACGAAGCGCTGTATCTTCAGCAAATTAAGGATTTAGAGGAGGACAGCAACCGCATTGAAAAACTCATTAAGGACGCGGAGGCGGAAATTGCGCGTAAACTCGCCGAAGAACGGGCGCGCGCGGTATCGGTTTATCAGGGCGGGAAAATAAGCTGGCCTGTACCTTCAAGCGGCAACATAACCTCACCTTACGGCAACCGAATTCACCCAATTAACGGACGCACCGAGTTTCACACCGGAATTGATATTTCCGCCAATTACGGCGCGGATATTGTTGCCGCCGAGGGCGGAATTGTGCTTTCCGCCGGTTGGAACGGCGGGTACGGGAATACCGTTGTTATTAACCACGGCAACGGCCTTTCAACGCTTTACGCGCACGGCTCCAAGCTTGTTGTATCCGCGGGCGAGAGCGTTTCAAAAGGGCAGGTTATAGCCAAAGCGGGAAGCACCGGGTATTCCACCGGCAACCACCTGCATTTTGAGGTTCGTTTAAGCGGCAAGCATACAAACCCTATTAGTTATGTGCGCGGGTAAGAAAGCTATAACCTCTGTTTTTTTGTAACCCACCAAATAGCAAGCAAAAAGTCAAACATGCCGGAGCGATAACAATAAGAACGGTAAATCTTCTAACATTGGTCTTGTAATTTTGCAAAAAACACATATAATTTAAAGAAATTGGAATAAGGAGAATGTTTTGTGCACACCATTGAGATAAAAAATTTCGGACCATTGGCAGATATAAATCTGCAACTTAATAGGATAGTTTTCTTGTTAGGAGAACAAGCAAGCGGGAAGAGTACATTAGCTAAATTGGTTTATTTTTTTAGAACATTCCAAGAGGAATTTCTTAACTTAGTATTTGCTTCCGATAGTGAAAATTGGCAAAAGGTGCGTAGTTCATATGCTTCTTTGTTGCGCAGAAAATTTACCGGTATATTCGGAGAAACAAAAGTTTTAGGCGATTTTCATTTGATTTATTCCTATACCGATATTGAAACTGTAATTGTTAAACCGTCATTAAAAAAAAGTCAATATTTAGATATTACACTAAGCCGCGAGCTTGATAAAAAATTAGAATTAACTTGGGAAAAAGCTCGAAAAATTCACACAATGAATAAAGAGAATGCTTACGACATCTATCTTAATATTATTAAGGACAGCGTGGCACAGAAGGATATTATAAGTGAACTGAATTCAATATTTAACGATAATGCTTATGTAACTTATATACCCGCAGGGCGTGCTTTTTTATCGCACCAAGCATTGTTACGTCTAATCGCAGCCGATGAGATAAGGCGAATAATTCCCAATAATAAATTTGAAAAAAATGATTTTGCAGAACCATCAGCATACGACATAATTGACGCAACTACCAGAAGCTATATTTATGAAGCAAACCGCGTACGCGAGTGGCATCTCAGTGCGCAAGTTAGAGAAAGCTTAAATACCGCTCTTAAGAACGGTACGAGCAAATATTTAAGCAGTCTTTCAAGAAACATTTTGAAAGGTTCATATTCCGCTGACAAGTATAATGATTATATTGAGATAAAAGACGGCAAAAAAATAAAATTGTCTTACGCGTCGTCCGGACAGCAGGAAGTAATTTGGGTGTTGAACTTGTTATCATCCTATGTTGCAGAAAAACGCAGATGCCTTCTGATCATCGAAGAACCTGAAACTCATTTATATCCCGAAGCTCAATATATGCTCTCGAAAGCAATCGCTTCATTTCGCAATTGCACTGACAGCCAAATACTTATCACCACACACAGTCCATATATCTTAACTTCGTTTAATAATCTTATTTACGCAGGGGAATGCGGAAAAAGTTCATTAGCGGAAGATAAGCTAAATGAGATTGTACCCAAAGAAAGTTGGATAGAGCCGGAACATTTTTCTTCATATATACTTGAAAACGGAGAACTTCAAAATATAAAGGATACTGATTTAGCCATGATTGATATTGCTGAGTTAGATAAAGTAGCCTCAACGCAGGATACGGAATATGAGAAAATGTTGACTCTTGCTTCGGAGGTAAAAAAATGCGCACCGAACTAATACAGTTAACGCAATATACGACAAACGATAATCCCATAGAATTAGATGATTATTTGAATAATTCTTACGCTGTGTACCGGGCGAAAAACAATAATAATGATACATTTATTTATTATCGACCTGATGAAATTCCATCACCGGAGCCTCGGTGCGATTATATTCTAACGAGAAATGATGCATTGAATTTTACATCTCGATTTATAGAACTTAAGGGCGGAGATATTCAGCGTAAGGGACGATGCTGTCGAACAGAGTGGGACCATGCCTTTCATCAGTTGGCGTGTACTTATAACGAATTTGAACCATATATAAATTCTCAAACTGAAGCAATTATGTTTGTTATGTGCACGTCAATTGAAAAGAAAAGAGTCGCAGCCAAGTTTACCAAATATAAATGGTATAAAGCGTTGCAACAATATACAAATAGCGTTATTGTGATTTTATATAAAAATGATTTCGACGAGACATTAACAGCCGATTAATTTTCTCGGAGCGGTAAAGTGCCGAGTTTACAAAAGCCGAATGATAAAGATTATCTTGACGGGGATTAATTCCACCCAATTTACAAAAACCGAAAATGAGAGCATTAACAAGATAAACGAAGATTTCTTCAAAAAACAAAAGCTAATTCGCCAAAATCACGCTTTTTCGTGTTTGCATTAAGAATCCCCATAAAGTAATATGTGTAAGGATTTAGCACTCAACCATTAAGAGTGCTAACAAAACTTAAAATACAATAGGAGGTAATGATTAATGAAGTTAAAACCTTTATGCGACAGAGTGGTTATTAAGCAGCTCGAAGCTGAAGAAAAAACAAAATCCGGCATTGTTCTGCCGGGAACCGCAAAGGAAAAACCGCAGGAAGCGGAAGTTGTGGCGGTAGGCCCGGGCGGCGTTGTGGATGGCAAGGAAATTAAAATGGAAGTGAAAATCGGCGATAAGGTGATTTACTCCAAGTACTCCGGTACCGAGGTAAAACTTGACGGCGAGGAATTCATAATTATCAAACAGGGCGACATTTTGGCAATAGTAGAATAATAAAAGTTTGGGAGATGAAATTAAATGGCAAAAGAAATTAAATACGGTATAGACGCGCGTACAGCGCTTGAATCCGGTGTTAACCAGTTAACAAATATCGTTAAGGTAACGCTTGGCCCTAAAGGGAGAAACGTAGTGCTTGATAAAAAGTACGGCACCCCGCTTATTACTAACGACGGCGTAACAATAGCCAAAGAAATTGAACTTGAGGACGCTTTTGAAAACATGGGCGCTCAAATTGTTAAGGAAGTTGCCACAAAAACAAACGATGTTGCGGGCGACGGCACAACAACCGCAACGGTTTTAGCTCAGGCAATGATTGCCGAGGGGCTTAAAAACATAGCCGCCGGAGCAAACCCAATTATACTGCGCAAAGGTATGCAAAGAGCAACCGAGGTTGCGGTTGAATCCATTAAAGGCATGAGCCACACCGTGGACGGCAAAAACCACATTGCCCGCGTTGCCGCAATATCCGCCGGGGATGATTCCGTTGGCGATATCATATCCGACGCTATGGAAAAGGTTACAAACGAGGGCGTTATAACCGTTGAAGAATCCAAGAGTATGGTAACGGAGCTTGAACTCGTTGAAGGTATGCAGTTCGACCGCGGCTATCTTTCCGCCTATATGGCAACCGATATGGAAAAAATGATTGCCGAAATCGACAACCCCTATATTTTAATTACCGACAAAAAGATATCCAACATTCAGGAAATCCTTCCGCTGCTGGAGCAGATTGTTCAAACAGGCGCAAAGCTTCTTATAATTGCGGAAGATATCGAAGGCGAAGCGCTTGCAACCCTTATATTAAACAAACTTCGCGGCACGTTTAACTGCGTGGCTGTTAAAGCTCCCGGCTTTGGCGACAGAAGAAAGGCTATGCTTGAGGATATAGCTATTTTAACCGGCGGGCAGGTTATTTCCGAAGAGCTTGGGTACGACTTAAAGGACGCAACCCTTGAACTGCTTGGACGCGCCAAAACCGTTAAGGTTGAAAAGGAAAACACAATTATAGTTGACGGCGCGGGCGATAAAGGCGCGATTGAAAAGCGCGTGCTTCAGCTTAAATCCCAAATTGAGGATACCACATCCGATTTCGACCGCGAAAAGCTTCAGGAAAGGCTTGCGAAACTTGCGGGCGGCGTTGCGGTAATTAAAGTTGGAGCGGCTACCGAAACCGAACTTAAAGAGAAGAAGCTTCGCATGGAAGACGCTCTTGCGGCAACTCGCGCGGCTGTTGAAGAGGGTATGGTATGCGGCGGCGGCGCGGTATATATCCACGCTTCCAAAGATGTTAAGGGCGTTTTGGACGAATTAAAGGGCGACGAAAAAACAGGCGCGGCAATCGTGCTTAAAGCTCTTGAATCCCCTATGCGTCAAATAGTTGATAACGCCGGGCTTGAGGGCGCGGTTATTGTAAATAAAGTTAAAGACCTTGAAAAAGGCGTGGGCTTCGACGTTATAGAAGAGGATTACGTTGATATGATAGGCGCAGGAATTATAGACCCTACAAAGGTTGCCAGAAGCGCGCTTCAAAACGCAACGTCGGTTGCCTCAACTCTGCTTACAACCGAAGGCGTTGTGGCCGATATTAAAGAACCGGAAGCTCCCGCAATGCCTCCCGGCGGCGGAATGGGCATGATGTAATTGCAAAAAAAAATGCGCTTTGCGAAGAAAAAACTTCGCAAAGCGCTTTTTTTTTACTTATTTGTTTACCTGGGTTTGCGCAACCTCGCCCAAAACGGGGAGTTTGTAAGTTTCATTACCCAGCGCCTTGATAATAAGCAGTATGGTTAAAGCTAAAGTTACTAAACCGAAAGCCCAGTGAACCAAACCGGGAATAAACCCAATTATCGGAATGCCCGATAAAATTCCCAAAACAATGTTTAAAATTGCAACGGCTACTCCGAGCAAAACCGATTGCATGGCGTGGAAGCGTACAAACTTATTTTCTTTTTCCAAAACCAATACGATTATGCCGGAAACAATGCTAAACACATAAGAGAGTGCTGCGGCTAAATTTTCATCAAGATTAAAAATTGATTTGTTCATTTTTAAATCCTCCTCAGAATATAAACGGCTCATGGCACGTTTTTGCTATTTTAATATATTATACGCCCTAACCGCGTTATAGTCTGTGTGAAGGAAAAAACTTAAACCGTATCTTTGTAGTATTTTTTAACATGCTCCGACCTTACCCCCATAAGGTTTGAAAAGTTACCTCTGTTTTCGTGGTAAATGCTCGCGATTGCAAGCACTGCGTCTAACCACTCGCTGTTTTGCAAAAGCCGCTCTGCGGTATACCAGTTGCAAAGCTTATCGTGTTTTCCGGTATAAACATAAATACGGAAGGCGATGTGGCGCACAAATGCGATTCTGCGCAAATTGTGAACATCCTCCTTTAATATGTCTATGATATCGGCCAATTGAATATACCCTTTCCTTTCGAAATGCGCGGCCAAATCCTCCGCGCAGTACCACAGGCTGAGGGCATTGCTGCACCCCGTATACTCCCACAAAAAGTAGGCGGCAATTTTTGTGCTTTCAAACAGTTTCTCGCTCACAAGCTCAATCCCCTATCCCTAAAACGCGCGGTATGCCGCGGCGTTACCCTCTTACTT
>JAISVZ010000059.1 GCA_031271295.1 Clostridiales bacterium | reverse complement strand
CACGACCAAAACGGGAATATTTTAACGGTAGCAAACGAAAACGGCACAACAAAACGCGAGTACGACAAAAACGACAGGGTTACAAAATTTACGGACGTAAACGGAAACGCAATTGGCTACACATACGACGAAGCGGGAAACCTTATAAAACTTACCTACCCAGCGGGCGAGGTTGTAAGTTATACTTATGATGCGCTTAACCGGATAACAGCGGTAACCGATTACAACGGCAGAATTACGAAATACGAGTACGACAAAAACAGCCGTTTAGTAAAAACCACACGTCCGGACGGTTCGGTTGAGGAAATAACCTACGACAGAGCCGGAAGAATGACGGCGAAGATTGATAAAGCCGCAACCGGAGAACTGATTAGCCAATACGAATACACCTACAACGCCAACGGAGATATAATTGAAGAAAAAGATTTGCCGGGCAACCGCACAACGCCGATAAAAGCCGAAAGCACAGAAATGACCTACGGCACGGCAAATAGGCTTGAAAGCGTAAACGGGCAGGTTGTAAGTTACGACGCAGACGGGAACATGATTAAAGGTGTTCTTGGCGGCGGTGCGGCAAGCTTCGGGTACGATAAGTTTAACCGTTTGATAAGAGTAAGCGCGGAGGGAACGGAAAACGCCGAAAACACGACAGTGTATAAATACGACGGCGAAGGAAACAGAATTTCCGTTAACAACAACGGAGAAATTACTGTTTTTGTAACCGACCCAACAGGAAGTTTGTCGAACTTACTTGAAAGCCGAAACTCGGACGGAAGCAAGAATATTTACGTTTACGGCGTTGGGCTTATTTCGCAAGAACAAGTAACCGCCGGGGCAACAGGCAAGGCAGCCAAAGCTACGCCGGAAAATACAACAGAATACAGGCTATTCCACTATGACTACCGGGGAAGCACAACTGCGATAACAAATGCAAGCGGAAATGTTACCGACAGGGTTGTCTATTCGCCGTACGGAAAAATAGATGAACGTACGGGCGAAACGAAAACGCGGTTTTTGTATGTTGGGCAGTTCGGGGTACAGGTTGATGAAAATGGATTGTATTATATGCGGGCAAGGTATTATGACACATTAACATCACGTATGTTAACAGAAGATCCGTATTGGGATGAAGAAAATATGATTCATGGTAAAGGTAATGATTTTATACCGATCATTAGTAAAGTAAAGCAGAGTTCGAATCTTTATACTTATTGTATGAGTAGTCCTATGAGTTATGTTGATCTAACTGGAATGGACGCTATCTATATGACGTATACGCAAGGTGCACATATAGCGTTTTGGAATTTTGGTCATTCCGCAATAGCTTTTCAAGATGCCGATGATAACTGGTGGTTCATGTCCTTTGAGGGATATAACAGTAGCAAACTTGATATAAGGGTATTTTTTTATCAACTTACCGATATAGTGTGGAATGATGATATGTCTAAGATGATCCGCGCTAATTTTCTTATACCGGATGAAAAAGGTAAATCATCCACTCAACACTATTATAATGGAGAGAAAGTTGATGGAGAATTTATATATGACTATAGGCAGATATCAATATATGACAGTCAAGTCTATATCAATGGAGATTTTTCTAAGTCATATGATAAAGCATTAGGATACTCTATGGATTATCCTTTTTATTGGTTGACTGCGGTAAATTGTTCTTGGCTTGCATTATTTGTTTTGCAAGAAAGCACAACTGGTGATACTTATGATAAGTTAGAGAATTATCTGTGGTATCTCAAAATTAATCGAAATGCAGTTTGGCCAACTCCAATAGTAACAAAAGAGATAAGAACAATAATTCCAAACTGGTCAATAGAAGATATTAACTGGCTTTTTGAAAAGGAGGAGGAATGACGTGAATAAAGGAAAATTGTTTTCATATATTGTACTTGCGTTACTTCCTATTGTATTAGTCTTACCTTTATTATTATTTGATATTCTCCTTCCTTTGGAACCTTGGAGCTTATTGCTTGGCATGTGTATACTTGCTTTATTTACTATTATAAGTCCGGTTTATTTAGTAATGTTGGCACAATATTATACACTCAAGCAGGACTTAAGCTATGTTATTTGCTTAATTGTTACTATTGTATCGGGTATAGGAACCATAGTTGTGATGAACTTGAATAGGTCAGGCGATTTTAAAAGTGAGATTGCATTTATGACTGAACTCGTTATAGCAAGCGTAATTCTCGTAATTGGTATGGCGGTAGTTGGCTATTCTAAGATCAAAAGCAAGTCATAAATGCATTAAAGAGTAGCATTACAAAACGCAGAGAGGTTAAATAAAAAAACAACAGCCGCACAAACGGCAAAGAAGGGAGCATAAACGTGAAATACATAAGAAAAGCAATGCTAATTATAATATCCATAACGCTTTTTATGAGTGTTTTTTCGGCGAGGGTATACGCGGCTTCATATACCGATACTCAGGGACACTGGGCGGAGAATGGAATTGAAGCTTTAACCGAAAAAGGAATTTTGTCTGAAATTGAGCGCGGGGATAACAAATTTGAACCGGACGCGAATATTACAAGGGCGGAATTCTTTGTAATGATAAACAATGCTTTTGAGTTTACATCTGAAAAAGACATATCTTTTTCAGACGTTAAAGAAAGCGATTGGTTTTACCGCCATATAAAAAGAGCCGCCGCCGCAGGTTATATTACGGGTTACGAAGATAACACCATAAAGCCCAATGCGGAAATTACAAGAAGCGAAGTATGCGTATTGGTAAGTAAAATTTTGAATTTACCTCAAGCACCAGGTTCAACCGCAAAATTTGCAGATGCGCCGACAATTCCCGCATGGGCGCTTCCTTACATAGAATCTGTTATAGCTTCCGGTTTTATGGGCGGCTATCCGGACAGTACGTTTGGCTATGCAAGAAACGAAACAAGAGCCGAAGCAGTATCTTTAATATCGTCTGCTATGAACCATAGCGAATCCAAGATTAGTTCATTACAGGGCAATGCGCAAACATCAGGAGATATTACCGTTACTGAAAATTTTGGTCCCGAAAGCGGTTCATTTTCAGTAAGCGGGAATGTAACCGTAAACACAAAAGGCATAACCGTTAAAAACCTTTTAATTAAGGGTAACTTAATTGTTGACGCGTCAAAAGGCACGGGTAATATCAACCTTTTAAATGTAAAAGTAGAGGGAAAGATTATTGTAAAAACGGGTTCACCCGTTACGTATTCCGGCAATGCCGCTTCTGTTAAATACGGTGCGGCAGGAGGCGTATTCCGTTTCGTATCCGGGCAAATAGCTTCCTTTACCGTAACCGAGAATGCGAACGGCAGCAAATTTCAAATTGAAAAAGGCGCTGTAATTGATTACGCGGAAATATCCGCGCCGTGTACGTTCGTGGGCAGCGGAGAAGTTACGCTTGTTAAACTGGGTGTACGAAACGTTTATTCAGACGCCGGTTTGTTTAAAAGTTATGCCGAAGGTTCGTATAGACCGCAAATTATATCCGGTGTTAATACAGGCGGAAACGCGGGCGTACCCGGTACGTTCCCCTACACTCCGGTTATACCTCCAAATGGCAACGGCGACACAGACAACGAAGAACCCATGCCCGAATACGTCGATTTTGAAATTCATGTAGTGGCAAACGAATCCGGGCTAATTCCCGTAGGTAAAAAGGGTTTGGTTGTTTTTATCAAAGAAGCAGGAAATATAAACTACGCCATCACGGAGGAACAATCGCGCATGTATATTGTTTCTTATGCTGATAAAGATACCGCAGAAGTATTTGTTAAGTACAGCAGCGAAAAGGAAGCTTTCTTTATTGAAGTGGACGAAGTTGAGGGTATGGCGGATACTTATTACAGCGGTAAAATATCAGTTGTGCGCGTAACGGAATAGTTGTAAGATTGTAAGACACAATGATTCCTCCAACAAAGGCGGAGCTTACGTCACTTTTCCTTATGGCATTCGGGCGGAGTTCGGCAAGGGTACTTTGAGGAACTAAAATAAATTAAAAGGATGAAACAACATGATGTTTCGGGTGATGAATAGCTTCTATCAAAGTATTGACATGAGTTTCACCGGCATAGAAAAGTTGGGCAGTGAAGCCGAATGACCCGGCGCGAATTAATTGAGTATTGTTTAACTATGCCCGGAGCGTATGAGGATTACCCGTTCGACAGTATTGCGGACGCCGGGGCGTGGACGGTTATGCGCCATCGTATGAACAGGAAAGGCTTTGCTCATCTTTACGAACGCTTTGGGAAGCTGAGTATCAATCTCAAATGCGACCCGTTTGAAGCGGATTTTTTGCGCGGTATCTATAAAGATTTAACTCCCGCCTACCACATGAACAAGCGGCATTGGAACACAATTACGATTGGCGGCGACGTGCCGAAAGACGAACTGCGGCGCATGGTAAAACAGAGTTATATCTTGACCGCGCGAAAGACTCGTGCCGATGAGGAAAATGAGGACGATGAAATATGATTTAGGCTTTTCCGCTTGTGTACAGCGGGAACCGCGAAAATCTGTATTACGCCTGTAAATACGGCAATTCGCCGCACTTTAAATCCCCGCCCCACAATCTGCGCAAGCAATGAATGGGCGTACATCCGTAGCCCATTCTGCTTGTTGGGATTGCAATCCCAAGCCCTGCTCGCCCCTCTGTCGAGGGGCGTTAAGCCAAGCCCTTGCGGTCTTGTCTGCTGCGACCGCTGAAGCGGTCTATCTTTCATGAGTATTGCGGTTTGCCGTAGCGCGTAAATTGTTGCTGTTCCGGTTGTCTTGCTTGATGTCGAGCAGAATCTCCGCGTTGTTTTTGGCAACGGACAATTCCCGCGAAACATCTTTTAACCTGTGGTAATCGCCCCATAACTTTTTCTTTTCGGCGGCAAGCGCCGCGTACTCCTGTTTAAGCTGGTTGATAGACGGCAACTTACCTTTGAAACCTTTAGCGTCGAAATGCTTTTTCGCGGCGCGGTGCAAAATGATATCGGCTGCGTTGGCATCGTAATAATCCCTGTCCCAGCCGCTCTTTTGGTAAGCGGAATAAACCGCGCGCGTTTTTCCGTAAGCACCTATCTGCTTTTGCAGTTCAGTTATGTCTTTTAGCTTGTCGTCGGCCGTTTTGATTTTATCATTCAGCGAATCAAACTCATCTGCGACGGCGCGGGCTTTTTTCTTCAAATCATCATAGCTGTCTATACCGTTTTCTTGCAGAAAAATCAGAGTTTTTGCAGCCTGTTTGAGATTGAAATCCTTAGCCCATTGGGTGTAACCTTCGCCTTTTCCAGAGCGAATCTTGGCTTGAATATCCACGAGCAGGCTAACGTGTGTATGCGTTCCAGAATCGCCGCCGCCCGTGATTATTTTCACCTTGCCGAGCCGCGAGCGGATTGCCGCTTCCGTGTAGTCGTTTCCGAGGGAATTAAGCCGGGAAGGTTTCTTCCATCCGGGGGCGGTGAGCGACGGCTGTTTACGTTTTAAGCTGACGGCACAGCCGCGTTCCCGGAGCGTTTCAAGTAAGTCTTCGAATGTTGCGGCGTAAGGCGCGGCTTCGTCTATCAGCCACCGCAAATCTTCTTTGTGCGTAGGCTTTTTATCCTCACCGAGCCAGTCTCCGTAACTGCCTCTTGACGGCTTAGGATTCTCAATAACAAACAGCCCATGCTCCGCGCAAAGCAAATCGGAAATACGCCGTATTGCCTTGCTTGAACCCCAAAAGTTTTTGAATTTCCGTTCGTTGTCAAGCGTAGTGGAATTGAAAATGATATGGTTATGAATATGCCCGCGATCTATGTGCGTGGCTACCACAAAAGCGTGCTTTCCTTTTGTGAAAGAAAAGGCAAGCTGCCGCCCTATCTCGTTGGCTTCCTCCGGCGAAACCTCGCCGGGTTTGAATGCCTGCCTGATGTGATATGCAAGGATATTATGTCTGCCCTGACTGCGCCCCGTAATATGCTCGTATTCTTTCTTCGCAATCATAAATTCATCGTCGGCGGTGCGGTTGTCACAGCCGTAAGAAGTGATGAGCCGTCCGTTGTCCGTTTTCTCCGGATTCTCCACATAATCAATGACATTGGCGACCACCGTGGAATTTGTTTTTGTCTTTGTAACTTTCAGCGGTTTGAGCCAAGTAGCCGCCATGAAAAATCACCCCCGTCACATGGCGTAAAGCCGCCTGAGAATTTCTTTTGCCTGCCCCCAAAGCTCGTCATAGCGTCCGCGTAAATCCTCCATGTCGGAGGCGTAGGCGCTTCCCGTTTCATTGATACGGCGGGCGATTTGATTTATATTATTTGTAGCATTACTGAGCAGGCGTACCATCTCTTTTACGCTGTCAAGTTCGACATGGATAACGCGCCCGTCTACTGCCATTTTAAGCAGATACGCCCGCATATTTTTAACGCCAGCCTGTGCCATGCGCCGCTCAATCATTTCGCGTTCCTGCTCAGTCACCATAAAATGAATCTGCTTTGTTCTCGTTTTGTTTGCCATGAAGCTTACCTCCGTAAAAAAATAGCGGCGGCGAGGGAAGACTCCCTCGCCGCCGTAGTCGGTTAGATTTATATTACCATATGGATTTCGTAGTTATTGAGCTAACGTTCCAGGTCTGCTTTGTCGCGCCTTGGTGCGTTCTTTTTATCAGCGTTCACCTGTTTCTTCGCGTCATCAAGTTGCTCCAAAAGAGATGGTTCTTGCGGAGCAGACCTGCCCCTCTCGCTTGCCAAACCAATGAGCTGAGAAGCCCGCTGCCGCAAATGATTTTCAATGGCTGAAAGGTGCTTCTCCGGCAAGTTTAACTTCGGATGCCGCTCGAACGAAAAGTTCAGCATCTTCCGCAGCTTTTCAGTCTGCCGAGGCGTTATATACGACCGACAGATACCCTCAAAAGTAGCGTTGCCGTATACCGGTGAGCGCGTCGCGGCGTATTCGGCCAGATTCGCGTAATTGTCCGGCATCGCCAAGGCGAAAAGAGATAATCCGTTGTCGAAGATAGGCGCCGGCGCGGTAATTTCCCCGCTGCGATTATCTCGGAGCAGGCCGAAGTTCCCGAAGTGCCTGTCCTCGTTATAAATCAGAGCGTCGAACACCAGCATGTCCCGAACCGCGTCGGCAAAGCCAAGCCCGTCATAGTATTTCACCACCGCGTCTAAGCCGCCCGTTTTAACAATGCGGCCTATGGGGATAAACGCGGTGTCAATGTCCGTGAACAGCTTGCACTTTGAAGCAAGTATACCTTTCCAGTTCTCCAAATCATAATGCACTGCGTCAATGCTCATAGCCTTCGCAATTTGACTTGCGTAATACTCACTATAAGGCTCCTTGCCCGTGTTCGCAAAGCCGCTCGTGCCGCCTTTGAACAGTGAGATGCCGTCGCCCTCTATGAACCACCACGCTTTCGGTAGCATACCGTTGGTCGTCAGCTCCGGCGAGGTTGAAAACGCCGCGTCGCTCTGAGCAAAACCCGTGTAGGCGACGAGGGAGAGAATCTCCGAAAACCTGTTGTCATAGAGATTGTAGTCCGCAAACTTTCCCCAAAAGCCCTCCGGGACAATCCAGTAACTGTCGTTTAGCGATAGCCCCTTACAAATGTCAATGATGCCTTTGGTATCTCTGGACGACAAGCCGAGGCTTTGAAGGATTTCATCAACAAACGCCCGGTTCTTCGGTATCACCCGGCGTTGAAGCCATTCCATCATGCCATCGCCCGTGAGTTCCAAGTCCAGCGGCAGGAGTTTACGCGATTCGCCTATGTTCGTGATTACGGTGCTGTAACCGCCCAACGAACCTACGCCCATTTCAAACGAAAGAAGCGTGTCGTCGTATAGCCTAAGCTCGTATTTATTATTCACCGCGTTTCACCTCCGCGTTTAGGTTGAATTTCCTTAGAATTATGCTCAATTATATAACGTTTCTGCGAAGAACACAACCGATATTGTGCCGTAAGATTGCGCGAGCAGCGCTGAAAATAGGTATGCCGGCAGGAGAATAATCTCCTGCTGCGGTTGGTCGGTTAGATTCCGATTTCAGCGGACTTGCCACTGCACTGAACGGGCGGTTTCAGACCGCTGCTGATGTTTCGGATATCGTCCAAAATAGACGGCGGTTTCTTGCCGTAAGTGCCGGTGTGTTCAAGTTCATCTTCACCATATTCTTGTTCGTCCTCGCCGTTTTCATGTTCATCGTTTTCGTAATCCGTTTCAGCTTCTTCTGTTTCGCTACCCGGCGCAGCTTTTTCGTCGTGGTTTTCGCCGTCGTTTAGTATTTCAAAACCACCGTCGCCGTCAATATTAAGGTCTGCGTTGAGCAGTGCCAGCCGCGACTCCTTCTCTCTCAGTTCCGCCTCCTGCGTGAACGGTCTTTTCAGTTCCTCTTTCGCCGCCGCCGTTTGCTTCTCGTAATTTTCAAGCTGCTCTTTCGCGTTTTCTAACCTTTCCGATAGCTTGTCGAGTGCGTTGTTTATGCGGGTAATGTTACCCAGCGCATCCGTACCAAGGTCGATTTTGTAGGTCATTGCGCCGCGCAGGAACAGGTTCATTTGCTGGCTGAAGCCGTCAAAATTCAGGCTCATATTAAAACCCATGTACTCGCCGACCGATAATTCTTTGTGCATATCTTTCATAATCTTGCAAACATCAAGCAGTGCTTTGGC
>JAISVZ010000020.1 GCA_031271295.1 Clostridiales bacterium | reverse complement strand
TCGGTAGACTTATGCTCGCAATTTAAGGATTACGCCGAATATCAGAAGTTAGCGATAGGCGCGGGAATTTTGCATCAGGGCAAATTAGTTGCCGGGGCTTCGCCTTACGCGGTTTGCGACGGCGGTATTGAGATAGAAATTGACACGAAGCCGGAATACCGCCGCCGTGGGCTTGCCACAGTATGCGGGGCGAAACTGATTCTTGAATGCCTGTCGCGGAGTATTTATCCAAGTTGGGATGCTCACGACAAGCGTTCCGCCAATTTGGCGGAGAAGTTAGGGTATCATGTATCTCATCCGTATACTGCTTATGAGCTTATGTAGCAATTGATGTGAGGGTGTTAATAACGAGGAGGTAAATATAATGGCACTTAATCTTTTAGGTTGGAATGTTGTTTTGAATTCCGATAACGCGCAGGGGCACTCCATGTCCGGCATTCAGTTGGAGGATGGCTGGCGGGTGATGATAGACCCTTCCGGCCATCCGCTCTGCCTGCTTCCGCCCCCGCCGTGGATAAAAGAAGGTTAGTGAGTTTGCTAAATGTTTATTGCATAGCCATACGCTCCTTAATCTTTATTACCTTCGTTTCGGGAATATCCGTATCAAAAACAATGGATTCTACGGATTTTCCCTTGCGCAGCATTCGTTCAATTAAATCGCCAATACCTTTTTCAATACCTTTTTCAATACCTTTTTCAACGCCTTTTTCAATACCCATTTCAAAGCCTTCGTCAATGCCGTCCGATTTAGCGGCCATTTTCGCAAGCTCTTCATCATATTCACGTTTAAACATGTTTACCAACTCCTCTTTTTCAAGTTTTAGTAAAAAATCCGCTAATATACCTTCTTTAACACAAAACTCGCAAGCTAACCTTATAGATTCGGCCAATACCATTCCGCTGTTGCGGTACTCGCGTTCTTTTGCAACCAAAATAGCGTAGCCTTTTAAATCTTCGCTTTTTTCCATTATTTCGGGGCTTTCGCCATAATTCACATTTATAATGTTTGCTATAAGCTCCAGCGGCGGCGTTTCGCCTTCTTCCAAGCCTATAAACGCGTCCGAAAGCCTCATCTGCTTATCCGGCGGGGTTTTCATGCCGTTGTAGAGTATGTAAAACTCAGGCTTGGGCAAAGAGATTCGCCTGTTCTTATAAAGCGCGATGCCGAGTTCGCAGTGGGTTTCGTAAAAAAGAAGCAAATATTGAAGCATACGCAGCGGCATGTTCATATTTAGTGTTGATTGATGTTCAATAAATACGACCAGCCGGCCGTCTATTATAAACGACAAGTCATTTCTGAGGCTTGAAAGCAAAACAGGTTCTATATTTTTAATTTCAACTACGGTATCGCTGCTTAAATTTTTACCCGTAACCGCGTTGTAAAGCTGTAAAGCCTTGCTTGGACTGCTGAAAATTTTTCGCATTAACCCGTCCTTATACTTGATATCTCCGTCATTCATAATATCCGTTCCTTCCCCCCTAAATAATTTTCGTGTAAACATATGGTTTCCGTTAATAATAAGATAATACATTTCGTACGAAAAATCAACATCTGATTAGGGAGTAGGGAAGATATTAAATTTTTATTTCCGCTTAACCGGAACAAATACCGAAGCGCAATTACCTTGCCTAAACCGCGCAATAACTTTCCTGCTCCAGTCAAACTCAAATTCGGGGTGCGACGAAAAATAAAGCTTATCCATGTGATTAAACGCTATATCATAAGGCATGGACGGATTATCGCCGTTAAACTCCTTTTGTGTTACATGCACATACAACCCGCCGGGCAGGGTTACTTTTTCTATGCCCTCCGGCAAGCCTTCAAAGGAACTTACCCGCGAACCGAAACAGCTTTTATAACTATTTTCAAAGTCAACCGGGAAGCCGTAATAATCGCGTTTATTATACCGTGTTAAACCGGTTTTGTGTACGTCCGCCTCAACATCGAAATACTTGGATATACACATATATTCATCTTCCCCGTGCATCCATGTACTGCAAGCGATCTTCCACTTAGGAAGCAAAACGGGTTTTAACCCGAAGGTATCAAAGCGGTCGTTTTCATTTTCCGGTTTGCGTACGGGTTCGTATTTAGCGTATAAATCCCCGCTTGCATCCCATGTGTTCATCGGAAAACCCGCAAGGTTAAAAATGTACTGCGTATCGTTGCGGAAGCCGCCTATAAAATATTCGTCCGCTTGCATCCGTTTACCGTACCCGGTGCGGCCTTCGCGCTTTTGCTCGTTTATCTCCATTTTTGCGTAGCGGCAAGCCGGGAGGGTAAGCGTAATGGTGTGTTCCGGCAGAAAGTCCGGCAGTTCGTCAAATCTGTTAACCGGGAAACCGATAATAACGCTGTAATTCCCGTCGCCGTGGACATTGTAACGCGCGCTAATAATTTCCGTTTCGCCGAGGTTTACGCCAAGCGCTTGCGCAAGAAACGCAATTGTGCCGTCGGATATGTATTTTTTTGTAATGAAATAATCGTTGAACGCACCGCTTTCATTATTGAGTTTATTCGGATAACCTTGGCTTTCGAAAGTAACGGGCACGCCTATGCCAACAAGGTTAATTTCTGCTCTGTCCACAATTGAGCACATGTCGTTAACTTTTTCCGCGAGTGTTTCGGTAAATTTCATTTTTTCCGCCATCCTTATAAGTTCCGGTTTGTTTTTCGGGGCATAGCTTTCCGGGGCGGTATTTATCTTTCTGACGGGTTCGCTCATTTGGTTTCCTCCTTTATCGCAATCGGGAAATATAAGTCCATTTGGTCGTAGCCAATAATATCTTTAACATAGGGCGGGGAAGTAATACAGCCTAAAGAACGGCGCTTATCCGTTTCGTCTAAAACAAAACAGCCGCTGCTTTCAACCCATTCCAATATGCCGTTATATACCCGGTCGTGATCCTGCCCGTCGGCGTCCACGCTTATTGCTGCGGCATACAGCCCGCCGGGGAAATCTATCACATCAAGGCCGTTTGTATCTGCGGGGATTTCGTCAACGGCTAACCCCCATTGAAAACCGCCGCCCGGAGGGCTCCACATAAAATTTCGGGGATAAAACTTATCGGTACGCTGTTTGTCATATTCGGTAAACCATTCGTGAAAACGCGTTAAGCACCCGCCCGGAGCAAACGCGTCCTCACCTGTAGCCGGGCCTGATGTAACCATTTTGCAGGCGGGCAGTTCGATAATTCGCACTGTATCGCGTTCTTCTGCTTTAATTGTTGAAGCTGCCGCCTTTATTTCGGGCTTGTTTTCTGCGGAAATCTCGCTGACCATTTCAAGTATTACAGGCTTGCTTTTTGGGGAATAGCTTTCCGGGCTGTTCTTTTCCCATTGCTCTTTTTTATACACCTCATATGACATCAATATTTCATCGCAAATACCGCCCATTTTCCGTAGAATATTGGCGATTTGCATCCTAAAATCATGCGTCCTAAACTTATCCAGCGGCGGTTCAAAACCGTCTTGCAATGTCCATATATCATCTTTGTATTGTTTCATTTTATTGTACAGCGGCGCGAGTTTTAGCGCCATTTTTAAGTTAGGGTATTGTTCGGCAGCTTTCGTAAGGAAATCGGCAGCCGAGCTTGTGCAGACACAACAATAGGGAGCGCAATGCAAATTCCAGCGAATGCCGCCCAATTCTTCGTCTGTTTTGTTCTCAAAAAACGAATCATCTTCAAGTGTATCAGCCCAAACTTCAAACGCCTTCTTGCCGAAAGCATAATGTCCGCTGTCGTTTTTCGCAGGCGGCAAAGTCAGAAATGCAGGGATAGAATCAATCGCACTTTGGTATATTTGCCGCATATCAGGCTTTTCGATTGGCTCACCCGCGAAGAATATACCTTTTACATTATCTAGCGCGTTTATGATTGTTGAATAGCCATATTCGTCTATATTCGGCTTACCTTGTGTGTTATAAAGATTTACATACAGCACATCGTTTTCGTCATAACCGCCAATCAAACAGCCTTCCGGTAACAAGCCCGTGTAATTGTTCCAATCTTTTGGCTCGTTGAACAGTCCCAACGTTAAAACAGGGATACCTTTGTCAACGGACACCTTGATGGCGTTCATCACCGCACGAAAGTCCTTCTTGATTTGTGCGTTGGAGATATAAATACAATCATACCCGAAAGCGGCATAAGCCTTTTTGACAAACTGCGGTACGAAGAAATAATTCGTCACACCGCTGTCGCATTGCACGTTGTTCGGATTGCCTTTTTCGGCGGCATACAGATAAGTAAAGTTGTCGCCGGTGAAATTAGCGTAAAAATGAAAATCGTCGATGCCGGAGCCGAGTTTCAACCCGACGGAACATATGGCAGAACAAAGAAAATAATTCTGCCACCGCTCGATTTTTTTGTATTCTGTAATCTTGTTTGTCGTGCGTGGCGGCTCGCCGCCGTTAAACGGATCGGCAATGGTATCAGACGCGAAAGCCGCGTATTGCGCCATCGTTAATATTTCCGGTTTTGCCTTCGGAGAATAACTCTCCGGTGTTTGGCCGATTTTCTTAATAGGTTCGCTCATAATTTCGTCCTCACTTCTAAACTCTCCCATAAAAAGAGTTTGCGTTTTTTTTAATAGCATTTACAACCCATATTCTATCACTTAAAAAAACCGCCTGCGTTATCCGTTTGTGTCAAATTTTAATCTTTTATAAATTTTCATACATATATTTTCGTTATCAAATTTACCGTCCGCGGTTTCGTAAACCGCGAAAAAAGGCTCGTTTTCATCGGCGATACCGTTGTTTTTAAGCCACAAATCCATTTTTGCCGCGCCCATAGAAATATCCCCCAAGCAGTTATCGGGAAGTACCGCATACTGCCCTGCGGGTATGAGTTTAATTTCCAAACCGTCGCCCGCTTGCGCATCCGAAAGCGCGGGCAAACGGAAATTTCCGCCGCATTCAACTCCGCACTCGTATGTATTATCCTCGGCGCAAACATAAAATCTCCGCGCGTTTCGGATAATCAGCGGGTGATGTTCTTGTAAAAACGCCATAACCTTTTCCGAAGCCCTGCGTTCGGCGTTATGCCCTTTTTCCCGCGCGGTAATAAACGCCATTTCGCAAACGTCGGTAATTACAATATGTTGCTGCGCTTTGCGCTTTTTAACGGGAAGATACAGCTTTAATTTGCGCGGCTTGCCGCCCGAAAAAATATATTCCTCAAAATACCCTTCGCCGGATTCCTCAAACATACTGGCGTGAAGCCAAATGTTATAAAGATAATTCCAGCCGTCGTTTATTTCCGGTTCGTTGTAGTTTACCGTACATGTGGCGTATAAATCCGTTTTGCCCGCGCCGCGCCGCTCGGTCATAAGATCGTAGCATAAACGGTTTCCAATCTGTTTTCCGTTCCTGCCAAACAAGCGTCCTTTAATTTCGCCAAGCGATGCTATAGCCCTGTCCTCAATACCAATCAAGCAGGAATCATAAAAACGTTTTACGTCGCATTCGGGAATTGTTTCCGCGCCAACCTTAACGGCAAGGCTTATTTCGTTAATTGCGTAGGGGAAAAAATAGAAGTATGTATCGCCTTTCCGGTATTCAAGCGGAGTCATGCCGACGATGCTCTTAAACTGCTTGTGAAACGCCTGTATAGTTTCACAGCCGCTATCATCCGCGATTACGGAGAGGGGCTTGTCCGAATATTTAATTTTTTCGCAGGCGTTAGAGATACGGCGCTTACGGATATATTCCTTAACTGAATGCCCCGTACACGCGTAAAAATCCCGGTATAACTGACTGCGGGAGATATAAAAAATCTCTGCAATGGTTTCGGGATTAAGTTCTTCGGTTAAGCGCCGTTCAATAAAGGTAAGAACGGTATTGATGTACCGCAGTTTATTACCGGCCGTATGTATTGAGTTTTTCTCGCCCGTAATTATCATAACGATGTAACCTTTCTTTTTATTATTTGGCGGCATGGAAAAGAGCAGAAACGTTTATTCCATATGCTTCCGCTTCTAAATTTATATCTCCATTATATAGAAATTTTTTATAATAGCAAGGGATGATGATTTATTTGCTCCAGCCAAAAATTATTGGTAATATCGTTCCTTAGTTGTATTCCTCATTTGGTGAAGCCCTTTTGTATTTCATAGAAATTTCGGCGGTATTCGCAAGTTATTTCAGAATAAATTCGTAGGTAAAAAGACACCGAGAAAACAAAGAAAAACGCGATAAAGAAAAAAAAGCAAACGCCCCCAAAAATCAAAAAAACCCAGTGAAATTCCTTATAAATCGAGAATTTCACTGGAAAAGCGCCCCCTAAAATGATATAATGTTTTTGAGGCAAAACAAAACGAAAGGGTGAGCTTTATGGCAAGAATAATAACACAAAAAAGTTTATTTGACTCCAACTCAAGCCCCACGCTATGCGTGGGCGAATAGAGTAGCGGAAGCGAAGGAAGAAATGAAGTAAGGCAATAGAAAAAGAAGCCCAGAACTGATAGAATGACAAAGGTTAT
>JAISVZ010000072.1 GCA_031271295.1 Clostridiales bacterium | reverse complement strand
TTTATGTTTCGGGTTTTCGCATATAACGCGGATAGACCCTTTTCGTCTTATAATTCTGCATTTTTCACAAATCGGTTTTACCGAAGGTCTAACTTTCATGATGTAACACTCCTTTGAATGCATGGGCTTTTTCGCTTGCGCTTTTAAAAACCCGTTATTTGTCGCGCCAAATAATCCTGCCCTTGGTTAAGTCGTAGGGCGACATCTCGATAAGAACCTTATCGCCCGGAATGATGCGTATAAAATTCATGCGCAGCCGGCCTGATATATGGGCGAGGATTTTGTGTCCGTTTTCTAACTCCACCATAAATGTGGCGTTCGGAAGTTTCTCAATCACTTTTCCCTCAACTTCAATTACATCGCTTTTTGACAAGGCCCCATATCCTCCTTACTTTTTTTACGGTTTAATTCTAAATATTTCGCGATATCGCGGTTGCTTACGGTTTTTAACTCGATTTTTTCCTTAAGCTCCGCCGATACCTCGTTGGTTTTTTGAACATGCTTCATTTTTTTCTTTTTCGGTTTTTCTATAAGCCTTAAACTGCCGTCCGCAAGGTATACATACTCCGCGTTTTCGTCAAGCCCTACTATTATAAAGCTTTTTCGTTTGTCGTGCCCGGCTTTTGAAAAAACCGTTTGACCTGTTTCAAACTCTAGAGCGCCAATAACGCACGCCTCCATTCAAACGCCACCCCATAACGCACGCCTCCACTAACCGCATAAGGTTAACAGTTCCGGCTCGCCTTCGGTAATAAGCACCGAATTTTCGTAGTGCGCGGATAGCTTGCCGTCCTCGGTTACAACGGTTTGCTCGTCGTCTAAAACCCGTACTTCGAAGGTTCCCATGTTAACCATAGGTTCTATTGCAAGCACCATACCCGGATATAACCTTGGGCCTTTGCCGTTTTGCCTGTTGTGGGGTATCTGAGGTTCTTCGTGCAGGTTTCTGCCTATGCCGTGCCCCACCCAATCCCGAACAACGGAATAACCGTTTTTTTCAACGCAGTCCGCTATTGCGTTCGAAACTTCGTAAAGCCTGTGCCCCGCTTTGGCAAATTTTATTCCTTCAAAAAAACTCTGCTTTGTTACGGAAATAAATTTTAATACCTCATCCGAAACGTTGCCTACGGGAAAAGTTCTTGCCGCGTCCCCGTGGAAACCGTTTTTATACACACCGATGTCGATACTAATAATATCGCCGTCTTTAAGCCTTCTTAAACCGGGTACGCCGTGGATAACCTCGTTGTTAACGGAGGAACATATTGACGCGGGAAAACCCCTGTACCCTTTAAACGAGGGTTTTGCGCCGTTTTTTAAAATAAAATGCTCGGCGGCGCTGTCGAGTTCCTTCGTGGTTATGCCCGGCTTAACCATTTTTTCAAGCATGGCAAGAGCTTCAAAAACAATCCTGCCCGATTCCCTCATAAGTTCAATCTGTTCCCGGCTTTTTATCGTTATAGCCATAATCTATTCTCCAACCGCCTTAACTATGTCAGCGGTTATTTGATCCGCGTCACTTCCCGATTCAATTTCAACGAGGCGGTTTCTGGATTTGTAAAAATCTATTACCGGAACTATTGTTTCGTGGTAAATTTTAAGCCTGTTAAGCACAACTTCTTCGGAATCGTCCGCTCTTTGAATAAGAGAGCCGCCGCAGGTATCGCATATGCCTTCTGCTTTAGGCGGGAAGTTTACCGCGTGGTAAACGGCGCCGCAGTTTTTGCAAACTCTTCTTCCGCCAAGCCTTTTAACGATTATATCGTCCTCTAAACCAAGCAGAATTGCGGTATAGTCGTCCCCTAAGATGTTTTCGGCTTCAAGTATTTTAGCCTGTGCCAAATTTCTTGGGAACCCGTCAAGTATAAAACCGTTTGCCGCGTCGGGTTCGCTAACCCTTTGCTTAACAATTTCAACAACAATTTCGTCCGGAACCAAAGCGCCGGATTCCATAATTTCCTTTACCTTAACGCCTATCTCGGTATTATTTTTCAAATGCTCACGCAGCATATCCCCGGTGGATATATGAGGGATATTTAATTTTACGCGAAGCCTTTGAGCCTGTGTACCCTTACCTACCCCTATGGGGCCTAAAAGTACGATTTTCATAATATCCCTCCTATTGTTCCAGGAAACCTTTATAGTGACGCATTAAAAGCTGAGATTCAAGCTGTTTCATAATTTCAAGGGCAACGCCTGTTACGATTAAAAGTGTTGTGCCGCCCACGCCAAGTTCCATTTGCAGTGTCCAGCCAACTATAACCGGAATCATTGCTATTATTGCGTAAAATAAAGCGCCTATCCACGATAACCTGTCGATAGAGGTTTGAATAAAATCGCTCGTAGGTTTGCCGGGACGAATTGCCGGTATAACCCCGCCGTTCTTTTTAAGGTTCTCGGCAATTTCGATAGGGTTTATCGCAAAGGATGTGTAGAAAAACGTAAAGCAGAAAATTAAAAACACATACAATAACGCGCCTACCGGCTCTGAAATATTTAATATATTCACAATATTCTCCAGTGTCGGGTTATTGAAAAACCCGTTTAACACCTGCGGAAACTGCAAAAGCGATATTGCGAAAATGATTGACATAACGCCTGCGATATTAACCTTTATCGGGATAAAAGAGCTGCTTCCGCCGTACATTTGCCGGCCTACCATTTTTTTGGAGTAAGTAATGGGAACTCTTCTTTCGCCGTCTTGAATGTAAATAACAAACGCCACAAGAGCAACAAATATAACAAGCACCGCCGCAACCTTAGCTATCGAAACCCAATTTGCAAGGTCTATAGACATGTACATGTATCTGACGCCCGCCGGAAGCCCGGATAAAATATTGGCGAAGATTATAAACGAAGAACCGTTGCCTATGGCTTTTTCAGTTAAAAGCTCCGAAAGCCACATAATAATTATCGTGCCTGTTACCATTGACACAACGGCCGTAATGTAAACTAAAATATTCTGGTAAGAGAACAGGGTGTGTATTGAATAAACTTCCCCTATACCTTGAATAACCGACAGCGCAACAGCAACGATACGCGTAATTTGGTTAATCTTTTTGCGGCCTTCTTCCCCTTCTTTCTGAAGCTGTTCCAGCGGCGGAATTGCAACCGTTAAAAGCTGCATTATGATGGAGGATGTAATATAAGGCCCTATACCCATCTTGGCTACGGTACCTATGCCGCCGCCAATCAGTATTGCGTAAAAAGTATTTGTATTTTCCCCAAGCTTATACTGCTGAAGCGCGTTTAAATTCATAAAGGGGAGAGGAATATGACAAGCAAGCCTGTATATCGCGACTATTAAGAAGGCATAGAATAATTTCTTGCGAATATCCGGTACCTTCCACGCGTTGGCAAATACCTTAAACATCATACCACCTCTGCTTTTCCGCCCGCCGCTTCAATTTTCTCAGCCGCTCCGGCGCTGAAAGCGTTAACCTGTACCGTAAGCTTCTTGGTAAGATCTCCTACGCCAAGTATTTTAACCCCGTCTCTTGGGTTCGAAACAAGCCCTTTGGATTTAAGTGCCGCAATATCAACCGTATCCCCGTTTTCAAAAACATTTAAAAGACCTATGTTGATAGCAATAATTTCTTTGGTATTCCTGCATTTAAAACCTCTTTTGGGGAGCCTTCTGTATAAAGGCATTTGACCGCCCTCAAAACCCGCTCTTCCCGAATAGCCGGAACGTGATTTCTGACCTTTGTGCCCGCGCCCTGCGGTTTTGCCGTTACCCGAACCGTGCCCGCGGCCTTTTCTGAATTTATTGAATTTACTGCCCTGGGCAGGCCTTAATTCACCTAAGTTCATAATACGCCTCCTTTACTGTACTTCCTCTACGCTTACAAGATGACGAACCTGAAAAATCATGCCTCTTGTAGCCGGATTGTCTTTTTTTACAACGCTAGAGCGCAACTTTTTTAAGCCTAACGCCTGAACAGTTTTCTTGTGCTTTGGAATAGCGCCAATCGTAGATTTTATAAGTGTTATTTTAAGTTCCACCAAAAGCCCTCCTTATCCCAAAATCTCTTCAACGGTTTTGCCGCGGCTTTTTGCTGCCATTTCAGGGGTTTTTAAAAGCTTAAGCCCCTCTATCGTAGCGTTTACAACATTTCTTTTATTGTTTGAACCAATGGATTTTGTCCTGATATTTTTAATACCGGCAAGTTCCAATACCGCACGCACAGGGCCGCCGGCAATAACTCCGGTACCTTCCTGCGCAGGCTTAATTAAAACGCTTGCCGCGCCGAAGCGCCCTAAAATATCGTGGTACACGCTGCCAATTTCGTTGCGCTCAACATAGATAAGGTTTTTCTTCGCGTCTTCCTTGCCCTTGCGAATGGCGTCCGGAATTTCAGCGGCCTTACCCATACCTACGCCAACATGCCCGTTTTCGTCGCCAACAACCACAAGAGCCGCAAAACGGAATGTACGCCCGCCCTTTACAACCTTTGTAACGCGGTTTACGGTAACTAATTTATCTTTTAAATCAAGCTCCGAAGCATCTATTTTTCTCAAACTATTCCCTCCTATTAGAATTTAAGGCCGGCTTCTCTCGCGGAATCGGCCAACGCCTTAACCTTTCCGTGATACAGATAACCGCCGCGATCGAACACGACCGCTTCAATTCCCAAGTCCAATACTTTTTTTGCGATAGATTCTCCGACAACTTTTGCAGCTTCAATATTGCTTGTGCTTTTTAAACCCGACGCAATACCCTTATCCATTGTGGATGAGGAAGCTAACGTTTTGCCCGCCGTGTCGTCTATAACCTGCGCGTAAATATGCTTATTTGAACGGAACACACAAAGCCTGGGGCAAGTTGGAGCGCCCGAAAGTTTGTTGCGCAGCCTGTAATGGCGTTTTATTCTTACTTCATTGCGCGATTGCTTTTTTATCACTTAACTCACTCCTTATTTTTTACCCGTCTTACCGGCCTTGCGCCTTATTTTTTCATCTGAGTATTTAATACCCTTGCCTTTATACGGCTCAGGCTCACGTTTGCTTCTAATTTCAGCGGCGTACTGCCCCACTTTTTCTTTGTCGATACCCGAAACGGTAATTTTGTTGTTGCCCTCTACCGTGGATGTAATACCCTCAGGGTCCGTCATTTCCACGGGATGGGAATAACCGAGTGTTAACGTAAGTTTATTGCCCGATTTTGCAGCTCTGTAACCTGTTCCGTTAATCTCCAAAAGCTTGGAGTATCCGTTTGTAACTCCGTGAACCATATTAAAGATGAGGGTACGCGTTAAGCCGTGACGCTCTTTATGACGCTTTAAATCAGAAGGGCGTTTTACCACTACCTGCGCCGCGTCAACTTCAATATTCATATCTGAAACTAATTGCCTTGTTAAAGTGCCTTTTGGCCCTTTTACCGTCATAACATTGCCCTCTTCCAAGGTAACGGTTACGCCCGGCGGTATAATAACCGGCATTTTGCCTATTCGTGACACTGCAATGCACCTCCTAAAAATTTAACTGCATTATTTACCATACAAACGCGATAACCTCGCCGCCCACTCCTAATTTGCGGGCCTCTTTGTCGGTAACTAATCCCTTGTTGGTGGATACGATTGCCGTGCCTAACCCGCCCAAAACCTTAGGGAGTTTTTCGCATGGGGTATAAACGCGAAGCCCCGGCTTTGAAATTCTTCTAATGCCCGAAATAACCTTTGCGTCCTTTTCGGGACCGTATTTTAACGAGATGCGCATTGTCCGCTTTACGCCGTCCGCTATAACCTCATAGCTCTTAACGTAACCCTCCTTGATAAGGATATCTGCGATTGCAGTTTTTATACGGGATACGGGCACATCTACGGTTGCATGTCTTTGACTGTTTGCGTTTCTTATTCTTGTAAGCATATCAGCAATAGGATCGCTCATTGACATGTAAAAAACCTCCTTCCATTAGATTACCAGCTTGCTTTTTTCACACCCGGAATCTGTCCTTTATATGCTAATTCTCTGAAGCAAATGCGGCAAATCCCAAATTTTTTGAGCGTCGCATGGGGCCGACCGCAAATTTCGCAGCGGCTGTAAGCTCTGGAAGAGAATTTCGGTTTTCTTTGTTGCTTTAATATCATGGACTTCTTAGCCATTAGTTAACCTCCTCATTTTCTAAACGGCATACCCATAAGCGTAAGAAGCTCTCTGGCTTCCTCGTCTGTAGCGGCGGTTGTAACAATAACAATATCCATACCGCGGATTTTGTCTATTTTGTCGTACTGGATTTCCGGGAACATAATTTGCTCCTTAATACCCAGAGTGTAGTTTCCGCGCCCGTCGAACGAATCCGGGGAAACACCCCTAAAGTCCCTAACGCGCGGAAGCGAAATGTTGATAAGCCTGTCGGCGAAATTGTACATTTTCTCGCCGCGAAGCGTTACCTTGCACCCTATTGTCATTCCGGTTCTTACCTTAAACGCGGCAACGGATTTTTTAGCCTTCGTTACAACGGGTTTTTGCCCGGAAATGATGGTTAAATCCGAAACTGCGTTTTCAATTACCTTTGGGTTTTCCTTAGCTTCTCCAAGACCCATGTTAATAACGATTTTTTCAAGCTTCGGAACTGCCAGTTTATTTTTATATGAGAATTTCTTCATCATTGCGTCAACGACGTCGGCACGGTAAAATTCCTTTAATCGGCTCACAAACGCCCTCCTTCCTGAAAATTATCAATCAATGACCTCTCCGGTCTTTTTAGCGATACGTGTTTTGGTAACAATGCCGTCTGCGGACTCTTCAATTTTGTAGCCGATTCTTGTAGGCTCGCCTTTATGAAGGAACATAACGTTGGAAACGTGTATCGGCGCTTCTTTTTTAACAATGCCGCCGTTTTGGTTGCCTCGGTTCGGCTTTTGATGCTTTGTTACCATATTTACCGATTCAACCACAACACGCCTGTTTTTCCTGTCCACAAAAATTATTCTGCCTTTTTTGCCTTTATCCTTGCCGGCGATAACAATAACCTGGTCGCCTCTTTTGAGTTTCATTTTATTATTATCCAAGCTAAACCCTCCTTCTTATAAAACTTCGGGAGCGAGGGATAAAATTCTGGTAAACTGCTTCTCCCTTAGCTCTCTCGCGACAGGCCCGAATATACGCGTGCCTCTCGGAGTTTTGTCGTCCTTTATGATAACCGCCGCGTTCTCGTCAAACCTGACATAAGAACCGTCTGCCCTTCCAACGCCTTTTTTTGTGCGCACAATTACGGCTTTAACAACCTCGCCTTTTTTAACAACGCCGCCGGGTGTTGCGTCCTTAACGGAAGCTACTATTATATCCCCAACGTTGCCGTACCTTCTGGTTGAACCGCCCAGTACCCTTATGCACAAAAGCTCTTTGGCGCCCGAATTGTCGGCTGCGTTAAGCCTTGATTCCTGCTGTACCATTCCGGTGTGCCTCCTTATTATTTTGCCTTTTCAATTATGGATACCAAACGCCATCTCTTTTCCTTCGAGAGCGGGCGCGTTTCCATAACGCGAACCCTGTCTCCTGTGTGGCATTCGTTGTTTTCGTCGTGCGCTTTCAGTTTATACGTCCTCTTTACGATTTTCCCGTAAAGAGGGTGCTTAACATTATTTTCAACGGCTACGACAATGGTTTTATCCATCTTATCGCTTACTACTCTGCCGATTCTTGTTTTACGAAGATTACGTTCAACAGTATTTTCCACTTAAGCCCTTCCTTTCGAGATTATATTAGCCCTTTTTGCTTCTGGGTTAAAACGGTAGCTATGCGCGCTATGTTCTTGCGCACAACACGTATGGACGCCGTATTGTCCAACTGGTTTGTAGCGTTTCTAAGCCTTAAGTTAAACAGTTCTTTTTTAGCCAAAACCAAATCCTCGTTCAACTCTTCGGGAGTTTTATTTAAAAGCTCTTCAACATAATTTTTTGTCTTCACTAAATTAACCCTCCGTTTCCTGAGCCGCCTTCGATACTATTTTGCATTTGATGGGCAGCTTGTTAATGGCAAGGCGCAGAGCTTCCTTGGCAAGCGTTTCTTCAACTCCGCCAAGCTCGAACATAATTCTGCCCGGTTTAACAACCGCAACCCAGTATTCCGGCGAACCTTTGCCGCTTCCCATACGTGTTTCGGCGGGTTTTTCGGTAACAGGCTTATCCGGGAAAATTTTAATCCACACCTGGCCGCCGCGCTTAACGTAACGAGTCATGGCAACACGCGCCGCTTCTATTTGATTAGACTTTATCCAGCCCGGCTCCATAGCCACAATGCCGTAATCGCCGTAGGTTATTGTGTTTCCGCGCGTAGCTATTCCGGACATGCGCCCCCTGAACTGCTTGCGCCTTTTAACTCTTTTAGGCATTAACATAATTAATTGCCTCCTTCTTTCTTAGGCTTTTCCGGAAGGATTTCACCTTTATAAATCCAAACCTTAACGCCTATCTTCCCGTAGCTTGTATCCGCTTCGGCAAAACCGTAGTCGATATCCGCGCGCAGTGTTTGTAGCGGTATTGTGCCCTCGTGGTAATGCTCGCGCCTTGCCATATCCGCACCGCCCAAACGACCGGAAACTGCGGTTTTAATTCCTTTAGCGCCCATTTTCATTGAACGGCTCATTGCCTGCTTCATTGCGCGGCGGAATGTTACGCGGTTTTCAAGCTGCTTTGCTATATCTTCCGAAACAAGCTGCGCGTCGAGCTCCTGGCGTTTAACCTCGCTTATGTTTACGTTAACGATTTTATCCTTGGAAACGAGCTTTTGAAGCTCCGCCGTTAAACCTTCGATATCCTTGCCGCCCTTGCCGATTATAATACCGGGCTTGGCGGTGAAAATATTAACCTTTATACGCTCTGCGGCTCTTTGAATTGTTACCTTGGAAATGCCCGCTTCGTATAACCGTTTTTTAATGTATTTTCTGAGTTTGTTATCTTCAACCAAGTACTTGGCGAAGTCCCTTTCGGCATACCACACGGAATCCCATTCCTTGTTTACGCCTACCCTTAAACCGTGAGGGTTAACTTTTTGTCCCATGCTCTGCCTCCTTATCTTTCATTGAGTATTATTGACAAATGACTTGTTTTTTTGTTGATTCGGTACGCCATACCTTTTGCTCTGGGCCTAATTCTTTTAAGGGTTGGCCCTTGGTTTGCGAATACTTCCTCCACGAATAACTTCGACGGATCTATGCCGAGGTTGTTTTCCGCGTTTGCCACTGCCGATTTAAGGAGCTTTTCAATAACGCCCGCGGCGTATCTCGGCGAATAGCTTAAAATAGCCATTGCCTCGCCAACGTTTTTGCCCTTTATCTGCTCCAAAACAATACGTGCTTTTGTGTCGGAAAGGCGGATAAATTTTGCGCTGGCGTGCGCCCGCGTATCCTTCACGGCGTTGCGCTCGTCTCTTTTATATTGACTTCTTGAGCCTTTAGCCATTTTAATGAACCTCCCAATTATTTAACTCTCGATTTCTTTTCGGCGTCCTTGCCGTGGCCTCTGTAGGTGCGCGTTGCGGCGAATTCGCCAAGCTTGTGCCCTACCATGTCCTCGGTGATGTAAACGGGAATATGCTTCCTGCCGTCGTGAACCGCTATAGTATGACCGATCATTTCCGGGAAAATGGTGGAACGGCGGGACCATGTTTTAATAACGTTTTTGGTGTTAGCCAAGTTTTGCGCGTCTATTTTCTTTAACAGATGTTCGTCGGCAAAAGGGCCTTTTTTAAGCGACCTGCTCATTACACTTGCCTCCCTTACTTAACTGTTCGCTTGCGAACGATGTATTTGTTGGATTCTTTGTTTTTCTTCCTTGTTTTATAACCGAGAGCCGGTTTGCCCCAAGGTGTGCACGGAGCCGGACGGCCTATTCCTGTTTTGCCTTCGCCGCCGCCGTGCGGGTGGTCGTTCGGGTTCATAACCGAACCGCGTACAGTCGGCCTGATTCCCATGTGGCGCTTGCGCCCGGCCTTGCCTATTTTAATAAGCTCGTGGTCGATATTGCCAACCTGCCCTATCGTCGCTTTGCAATCAATAGGAACCATTCGCATTTCTCCGGAGGGAAGCCTTACGGTTGCGTACTTGCCTTCCTTCGCCATAAGCTGCGCGGCGTTACCCGCAGAGCGAACCATTGCGCCGCCCGCGCCGGGTTTAAGCTCAATATTATGAATTTCCTGACCTATAGGGATAAAACGAAGCGGTATAGCGTTTCCTACCCTTACCTCCGCCTCCGGCCCGGAAGAAACCTTATCGCCAACTTTAAGGCCGTTCGGAGCTATGATGTAGCGTTTTTCGCCGTCCGTATAAAACAGAAGGGCAATATGCGCCGTGCGGTTAGGGTCGTACTCTATTGCGGCAACCTTTGCCGGTACGCCGTCCTTATTGCGTTTAAAATCCACTAATCTGTATTTTATTTTACCGCCGCCGCCGTGATGACGAACGGTGATTTTACCTTGATTGTTACGCCCGGCAGTTTTCTTTATATGAACGGTAAGGCTTTTTTCGGGCGTGCCTTTGCTGACCTCTGCAAAATCAGAGGAAGTCATATGGCGCCTTGAAGGCGTATATGGCCTGAATCTTTTAATTCCCACTTAAATTACTCCTCTCTGAGCCTACTTTTACATGCCTTGGAAGATTTCAATTTCCTTGCTGTCCGCCTTAAGCTTTACTATTGCTTTTTTACGGTCGGGCGTTTTGCCTCTTGTATAACCGCGGCGTTTCATCTTGCCCTTAACGTTTATTGTGTTAACCCAATCCACCTTTGTGCCGTCGAACATTTTTTCAACAGCCTCGCGGATTTGAATTTTAGTAGCGTCCGGATGCACGTAAAAGGCGTACTTTTTCTCGGCGAATTCCTGCATTGTTGCCTCTGTGATAACCGGCTTTTGGATGATGTCGTAATATTTTAAGTCCGCCATTATGCGTACACCTCCTGCATTGCTGATACCGCCTCGCGCGTTACAATAAAGGAGTCGTACTTTAAAATGTCGTACACGTTTATTGTGTTAACGCCCGCCGTTTTAACATTCGGAATGTTTCTGGCGGATTTCATGGCGTTTACGTTGCCGTTTTCCATAACTATAAGAGCGTTTTTAATACTGAAGCTGTTAACTATTGCCTGCATTTTTTTGGTTTTTATTTCGTCAAGGTTTAAATCTTCAACAACTATGAACTTTTCGCCCTGCACTTTTTGCGTTAAAACGGATTTTAAAGCAAGCCTTTTTATTTTTTTGTTGATTTTCATTGAATAATCCCTTGCTTTGGGGGCGAATACAACACCGCCGCCCGTCCACTGCGGCGCACGCCTTGAACCCTGCCGCGCCCTGCCGGTGCCTTTTTGCCTCCACGGTTTCGCTCCGCCGCCTCTAACCTCGGCACGGGTTTTTGTACCCTTCGTACCCTGCCTTTGGTTGGCTAAGTACGCGGTAACCGCCATGTGTACGGCGTGTTCGTTTACATCAATATTAAAAATAGAATCATCAAGATCAATGTTTCCGATTTGTTTGCCGCTTTTGTCATAAACATTTACGGTAGCCATTTTTATTCCTCCTTGTATCTTAGCTGCATTTTAACCGCAGTCCTACGACTTTACGGTATCTCTTATAAAAACCAATGCTCCCCTTGCGCCGGGAACGGGGCCTTTTACAAGGATTAAGTTCTTTTCGGCGTCAACCTTAACCACTTCAAGGTTTTGTGTGGTAACATTTCTGTGCCCCATATGACCGGGCATTTTCTTTCCTTTTTTAACGCGGCCGGGGGTTGTGCCCGACGAGAGCGAACCCAGCCCTCTGTGATACTTCGAGCCGTGAGCCATAGGCCCTCTTGACTGGCCGTGACGTTTAATCGCGCCTTGGTAGCCCTTGCCCTTCGATACTCCCGAAACGTCTATTCTGTCTCCGTTTTCGAATACGTCCGCTCCGATTCTGTCCCCAACGTTGTAAGAATCAATATTGTCGAGCCTAAATTCTTTAAGGTACTTATGCGGGTTAACGCCCGCCTTTTCAAAAATGCCTTTAACCGGTTTTGTTACCTGCTTTAAAGAAACATCGCCAAAACCTACTTTTACCGCGTTATAACCTTCTTTTTCAGCGGTTTTTTTCTGAATAACAACACACGGCCCGGCGGATAGCACGGTTACGCCAACAAGCTTGCCGTCTTCCAAAAATATTTGAGTCATACCGACTTTTTTCGCTAATAAAGCCTTCTT
>JAISVZ010000018.1 GCA_031271295.1 Clostridiales bacterium | reverse complement strand
TTGGTGCGCTCAAAAATGTTCTGAAGCGTCAGGTGGCACATTGCTGGGCGATATAATTTGCGTCGAAGCCCTCCTGCAACCCTCATGGAACAGCCACTCAAAGTGCGGGTAATACTTACGCCAAAGCCTCTGCAACCCTTGCCGAATAGCTACGCGAAGAACGGGCAAAGATAACGGCTTGCCATTTAGAATGATGACAAAAAAATGTCATCATTCCGGAAAAAGAATAGCGCCGCCTTATTATTCAAAGCTGCAAAAATAATTAAAACAGCTTCTTCGGCGGGGGGTGTGAATAGTAACAATATCGAATTCATCAAAACCAGGAAAACAGATATCGAAAATATGCAAAACCTCTTGCAACGTTTCCGCAAATATGTTATATTTCCTCCGGTACACATTTGTATTCGAGAGGCGAACACCATGCAGAGCAATAAACGTTTGTATATTGTGGAAGAGGAAGTTTTGCCGGAGGTTGCTTTAAAAGTTTTAGCCGCCAAGGAAAAACTTGAGGCAGGCAAAATTAAAACCGTATCCGAGGCCGCGGCGGAAGCGGGCGTCAGCCGTTCCGCTTTTTACAAGTATAAGGATTCCGTTCTGCCGTTTTACGAAAATATTTCGGGCAAAACTCTGACGTTTTCCTTTAATTTGGAAAACACTCCGGGGCTTTTGTCCAACGTTTTAAACCTTATTTCGGCGGCGGGCGCAAACGTTCTAACAATAAACCAAACAATTCCCATCAATAACACCGCAAACGTTACCCTTACAATTGAAACGCGGCAAATGACGGAGGATACGCAAAAACTCTTTGAGCGCATAACGCAGTTAAACGGTACGTCCGCGCTTAAGGTTATCGCAAGGGAATAGAAAGTTACATACTTAGGCACAGATTTTTAAAAAGCCATCCGGCTCGCGGAAAATCGCCGCGCCGCATGGTACAATTATAAGGGAGTGAAATAAATGGCGGAAATAGCGGTTTTGGGTTACGGAACGGTAGGCTCCGGCGTTGTGGAAGTGCTTCGCACAAACCAAAGGAGTATAGACAAACGCGCAATGCAGCCCATAAGGGTTAGGCGCGTGCTGGATTTAAGGGATTTTCCCGGTTCCGGAATCGAACGTATTTTAACCAAGGATTTTAACGACATTTTAAACGACAACGATATAACCGCAGTGGTGGAAACAATGGGCGGCGTGGTGCCCGCTTACGATTTTGTAAAGAAACTTCTTCTGCGCGGCAAAAGTGTTGTTACAAGCAACAAGGAGCTTGTGGCGAAACACGGCGCGGAGCTTTTATCCATCGCGCGGGAAAAGAACATAAACTTTCTGTTTGAGGCAAGCGTGGGCGGCGGCATACCGATTATCCGCTCGCTTAATTCCTCGCTTACTGCGGACGAAATTACCGAAATATCCGGAATATTAAACGGAACAACAAATTATATTTTAACCGAAATGACGCAAAAGGGGCGAGGTTTCGATGAGGTTTTAAAAGAGGCGCAAAACCTCGGTTACGCGGAAAAAAACCCGGACGCGGACGTTTTGGGTTACGATACCTGCCGCAAAATAGCAATTTTAATTTCGCTCGCGATAGGCCAGCAGGCGGATTTTGAGGATATTTTTACCGAGGGGATAACAAAAATTACGCAAAACGATATTGAATACGCGAAAATGCTGGATTGCGTTATAAAACTTACCGCCAACGCCCGCATAATTGAAAACGGCGTTTACGCTCGCGTATCCCCCGCGCTAATTTCCAAAAACCACCCGCTTTCAATGGTAAACGATGTTTTTAACGCGATATTTGTTAACGGCAACGTTATAGGAGACGTTATGTTTTACGGACGCGGCGCGGGCAAACTTCCCACCGCAAGCGCGGTTGTTGCGGATGTTGTTGCGTGCGTAAGAAGCTTAAACCGGAATTTAATGCACTTTTGGTCCAGCGAAAAGCGGCGGATATTTCCTATTGAAGATAACATTTGCAGTAAGCTTGTAAGGTTTTCCTGCGAAAACGGCGCGCAAAAGGATAAAATAACAAGCGAAGTTTCAAACATTTTCGGCGGTGTTTCGCTTATCGCTTTGCCCGGAAATTTCGATGAATACGCGTTTGTATCCGAGGAAATGAGGGAACGCGATTTAGACGAAAAATTGAAGCTTCTTATAAAATCCGGAACCGCCAAAGAAATTTTAAGTAAAATCCGAATAGAAGGGGCGCGGGAAAAATGATACACATTAAAGTACCCGCAACAACGGCGAATATGGGTCCGGGGTTCGACTGTATCGGCATGGCGCTTAAACTGTATAACAATCTTTGGGTTGAGGAAAACGACGAGGATCTTATCATTATAAATAAGAACCCGAACGTAACAATTCCCACCAGCCGGAATAATTTGATATACAGAAGCATCTTCCGCTTTTATAAGGAGCTTGGAATAAAAAAACGCATACCCGGCTTAAAGCTGACGCAAAGCGACGATATTCCGCTTACGCGCGGTTTGGGTTCCTCCGCCGCGTGTATCGTATCGGGCTTACTTGCGGCGAATATAATTTCGGGCGTAAATATGCCAAGGGAGGAACTTTGCACACTGGCCGCAAAAATCGAGGAACACCCGGATAACTCCACACCGGCTCTTGTGGGCGGGGTTGTAATTGGGGCGTATTCCGGCGGCAAACTTGAATATATCAAATTAAAGACGGATAAATTAAAGGAACTGAAATTTGCGGCAATGATACCGGATTTCCCGCTGCCAACAAAGCAGGCAAGAGAAGTTTTGCCCAAGCAAATTACCATGACGGACGCGGTTTACAACATTTCGCGCTCCGCACTTATGACGGCGGCGCTTTTGCAGGGGGATTTTTCAAAGCTTAACATAGCGATGGACGACAGGCTTCACCAAAATTACCGCATGAACTTAATTCCGGGTATGGAGCAAATTTTTTCAAAGGCGCGTAAGTTTGGCGCAAAAGGCGTTTTTCTAAGCGGCGCGGGGCCAACGGTTATAGCCATATATCAGGACGGCGGCTTTCCGGATTCAATGCGCCAAGCCCTAAAAAGTTTGCCGAACAAATGGGAATGCCTCGAAATTGAGCCGGATTATGAAGGCGCAAAGGTTGAAATTACTTGAAAATGAGCAATAGGAAAGAAAAGGGAGAAAAATATGGAACCGGCAAGCTACGAACAATCCCTGCTTGAAGAAATATCTGAGATGATAGAGCATAGCAGGCGTACTGTTGCGGCTCAAGTTAATAACTCATTAATACTCACATTTTGGCATGTCGGCAAACGTGTAAATGAGGTTATACTGTTAAACAAGCGAGCGGAATATGGGAAACGGATTTTGGCTGTCCTGTCAACAAATTTAAAACAAAAATATGGAAGAAGTTATGAGCTTCGAAATTTGCGCAGAATGTTGCAGTTTGCCGACGAATTTCCATCCCTTGAAATTGTGTCAACACTGTCTACACAATTGAGTTGGTCTCATTTCATAGAACTTTTACCGTTAAAAACCAACGAGGCGAGGCTTTATTACGCCAATGACGCAGCCGAACGGCAGCTTGGCGTGCGTCAGCTTCGGCAAATGATTTTTCGTAAAGCGTTTGAACGAAAAGAGATTGCAAATATGCAAATTCGCAGTTCTGATAAAATTCCGCTTGATACATTTAAGGATCCGTATCTGTTTGATTATATGGGTCTAAAAGACGAATATCTCGAAGCCGATTTAGAAGCGTCAGTTTTAAGGGAGCTGGAAAAGTTTATACTTGAATTTGGTAAAGGGTTTGCCTTCATTGCCCGTCAGAAGCGAGTAATTATTGACGGAATTGATTTTCACCTTGATCTCCTTTTTTACAACAGAAATTTGAAAAGACTTGTAGCGATAGAATTAAAGCAGGGTCGTTTTCAAGCCGAGTTTAAGGGACAGATGGAATTGTACCTTAAATGGCTTAACCGTTACGAACGCCAGGAGGGCGAGAACGAACCAATCGGATTGGTGCTCTGCGCCGAAGGAAACCGTGAACAGATAGAACTGCTCGAAATGGATAAATCCGGTATAATGGTAGCGCAATACTGGACGGCACTGCCGCCGAAAGCTGAGTTCGAACAGAAAATTCACTCTCTGCTTATGGAAACTCGTGAACGTTCGCAGCGCAGAGGGTTGCTTGAAAATGATATTGATGTATTGGAAGCATCCAATCCTGAAACCTCATAAAAATAACGTAAAAATTTATAGGAGGATTTTTGATGGCGGATAAGAAAATGGTTGAGGCAATTGCGGATATGGAAACCGATTTCGCCGGCTGGTATACCGATGTTGTGCTTAAAGCCGAGCTTGCGCGGTATTCGGGGGTGCGCGGCTGCATGTACGTTCAGCCTTACGGAACAGCTCTGTGGGAGAATATACGCGCCGAACTGGATTCCCGCTTCAAAGCAACGGGGCATGAAAATGTAATGCTGCCGATGTTTATTCCGGAAAGCCTGCTTCAAAAAGAAAAGGATCATGTTGAAGGGTTTGCTCCGGAAGTTGCGTGGGTTACGCACGGCGGGAGTAATGAACTTACTGAAAGGCTGTGTATCCGTCCCACCAGCGAAACTCTCTTCTGCGATTATTTTTCCGGAATCGTGCATTCGTACCGTGATTTGCCTAAACTATATAATCAGTGGGGAAATGTTGTGCGCTGGGAAAAAAACACGCGCCTTTTCCTGCGAACGGTTGAATTTTATTGGCAGGAAGGGCACACTCTTCACGAAACCGCCGAAGAGGCTTGGGCTGAGACAGAGCTAATGCTTAATATATACGCGGATTTTGCGGAAAATGTGTTGGCGATGCCGGTAATTCGCGGACGCAAAACCGATAAAGAAAAATTTGCCGGGGCGCAGGCAACTTATACAATTGAAGCGCTGATGCATGACGGTCAGGCGCTACAGGCGGGTACTTCCCATTATTTCGGCGACGGTTTCGCAAAAGCCTTCGGCATCACCTTCAGCGGACGCGACGGCAAAACCCAATATCCGCACCAAACAAGCTGGGGGCTTAGTACCAGAATTGTGGGCGGCATAATAATGACTCACGGCGATAATAACGGCCTTGTGCTGCCGCCGGCGGTAGCTCCCGTTCAAGTGGTTATTCTGCCTATTGCGCAGCATAAGGAAGGCGTTTTAGGCAAAGCCGCAGAGATTAAAACACGGCTTGCGAAAATATGCCGCGTAAAACTTGACGAGAGCGACAATTCCGCAGGGTGGAAATTTGCGCAGTACGAAATGAAAGGCGTGCCGCTGCGCCTTGAAATCGGACCGCGCGATATTGAAAACAATACCTGCGTGGTTGTAAGGCGGGATAACCGCGAAAAAACAACTGTGGCATTAAATGAACTTGAAACACAAATCCCGCTTTTACTTCAAAAGGTGCATAACGGTTTGTTCGAAGCCGCGCTTGCCCGCCGTGAAAAAATGACGCATGCGGCTTTTTCATTAAATGAAGCAGCCAAAATAATAAATACCCAATCCGGGTTTGTAAAAGCTATGTGGTGCGGGGATTTGGCGTGCGAATTGCGGCTAAAGGAAACCGCAGGTGTTACAAGCCGGTGCATTCCCTTTGCGCAGGAGCATATATCAAACACATGCGTTTGCTGCGGTAAACCCGCCAAACAAATGCTTTACTGGGGAAAGGCATACTGAAAATTTTTTGTTTTAATATTAGGAGGAGTTTTTTTGCTTATTGTACAAAAATACGGCGGCAGTTCCGTCGCCAATACCAATCTTATTTATAACGTTGCCAAGCGAATTCAAAAAAGTTATTCGCAGGGCGATAAGTTAGTGGTGGTGTTATCCGCCCAGGGCGACACAACGGACGAGCTTAAAGCCAAGGCTATGGAGATTACGTCAAACCCGTCCAAGCGCGAGCTTGACATGCTTTTATCCACCGGCGAGCAGCAATCCGTGGCGCTTATGGCAATGGCGCTTAATTCGCTTGGAGTTCCGGCGGTTTCGCTTAACGCCGCGCAGTTCGGGCTGTATTCAACGTCGAACTACGGCAACGCCCGCATCAAACGCATAGATACCGAACGCATAAACGCGGAGCTTGAAAAAAACAACGTGGTGCTGATTGCCGGTTTTCAGGGAATTAACCGCTACGGCGATATAACAACACTTGGGCGCGGCGCTTCGGATACAACGGCGGTAGCTCTCGCGGCGGTGCTTCACGCGGCGCGCTGCGAAATATATTCCGACGTTGACGGTATTTTTACGGCGGATCCGCGCGCAATTGGCACCGCAAAAAAATTAAATTTTATTTCATACGATGAAATGTTGGAGCTTGCCTCGCTTGGGGCGCGTGTGCTTCATAACCGCTGCGTGGAGCTTGCGAAAAAATATTCGGTGGTACTGTACGTAAAATCAAGCCTTACGGACGACGAAGGCACACTTGTTGGGGAGGATAGCAAAATGGAAAAAATGCTTGTTTCGGGAATCGCAATAGATAAGGATGTTTCAAGAATTTCGGTTGTGGCGCTTAAAGACGAGCCGGGTATCGCGTTTAAATTGTTTTCGGCGCTGGCGAAGGAAAAAATATCGGTGGATATTATTTTGCAGTCGATAGGGCGCAACAATACGAAGGATATTTCCTTTACCGTAGCCAAAGACGATTTGGATAAGGCGCTTGAGGTTTTGGAGAATAACCGCGCTTTTTTGGGAAGCGACAAGTTTATACACGACAATAAAATAGCGAAGGTATCGGTCGTGGGGGCGGGTATGGCAACAAACCCCGGCGTTGCAAGCATAATGTTTGAAGCGCTCTACGATGTGGGCGTAAATATCCAAATGATATCCACCTCGGAAATTAAAATTTCGGTTTTGATAGACGAAAAGGAGGCAGACCTTGCCGCCAAGGCGATACACAATAAATTTATGGATAACAACGTTAATTTAGCGGTTTAATCAATTGCCTAATCACGGCTTGCGTAATCATTTTTGAAAACGGCACGCGCGCGCTGCCGGTTTTCAAAAACAGACGCGAAGGCAAAGAAAGGCAATACAAAGCAAAGGAGACACAGCTATGATAAGAACAAGATACGCGCCAAGCCCAACGGGCAGTATGCACATAGGAAACCTTCGAACGGCGCTGTTTGAATACTTGGTTGCAAAATCGCAGGGCGGCACGTTTATTATGCGTTTGGAGGATACCGATACCGCCCGCTACGTGCCCGGCGCGGAGCAAATTATATACGACACGCTTAAAACGGCGGGCCTTAAATACGACGAAGGGCCGGGTGTTGGAGGCGATTACGGGCCGTATGTGCAAAGCCGGCGCAAAACGGATTATTTGGTTTACGCCGAGGAACTTGTAAAGCGCGGCGGCGCGTATTACTGCTTCTGCGATAAGGAAAGGCTTGCGAAGCTACATGAAACGAGCGCGGACGGAGCCGCCAAGTACGACAGGTTTTGCCTGAGCTTTTCCAAGGAAGAGGTTGCCGCAAATTTGGCGGCGGGCAAAAAATACGTTATCCGCCAGCTTATACCGGAGGGTCAAACAACTTTTACGGACTTGGTGTACGGTGATATAACGGTGGACAATTCCGAAATGGAGGATCAAATCCTAATCAAATCGGATTTACTGCCAACATATAATTTCGCGAACGTCGTGGACGACCATTTAATGAAAATAACCCACGTTGTGCGCGGAAGCGAATATTTGTCGTCAACGCCGAAGTATAACCTTTTATACGAGGCTTTGGGCTGGGAAATACCGCAGTATATCCATTTGCCGCTTATAGTAAACGAAAACGGCGAAAAGCTTGCGAAACGCAAAGGCGATATGTCTTTTGAGCAGCTTGTAAAAATCGGCTTTTTACCGGAGGCGATAATAAATTTTATCGCGCTTTTGGGCTGGAGCCCGCAGGATAACCGCGAAATTTTAAGTTTGCAGGAACTTACCGAATGCTTCAATATAAAAGGCTTAAGCAAATCGCCGTCGAAGTTTGATATTAAAAAACTGCTGTGGATGAACGGAGAATATTTTAAGAAAATGCCGGACGGCGAATTTTTTGAAATGGCGAAAAGCCATATTGCAAACGCCGTTAAGCGCAAGGGAATAGACGCGAAAAAACTTGCGGAAATGGTGAAAACGCGTATAGAACTGCTTTCGGATATCCCCGGCCTGTTGGATTTTATAGACGAACTTCCAAACTATGATATTTCGCTTTTTACTCACAAAAAAATGAAAACTGACTCGCAAATTGCCGGGGACGCGTTAAACGCGGTAATGGATAACATAAGGAAATTTACAAGTTGGGACAATACAAGTTTGTATGAAACACTTGTGGAAATTGCGCAGGATATTGGCTATAAAAATTCGCAGGTTCTCTGGCCTGTAAGAACGGCTCTTTCCGGCAAACCAACCTCACCGTGCGGCGCGAGCGAGCTTATGGAGCTTTTGGGACGTGAGGAAACTTTTGCGCGAATAATAAACGCGATGAACCTTTTGGGCGTAAATTCAATTAATTATGTACCCTCATACAAAAGGGTAAATGATGCCGCAAGCAAAGATTCTGTAAATGTCGCAACCGGCGGCGCAAATGAGTAATGGCGGCAAACCGGTAAGTTACTTAAAATTACTGAAACAAAAAAAGTACCGCGACGATACCGGTTTATTTTTAGCGGAGGGCGAAAAGTTTATAGATGAAATTCCCGTAGGAACGGTTTTGGAATACTTTATTTCGCAAAGCTACAGCGCGAAAAATCCGGGTTTTGTCCGCCATACCAAGGAAAACGTAACGGTATTAAAGGACAGCGTTTTTGAATCCGTTTCCGCGAACAAAACCCCGCAGGGCAGAATAGCCCTTTGCCGCAAAATGAAAAATTCGTTAACCTCCCTTTTGGCGGATAAGGGCAACACGCTCTATATTTTAGCGGAAGAAATTAACGACCCCGGCAATTTGGGAACAATTATACGCACATCATACGCCGCGGGCGCCGCAGGCGTTATAACAAGCAAAGGCTCTGCGGAACTGTATAACCCCAAAACGCTGCAAAGCGCGGCGGGAGCAATTTTTAAAACGCCGGTTATAGAAAACGCGGATTTTAACGAGGTATTGCCGCTTTTTGCGCAAAACGGAATTACGGTTTACGCGGCGGATATAGCCGGAGCGGTATCTTTATTCGATACCGATTTTACAAAGCCGTGCGCGTTTCTTTTGGGAAGCGAGGCGCGCGGACTTAGCGAAAACGCGCTTAAACTTTCGGGAAAAAGGGTTTTTATACCCATGCCCGGCGGAGCGCAGTCGCTAAACGTTTCCGCCGCGTGCGCGGTTTTCGTTTACGAGGCGCTGCGGCAACGGATAAAAAAGGAGGACATATATTATGCAAAATCCAACAGCAACATTTGAAACAACGGCGGGAACCCTTAAAGCGGAGCTTTACCCGGATATCGCGCCTAATACGGTAAGTAACTTCGTATCGCTTATTAACAAGGGTTTTTACGACGGATTAATTTTCCACCGAGTAATTAACGGGTTTATGATTCAGGGCGGCTGCCCGGACGGCGAAGGAACGGGCGGGCCGGGATACTCTATAGCCGGGGAATTTGCTGTAAACGGTTTTCAAAACAACCTAAAGCATACCGAGGGCGTACTTTCTATGGCGCGTTCCGGCCATCCGGATTCCGCCGGTTCGCAGTTTTTTAT
>JAISVZ010000017.1 GCA_031271295.1 Clostridiales bacterium | reverse complement strand
AGCGCCTTTTAACGCGGAATTAATAACAATTGTTTCGCAGAAGGTTGATGCGGTTTCGGCAATCGGCATTGTGTAATGGCAATTGAGCAAACTTAAACCGTTAAGGCATTCGTTATGGTATCCGTGTCCAAGTTCGTGCGCAATGGTTGTTACGTCGGAAAAAGTGCCGCCGAAGTTTAACATAATTCTGCTTTCGTTAATAGGGTGTATGCTGGAGCAAAACGCTCCGCCGGTTTTCCCCTCACGCGGGTAAACGTCTATCCACTTATTGTCGAACGCGCGTTTCGCGAAATCCCCAAGGCGTTTGGAAAACGAGCTGAAATTTTCGTACACAAAAGCTTTTGCTTCATTATAAGTATATTTCATATCCGCCTTGCCAACCGGCGCGAATAAATCATAAAAGGGAAGGCTTTCCTTGCCCAAAAGCTTTGCTTTATGCTTTAAATACTTTCTGAAAACGGGAAGGTATTTTTTTATTGCGCTAAGCAGGCTCTCCAGCGTTTCCCTGTCCATCCTCGCGTTTTTAAGCGTCATATCCAGCGGGGATTCGTAGCTGCGCATTTTAGATACCGTTAAAACCTCGCCCTTTATTGCGTTTAGGCACGCGGCAACGGGTTTTTCTATTTTTTCATACGCTTTAAGTTCGCTTTCATACGCGTTTTTGCGAAGTTCGGCGTCCGCAGAGTGCGCGTAATTGCGGATAACGGATAACGGTTCGGTTTTTGCCTCGCCGTTTATTGTAATATCCACACTAAGCGTTGCGGTTACCTGGTCGCGCAGTTTTTCCCACGCGCCGGAGCCGGTTGTTTCCATTTTGGCAATAACAAGTTCCTCCGCCGGGCTAAGCAAATGTTTTGTTTGCTCTTTCATTTCGTTTATTACAAACTCGTGCTCCGAAAGAAACTCCGACGACGCGACAGTTTTATCCAAATCGTCAATTTGGGCAATGAAATTAAGCGCGGCAACGTCCGGTTCGGTTAACGCGGTTGATAGCTCCTCTAAAATATCAAGCTCTTTGGCGGCGGTTTCGTTCATAACATCCACCGCAAGAATAAGGTACGAATACGTTAAAAGAGTTTCCGCGTACTTTGAAACTTCCAAATACAGCTTGAAATAACCCTCTAACTTTTTGGCGGCGTCTGTTATTTCCTTGAAATTGCCGGCGGCATACGCGGTTATTTGCGCGATAAGGTTTTTGTAGGTTTCAAAATCGGATTTGTAGTTCTCGCTTTCGAAAGATTCGTAAAGTTCGTTTAAAGACCAACGGTTTTCCATGTTTTCCATTTAAAGACCTCCGGATTTATATGTTTTTTGTATTATAAGCCAAAACTTGCGAAATTAAAACACGTTACCTAAGCAGCCAATTTAACACGTTAATCTGCTTAATTCCGTTATGTGAGGCAGGGGGAGTGTTATCCATTGTCAGCAGATATTTTGGGTTATGGTCGCGTATTGCTTCAAGCGGCGCAAGCTCGCGGCGCAATGTTTCGCCATCTGTATCTATTACTGTATAAGCAACCTGATAATATTCTTCGCCATCGTCGCCCAATGCGATAAAATCTACCTCGTTCCCGCCAACCTTGCCTACATAAATATCATATCCTCGCCGGTAAAGCTCAAGGAATACCACATTTTCAAGGATGCGGCCAACATCAGTTTTTTTCGCCCCAAGCATGGCAAAGCGCAAACCAATATCAACGGCATAATATTTATATCCTGTTTTTAGGTATTGCTTGCCCTTAACATCGTACCTTCCAATTTGATAAAAAATGAAAGATTCGGTTAATGCGGTAAGATAGCTCTCAACTGTGTGGACGGCAATTTTACGCCCCGCCGAGGTCATGGTGTCCGCAATTTTTTTAGTTGAGCTTAAATTTCCAATGTTGTCAAACATAAACAGGGCGATACTTTTAAGCATGGCGGTATCGGGGAATTTTTTGCGGTATATAATATCTTTCAAAACAACGGTGTCATAAATGCTCTGCAAATATTGCCGCTTATCTTTAGGTTTTGCAATTTCAAGCGCATACGGAAACGCGCTGTTTTGGATATAATCGGAGTACAGTCGTTCATAATTGGCATCATCCGGAAAGTTAGATACATACTCCTTGAAGGATAAGGGAAGCATCTTAATTTCAATATACCGCCCCGAAAGCAGGGTTGCCAGCTCGCCGCTGAGCAGATACGCATTCGAGCCGGTGATATAAACATCGCAGTTCTTTTTTACATATAGGCTGTCAACGGCTTTTTGAAAGTCTGCTACTCTTTGTACTTCGTCAATAAGAATATACATCTGTTTATCCGGCACAATTTTGGCGGCAATAAAACTGTAAAGCTGCTTATATGTTTCAATTTCGTCGTACTCGCCTTCTTCAAGATTTACAGAGACTATTTGCTCGTCATTTACGCCGTTATTGCGTAAATAATCCTGAAACAGCTCAAGCAGCGTTGATTTTCCGCAGCGCCGTATGCCCGTAACAACCTTTATTAACTTTTTGTCCCTAAAACGTATAAGCGAATCAAGATATTCTTGCCGTTGTATCAAAACATACACCTCCTGTCAATTTAAGTTTATTCTACTAAAAGTCATTAAAAAGGTCAAGTTTTTGCATGAGGCTTGCACAAAGCCGAGCCGTAACACTAATTTCAACTCGTTCGATTAGGCAAACGGCGGTGTTTAATTAAGCATATCATATTTGAATTTCTTAGCTGTATGCGGCGATAAGAGCTTTAAAATGCAGATTGCATTAAGTGCGGAATTTAGAATAATTAGTGACATATATATGTCACTAATTATTCCGGAAGTTCAAACAGGAGCAGCGCTAAATATTTATATTGTTCAGTGTTTGCGGTGCTTGTTACTTACTAAAGGGCGCTTATTTTGCAAGGATGCTGAATTTGGCGCAAAAGTGAGTGTAATACAAAAAAAGCCATTGCGCGACAAAAAACATTCCGCTGCAATGGCTTTATTCAATATTTTATCTAACGCGGCGCACCGCCGAAATCTTCCGCCGCCGGCAGCGCTACGCGCTTATACTAACCTACATGTCGCGCGGACTCGGCACAAATCGACATGAAACCAATTCGGTCTTATACTACCTCTCGTTTTCCCACAATAACCGGGTTAAACCGTTCCCCAATAAGCTGCTTCCCGTCGGATAAAATTACTTCCTTATCCAAAATGGCGTTTTCAACGCGGCAGTTATCCCCAATGTAGCATCCTTCCATAATAATGGAGTTAAGAATAACCGAGTTTTCGCCGGTAACCACTTTTCTAAACAGCACGGAATGCTCCACAACGCCGTTTAAAATACTGCCGTTACCAACCAAGGAATCCTTAAATACCGAGCCGTAGTTAAATTTAACCGGCGGTTCGTCCTTGGGCTTTGTTTCTATGTAAGGCTCTTTTTTTGTAAGGTTTTCTCTAATTTCGCGGTTTAAAAAATCCATATTAAGCTCAAAATACGACTGTATGGAGTTAACCGCCTTGCAGTACCCGTCAAAATTGTAGGAGTACATTTTGAGTTTTTTGCGGTACCTTTGCAGAACATCGCGCACAAAATCGTAACGGCCTTCCGGTACTACGGATTCTAAAAGGTGAATTAAAAGCGAACGGGCGATAACATAAATACCCAGCGATAACGTGTCGTACTGCGGTTCCAACGGTTTTTCCTCAAAATCCGTAATTCTGCCGTCCTCGTCGTCGCTCATAACGCCGTAACTTTTTAAATCCTCATCCTCCATACGTTTGCGGCTTACAATTGTAATATCCGCGCCTTTTTTAATGTGCGCGTCAATCACGTCGTCGTAATCCATTTTATAAACCGTATGCCCGCTTGTTATAACAACATATTGCTCGTTACTGCGTTTCAAAAACGAAATATTTTGATACATGGAATCCGCGGTGCCTCTAAACCAAAAGGAGTTATCGGACGTTAAATACGGCGTAAAAATAAACAAACCGCCTTGCTTGCGCCCCAAATCCCACCATTTTGCGGAAGATAAATGGTCGTGCAGGCTTCGCGAGTTGTACTGCGTTATTACCGCAACCTTGTTTATGCCGGAGTTTGACATATTACTAAGCGGAAAATCTATCGCGCGGTAACAGCTTCCCACAGGCATTGCGGAAGTTGCGCGAAACATAGTTAAATTCCCCAGGCGGTCGTTATTGCCGCCCGCCAAAATAATTCCTACCGCTCTCATAAAACAACCTCCTCTTGGCAAACGGAGCCGCCGGATTTAAGCTCGCCGTTTTCATACATGGAATTATCCGTAATGCCGGATATTACGCAGTTTAAACCAATCCTTACGTTATCGGGTACAACAGAATTTTCCGCAATTACGGTTATACCGGTAAAATAAACGTCCGGTTTAAGTTCGTTTGGAATATTTTCGCCTTCGCCAATAATTACGTTTTCGCCTATTTTTGTGTTAGAGTCAACAATTACCCTGTTAAGCCGGCTGCCTCTGCCTATTGAGCATTTTTCCATAATAATGGAATCCGTAACAACCGCGCCGTCCTCAATTGTAACTTCCGGGCCTAAAACGGAATTGTAAACCTTACCGTAAATTTCGCAGCCGCAGGATGTAATCGAGAGTTTAACATCGGATTCAGGGCCGGTGTATGATGGCGGCTGGTGCGCGGCGTCGGTATAAATTTTCCAAAAATCCTCGTACAGGTTAAACGCGGGCAGGGTTTTTATAAGCTCCATGTTGGTTTCCCAGTACGCCTCAATTGTTCCGACATCGCGCCAATAATCCTTAAAGCGGAAGGCGAACATGGTATCGTTATTGCCCAGCATCATAGGGATTATGTGCTTGCCAAAGTCGCTGTCCGGGTGTATTTTGTTGTCCTTAATAAGAGCTTCCTTTAATTTGCTCCATGTGAAAATATAAATTCCCATAGAAGCTAAGTTGCTTTTCGGGTTCTTTGGTTTCTCTTCAAATTCATAAACCTTGCCGTTTTCATATGTATTCATAATCCCCATGCGGCTTGCTTCTTCCAAAGGCACTTCAAGCACCGCTATTGTGGCGTCGCAGTTGTTTTCTTGATGGAAGCGCAGCATTTCGGAATAATCCATTTTGTAAATATGATCGGTTCCCAAAATCAAAACATAGTCCGGGCTGAATTCGTCTATGAACTGAATGTTTTGAAAAATGGCGTTTGCCGTTCCGGAATACCAATCGCCCGATTCGCCCTTAACGTGCGGCGACAAAATTGTTACTCCGCCGTTTTTACGGTCCATATCCCAAGGAATACCTATTCCGATGTGTTTGTTCAAACTCAGCGGCTGATACTGGGTTAAAACGCCTATCGTATCCACACCGGAATTGATGCAGTTACTCATAGGAAAGTCGATAATACGGTACTGACCGCCGAAAAACACCGCCGGTTTTGCCTTGTTTGTTGTAAGTACGCCAAGCCTGCTGCCCTGACCGCCGGCTAACAGCATACCTATCATGTCCTTCTTTCGCATAAAGACCACCTGCCTTCTTGATTTTCAAAAATTTATTATGCTATGCATTTTATGCACAATATCATCTTAAAAAAATATAATTATATAATATACTAATTAGCCGCAATTGACAAATCCTTTAAATGAAATTTAGTAAAGTATTTGTAAAATATAAGTTTAATTTATGTTTATTATTTAAAGCCATAAAATTAAAAAATGCTTTGCCGATTTTTGCGTTGCCGCGCGGATATAGGACAAGAAAAAACTTTCTATTTACATATAGTGCGTTTAAATTTATTTTTATCATGGTATACTTAAGTTTAGCGAAGAAAACAGAAAAGGAGAGTAAGCCTTAAGTTGGGCTGAAAATTTAATGAAGGAATTTAATTTTGATTTTTATTTGCCGCGCGGAGGCAAAGTTTTTTTTGTAGGTATAGGCGGCGTTAGTATGAGCGGCCTGGCGGAAATTTTAGCTGCGTGGGGCTATAGCGTTTCCGGTTCGGATTTTAAAGAATCGGAGGCAACAAAACATTTGCGCCAACTAAGAATAAATGTTTTAATAGGGCACAGCGAAGGTAATATTTCCTCTGATGTGAACCTCGTGGTTCATACCAGCGCCGTAAAGGAAGATAACCCGGAAATAATACGCGCGAAAGAGATGAAAATTCCGGTAATTAACCGCGCAAGCCTGCTTGGGGAAATTATTAAGCAGTATCCGCGTTCGGTGGGAGTGGCGGGTATGCACGGCAAAACCACAACCACATCGGCGGTAACAGAAATGCTGCTTGCGGGCGACCCTACGGTGGCTTTGGGCGGGTACTACAAAAACATAGGAGGGAACTACCGCATTGGCAAGTCCGGTTTATTCATTTTCGAAGCGGACGAATACTGCGACAGTTTTTTAAAATTTTACCCAACATGCGGAGTAATTCTGAATATTGAGGAGGACCATTTGGATTATTTTAGCGGGATAGGCCATATTAGAAAATCCTTCCGCAAATACGCCGAAAATATAAAGGACATTTTGGTTATAAATTCGCAAATTGAAAATTTAAACGAAATAACGGATAATCTATCCTGCAAGGTTGTAACCTTTAAAGGCGTAAGCCAAAGAGCTTCGCAAAACGAAATTGAAGAGGAAACAAAGGCGGATTTTTACGCGAAAAATATTTCATTTAATTCCAACGGCAACTCCTCGTTTGATATTTATGCTAACGGAAAATTTCTTGTAAGCATAAAAACCAAACTTACCGGCTTTCATAATATAGACAATACTTTGGCGGCGTTTGCGGCGTGTTACAGCTTAGGGGAGGGGAACGGCGCGGATAATTTGGCGGCGTCGCTTTCGCGGTTTTTACCGGCGCAAAGAAGGTTTGAGCAAAAAGGCATTTACAACGGAGCCGTTATAATTGACGACTACGCCCACCACCCAACGGAAATTAAAATGGCGCTTTTTGGCGCAAGGCAAGCGGGCAGGCAAAAAATAATTTGCATTTTTCAGCCGCACACCTATTCAAGAACAATTTCTTTGTTTAACGATTTTGCGAGCAGCTTTGAGGATTGCGACGAAGCCGCTTTTGTGGATATTTTCGCAGCCAGAGAAAACGACCCCGGTACGGTATCGTCGCGGCTTTTAAGCGAAGCAGTTAAAAAAACCGGAAAAGAATCGCTGTATTTTGAAAGTTTTGAGGAAGCCGCAGCGCATTACAAAAAAACACTTGCAAGCGGCGAAATGTTAATTACAATGGGTGCGGGCGATGTTTACCGCATAGGGGAAATGATACTTTCGCATTAACCGCGCGGGGTGAAATGATTCTGCCGCCTTAACCGCGCAAAAACTTTAGAGGAATTATGAACGGAGGACAAAATGGAAAACGAGAGCTTTATTCAGGTGAACGAGGATTTTTTGCAAACACATGTACCAAACTTTTTCATAGACAATTACATGCCTACCGCCGAGCCCGTGTATTCCTTGGTGTATATTTATCTTCTAAGGCATAATACCGGCGGCGGCGCGATAGATATAAGTAAAATAGCAAAAGTATTTGACATTACCGAAGCGAAATGTAAAAAGGCGCTGAAATTTTGGGAATCGGCAAATTTGCTTAAAAGCGCGAATACTTCTGCCATAAAAGCGGCGGAAATTGATTCGGCGCAAAAGAGTTTGAAGGATGAAAACGAACAATCCGCAGCGCCTGAAGTTTCGGCAAACGCGGGAATAAGCGCAAGCGGCGCGGCGCAAACGGAACTTGAAGAGCGCCCAATATACTCCGCGCAGGAGCTTGAGGCATACGCGCAGCAAGGCATAATGGGCGATTTATTCGCCTTTGCGCAGGACAAGCTTGGCAGAATGCTCCGCTATAACGATTTAACCGTAATTTTCGGTATGTACGACTGGCTGAGGCTGGACATTTCCGTTATTAAAAAGCTCATTGAGTATTGCGCGGAAAATTCGCACACAAATATAAATTATATTGAGGCGGTATCGCTGGACTGGGCCCAGAGGCAAATTAAAACCGTACAGGACGCGGAAAATTACATATTAACCTTTACCAAAACCTACAGGGAAATATTAAAGGCGTTTGGCATTACCGGCAGAAACCCCGCGCAAAGCGAACTGGAGTATATGGAAAGGTGGCTTACGGAACTTAAAGTGCCTTTGGAAATAATTCTTGAGGCGTGCGATAAAACAATGCTTAACATTGGAAAGGTTAATTTTAAATACGCGAATACAATAATTGAATTTTGGCACAAGGCGGGCGTTAACACAATAGAGGACATTGTTAAGTTAGAGGACGCGTTTATTAAGGATATGCCGCAAAATGAACAAAGCGATACGAATAAGCCGTCTCGCAGAAGAAAGAGCAAATTCGCGAACTTTGAAGGGCGCAAAATAGACTATAACGAAATTGAGAAACTTGAACAGGAATACATAGATTCTATTGTGAAAGGATATTGAATATGGGATACAGCGCGGTATTTAAAGAATGTATGCGTGAATACGAAAAAACAAGGGATAAAAGCGCGGCATTGCTAAATATAAGAAAACGGGAGATATACGGCGAAATTCCCCGCATAGAGGAAATAGACGGCGAGCTTTCCCAAACAGGGCTTGCGCTTACAAAATTAATTTTAACAAGCGGTAATTCCAAAGCGGATTATGTGAAGGAACTTGGCAAAAAAAACGCCGCGCTCGTTAAGGAAAAAGCAAAACTTTTAAACGGCGCGGGTTTTAAACGTACATATTTAGACGGTATTTACGAATGTAAATTATGCAAGGATACCGGTTTTGCGGACGGCAAACGCTGTTCGTGTTTCAAGCAAAAGCTTATAGACAAGCATTACGGGCTTTCCAATTTGCACGGGCGGCTTAAAAGCGAAAACTTCGATTACTTCGATATCCGCTACTATTCCGAAGAAAAAGACCCTAAAACCGGAATATCTCCAAGGGCAAACATTGAAAGAATATATCAGGTTTGTATGGATTTTGTTACGAATTTTGACGAGAAATACACCAACCTATTATTCTACGGCGATACCGGGCTTGGCAAAACCTTTTTGTGCAACTGCATAGCGAAGGATTTGCTTGACGCGGGTAAAACGGTTTTATACGTTACCGCTCCGAAGCTGTTTAAATTTTTCGACGATTACCGCTTTAACAGGGAAGAAACCGATGCGCCCAGCGAATATTTGGAAATGGTGCACGAGGCGGATTTGCTTATAATAGACGATTTGGGCGCGGAATTTTCCACAGTTATAGGCGCGTCGGAACTGTTTAACATAATAAACGCGCGTATACTCGACAAAAAGCATACGGTAATTTCCACAAACCTTAAACCGGGCACGGATTTTGAGGATACTTATTCTCAGCGCATTGTGTCAAGGTTTGTGGGCAATTATGTAATGCTGAAATTTATCGGCAAGGATATAAGGCTTTCTAAAAAATATTCCTCGCGGAAGTAAATAAAAATTTCTGAACGCGGCAGTTAAAAACTGCCGCGTTTTTTGTAGTGAGGGAAACTGCCGCGCCCCGCCGCATTCTGCCTGATTGACAATAAGACCTGTTGATGTTATATTCAAAATCAGTTAAGCATTACGCGAAGAGGTCTGTTTATGCAAATAACTGTATCAGCTTACGAGGGGTGTATGTTTTGAGAAGAAGCGACAGGCAAATAAATAACTTTTTGGAAATTACGGATATTTTAAGCCGCGCAACCACAATACGGCTTGGTATAAACGCAAATCCGTATCCGTATGTAGTGCCGCTATCCTTTGGGTTTGAAGCCGTAAACGAAAAAATAACGCTTTATTTTCACGGTGCGTTCGAAGGTTATAAGCACGAGCTTATTAAAGCGAATCCTATGGTGTGCGTTGAGGCTGATATTTTTTATCGCTATGCGCAGGTAGAGGATAGCTTTACAACCGAATACGAAAGCGTAATAGGCTTTGGCAAAGCGATGCGCATAACCGGAAACGAAGCTTTGAAGGGGCTTAACCTGCTGATGGGGCATTGCGGGTTTAATGGTTATACTTTGGATAGCTGCGTACTTACGTATACAAACGTTTATAAAATACAACTCGAATCGGTTACCGGAAAACGCCGTTTGATAGAGGAAAACGCAAAAATGAAATAAACACCCGAAAGAGGAAGCGCCATGGCAAACAGAGAAAATACAAATTATGAAAACACAAACCATGAGAAATTTAAACGAGAAAAACCCAAAAAAAATACCGCGGTAAAAATTGCGGCGCTTGTTATACTTATTGCGGCTGTGGGTATATACTTATATTTGGGCGGCAGAAATAAAGATGCCGTTGCCGCGTTTGAATTTGACGAAACGGACGCCGCGTTCGATTTTAATTACGACGAAAAGGCGGACATATATTCCAACGGCACAAAGAATTTCTTTTTAACCACGAAGGACGGCATGAACCTGTACACATCCGGAAAGGAAGTTAAGTGGACACAGGTGTATCCGTTAAGCCTTAAAGAGCCTTTAATGGCAGGCCGGGGGGATTACGTTGGCATATGCGACGCCAACGGTTTGGTATTTTACATGTTTTCCGCCGAGGATGGGTTGCTGTTTTCTAAAAACTACGAAAATAAGATTTTGTCCTTTTCGGTTTCGCCGGGCGGATATTCCAGCGTAATTTGCAAGGACGGCGAAGATTATACGGTTCAGGCGTTTAACGCTAAAGGCGACGAGATTAACTGCTATTATGTGAGGGATGAAAATATTTTTCCGGTTACCTCCGCAATTTCGAACGATGGGCGCATTTTGGCGATAAGCTTAATTGATATTAACGCTTCTGTTATGACATCTAAGCTTATGATGCTGTATAACAATTCCGGAGAAAAGCAGGAGTTTCTTAACGGGATTTTTCATCAGGAATCCAGGGAGGACGAATTTATTGGTAAGCTTGAATTTTTGGCAAAGGGCGAGCTTTTGTTTTTGTCGGATAAAAACCTTTCCTGCATGTCCACCGAGCTTACCGATTTTATAAAGCCCGCGTTAAAATGGGAACTGCCTTTAAGCAATGAAGTGGATTCCGTGGCGGTAGCGAAGGGCGAAACAATAGCAGTTGCATTCGGCAAACCTGTTCCCGGAAAAGAAGCGGTTAAGGAAGGCTTGGTTCGCGTATACAACCCGGAGTTTCACCAATTGGGCGAATACGAGTATAACGGCGCGGTTTCGCTTTCATCGTCCGGTTCTTTTATTGTGGCTTCGTGCGGCAGGAAGCACTCGGTAATAAATAGCAAAGGAAAAATGCTGTGGGAATATAACGCCGTTTCCGACGTTAAAAAACTTGCCGTTTTGGATAACCAAAATACGGCGGTTTTTCTTGACAATTTACACGCGCAGGTGATAAAAAAACGATGAGCGAAAATATAAATTTAACTTCAATTAATTTACCGTCTTTTAATTCGCTGGATATTTTTGTGCTGCTGACTTTTGTAATTTTTCTTTTAATTTCATGGCATAAAGGTTTGCTGCTTACATTATACAGCCTGTTTTCCTTTGTTATAGCGATATTTGCCGCCAATAAGCTCTACGGTATTGTTGGTGCGTTTATTCGCGGCAATGACGCCATCTATTCGCGTATAACCGCTTTTGTTTCCGAGAATATAAATATTGGGCAATCTCTTGAAACAGCCGCGAAATCCTCACAAAACAATATTATTGAAAACTTGGGTTTACCGGAAATTCTTACGAACCTTCTTATTGAAAACAACAATCCCGAAATTTACAAATTGTTTTCGTTTAACGCCGTGGAGGATTATATAGTGGGAATGCTCGCCGGCGTTATTGTTAACATAATATCCGCCGTATCCGTGTTTATTCTTGTGGCGCTTCTGCTTTCGGTTATATCGCGTATGTTGGGGATAATTTCAAAACTGCCGGTAATTAAAACCTTCAATAAAATTGGCGGCGTGCTTTTGGGTGCGGTTTTGGCAACACTTTTTATTTGGCTTTCCTTTGTTGTAATGCTTATGTTTTTCTTTAAGGATTACGCCGAAATGAGTATTTTGGTTAATTCGTCTTTTGCGGCGAAGTATTTTTTTAATTCGGATATTTTTATTGATATGATATTGCAGGTTAACAAGGCGGGAATAATATGATAGCAATTATTGGCGGCGGCGCGGCAGGAATGTTTGCGGCGCTTTGCATTTTAACGCAAAACCCTTGCGCAAAGGTTATGGTTATTGAGAAAATGGATAGGGTAGGCAAAAAGCTGCTTGCAACCGGAAACGGATGCTGTAACTTTACAAACATAAACATGCGCGAAAAAAACTTTCACGGAAGCGATACAAAAGCAGCGTGGAACATAATTGAAAATTTTCCGCCGCTAAATGTTATACGTTTTTTTGAAAGCATCGGCATTTTTTCGGTTACGGAGGATAACGGCAGAGTTTACCCGTACAGTTATCAAGCTCAGGCGGTGCTGGATTGCCTTCGTTTTAAGCTTGCATCCTTAGGCGCGCGGATTGTAACAGGTACGGCGATAAAGCGCATTAAAAAGGAAGGCGGGCATTTTTACTTACAGCCGGATAGCGGCAACGAAATAAAATGCGAAAAGGTTGTTATTGCCTGCGGGGGTGCGTCTTACAAATCCCTTGGTTCAAACGGGTCCGGGTTTGAACTGCTTAAAACACTGGGGCACACAATAACTAAACTTTCGCCCGCGCTTACACAGCTTAAAACGGAAACCGAGCACATTAAAAGCCTTGAGGGGATAAAGCTTAACGCTGTTTTGCGCGTTTACGGTACGCCTGAATGCAATAATATTTTCGAAGGCGAAGAAGAACTTTTTTGCGAACAAGGGGATTTACTTTTTGCAAATTACGGTATATCCGGGCCTCCGGCGCTTGCGGCGTCCGCGCTTTTGCATGAAAACGAAGGGCGCTGCCTTACCGCGCGTTTGGATTTTATGCCGGAATACACAGAGCGTGAGGTAACGGGAATTTTGCATGAACGGATTAAACTTTTAAAAGATACTGTTATGGAGGATTTTTTTACCGGAATGCTGAACAAACGGCTTGGGCTTGTAATATTAAAACGCGCCGGAGCGGGAAAACTTTCGCAAAAGTCATCTGTTTTGGAAGAAAACGCGGTTAACGCAGAAAAACTTGCCGGGCTTATAAAAAATTTCAGCCTTAAAGTAACTGGGACGAAAGGTTTCGAAAATTCCCAGGTAACTGCGGGCGGCGCTCTGCTGTCGGAGTTTAACGGCAAAACGCTTGAATCCAAAATAATTAAAGGGCTGTACGCCGCAGGCGAGGTTTTGGATGTATACGGCGATTGCGGCGGGTACAACCTGCATTGGGCATTTGCGAGTTCTTACGCTGCGGCCTTGGCGCTATGCGCCGGAGAGCAAAAAGGGAAGTGAACTTGTGAAACATACTATTAAATCAGAATTGTGCAATTTATAAACAGGATAGGGCAAGAATAGTTTTACTAAAAAAATATATAATCAAGTAAGATGTTTTGTTTATTTTTTATAAAAATTGAAAAAGGAAAAGGGGATCGCGATGAAAATTCAACATAAAGTTTTTGATACGTCAAAAAAAATAAGTCGTTTTTTTAGTTTACTTCTTTCATTTATTATGATATTTGCTTTAGCCGCGTGCGCTGCGGGAGCAACCGGGGAGAACGCCCTGCCGCCCGAAAACTCTGCGGATGTTGCGGCGGCGTCGGAAGTTGTGCCGGTTGCCGAAACATCCGCGGACGTATCGTCAATAAAGGAAATTTTAGCGGAAGGGCAGCAGAACGCTCAGGCATCGGAGCAGTTCAAATTCGAAATGCGAAGCGATATTACAACTATGGATTTGGTTAAGGAAATGGAGCTTGGCATAAACCTCGGCAACACAATGGAAGCCTGCGGGGATTGGATAGATTCAAGCAGTATCAGCAATTACGAAAGGGCGTGGGGCAGCCCCCTTATAACGGAGGAAATTATAGCCGGGTACGCCAAAGCCGGGTTTAAATCCCTTCGTGTGCCCGTTGCGTGGTCTAACATGATGGCGGACGATTATACAATTCACCCTGATTTGCTCAACAGGGTGGAGCAAATTGTTAACTGGGGCTTGGATAACGGTTTGATTGTTATGGTTAACGAACACTGGGACGGCGGCTGGTGGGAAAACATGACGGATAACCACGACATGATTGTGGAAAAATTCGAATCTATCTGGACGCAGGTTTCCGAGCGTTTTAAGGATTACGGCGACCGCCTGATGTTTGAGGCAATGAACGAGGTTGGGTACAGCAACGTTTGGAATGAGTGGGCGCCGGCCGGCCCCGATAACGATAAGGCAAAGGCTATCGGTTACGTTAACGAGCTTAACCAGCTATTTGTGGATACCGTACGCGCAAGCGGCGGCAACAACGCCACGCGTCACCTTGTTATTGAAGGTTATTACACCAATATAGACCATTCCAGCGACCCGCTGTTTAAAATGCCGCAGGACGAAGCCGGAAGGTGCGCGTTAACCGTCCATTATTACGACCCGCCGACGTTCGCAATTATAGAAGAGGACGTTAGCTGGGGCAAAGCGCAGTCTACCTGGGGAACGGAAGAGGAAATTGCGCATCTTGACGCCCAGATGGAAAAGATGAAAACAAATTTTGTGGATAAAGGTATTCCGGTTATTATAGGGGAGTTCGGCGCGGGCGGCAAAAATAAAACCCAGGAAATGATAAGGTTTTACGAAGTTTCCATATTTGAAGCGGCTTACTCGAAGGGAATGTGCCCAATGCTTTGGGACACTCCGGGAGGGCAGTACGACCGCCTGCTTTGCGATTTTCTGGATCCTCTTTTCAAGGAAGAAGTTATGGCTATAAGGGATAAATACAAAGGATAGAAATATATCGGGGGATTTATGATGAAAAGGTTTATTTCGTTCGTTTTGATTTTTTCAATTTTATCTTCCTGTGTTTTTGGTTTTTCGCATACAGCAAGCGCTGAGGACGTTTCTGCGGGAGAATTGCCGGTTATTTTAACCGGTAATTCCTATGCGTCCTTAGCGCCTGTTTCCTCCGAAGATATGCCGGAGGAGGAGATTATTATAGACGCCGCAAATTACGCGGATTCTTCCGGCGCGTCCGTATCGGACGGCTATTTGGATTTTGCCGGGCGGGTGCTCACCGTTGACAGGGGTTATGTTTCCTATACGGTGGATATTCCGAAGGACGCGCGTTACGCGGTTTTACTTGAGTACGCCGCTCTTCCGGGAAGCCGCGCGGATATGGACCTTAAAATTGAAATAGACGGCGCGGTTCCCTTCCGCGAAGCCGCCGTTTCAAGTTTTAGGCGCTCGTGGCGCTACGCCGAAGCGGAGCGTCTTTTCGACAACAACGGCAATATGCTTCGGCCGGTAAGCGCGGAGGATTATAAGTGGCAACATGCCTACTTTCAGGATAAAGAAGGTTTTTTCACCGAACCTTTCGCGTTCGAATTTTCCGCGGGCACTCACGAAATTAAAATAACGTCATCGCGCGAAGCTATCGCGATAAAGGAAATAAGGCTTACGCCACCACCTACTTATAAATCTTACGCGGAGTTATCCGCGTCCTACAGCGCGGCGGATATTGCCGAAGCACAGAGCGTAACCGTTCTGGCTATGGATTCGTCCCTTCGCAATTCTCCGTCAATTCTGCCGATATCAGATCTTACCAATCCTTATCTTGAACCGTTCAGCTTGAATAATATAACCTACAATACAATAGGCGGCGACATGTGGTGTATGCCGGGGCAAGCCGTTTCGTGGAATATTTCCGTTCCTCAGGACGGGCTTTATTCGCTTAACTTCGTTTACAAGCAGAACGCGGTTTTAGGTTTGCCGGTTACGCGCGCCCTTACAATAGACGGCGAGGTTCCGTTTAGCGAGGCAAGAGCGGTTGTGTTTCCCTACGGCGACAAGTGGCAAAGGCTTAGCGTAACCGCGAACGGGGAAAACGCCCTTTTCTATTTAACGGGCGGCACTCATGAGGTTACGCTTTCCGTTACGCTTGGCGAAACGGCGCAGTATTGCCGTATGGTTTCTGAAATATCTTCGGAGCTTTCTTCGCTGTATACTCAAATTGTTATGATAACAGGCCCCAACCCGGACGGCATGAGGGATTATCGTATAGACGAACGCCTTCCAAACATTATTCCGGATATGAGTAATTTAGCGCAGCGTCTCGACAGTGTAACCGACGGCGTTGTGGCGCTTGGCGCGGGCAGGAACGATTCATTAACTCTTTCAATAATGTCCGAACAATTGCACGATTTTATAAAGGAACCGGATACCATTCCGGGGCGGCTTGGGCGCTTTAAGGATAATGTTGTTAACCTTGCGATATGGGTATTAACCGCGTCCGAAATGCCGCTTGCGCTTTATTCGGTAACCGCTTGCAGCCCGGATACTCAGTTTGCGGATGTAAACCCCGGCTTTTTTGAAGGGCTGATTTTTGCCATAAAGCGCTTTTTCGCTTCGTTTACAAAACGCGCAGACCTTGCGGGCGACAGCTACGCAAAAAACGAGGAGCACGTTATAGAGGTATGGGGGGCATACGGCAAGGATGTTGCGGAGCTGTTTAAACGCATGTGCGACGAGGTTTTTACGCCCCAAACGGGAATAAAGGTTAACTACAATATTTTAAGCAACGAAAACGCCATGTTTTTTTCAATAGCGTCCAAAACAGGGCCTGATATTTGCCTGAACATTTCAAAAGGCTATCCGCTGGATTTTGGGCTTAGGGACGTTCTTGTGGATATATCGGAGCTTTCCGGCTACAACGAGTTTACAAATCTCTTTGCGCCAACATCAATGGTTCCAAGCGCCTACGAGGGAAGGGTTTACGGCTTTCCGGTAACCCAGTCCCTACCGGTTATGTATGTGCGCACTGATATTTTCAGCGAGCTTGGGCTTGAAATTCCCCAAACATGGGATGATTTTCATAACATAATAGGCGCGCTTGGGGTTAAAAATTTGCAAATTTCCCCGTCCGGGGATTTAATGACAATGTTTTTACAGCAGCGCGGCGGCTCATATTATTCCGAGGATTTAAAAACCTGCATATTGGATGAGCCCATAGGAATAGCGGCGTTAACGGACTGGACTAACCTTTTTGTTCTGCACGGCGCACCCGTTGCGAGCGATTTTTTCAACCGTTTCAGAACAGGCGAAATGCCAATAGGAATTGCGGATACGTCGCTGTACAACATGCTGGACTACGCGGCGCTTGAAATTAAGGATTCGTGGGTTATGGTGCCCGTGCCGGGTATGAAACAGGCGGACGGTACAATTAACCGCAGCATAGTATCGGGCGGCACAAGCGGTTTTATTACAAATTCGCGCCCTGAGCGCACGCAGGATTCTTGGGAATTTGTTAAGTGGTTTATGTCGAAGGATGTTCAGGCAAGGTTTGCGCAGGATTTGGAATCGATGCTTGGGCAATCCGCAAGGTACGCAACCGCAACAATTGCCGCGCAGGCTTCCATACCGTGGGATGAAAATTCCTACAACACAATTATGGAATCCTACAATAATGTTAGCGAAATTCCGGGAGTGCCGGGCGGATATTTTGTTGGGCGGCACGTTTCTAACGCGTTTAACGAAATTGTTTTGCAAGGGGAATCCCCCAGGGCTTCAATGCTTAAGTATACGGATGTTATAAACGCGGAAATGCAGCGCAAGCGGCAGGAGCTTGGGCTTGAAGAATAAAATTCGGAGGTGTTTGTATGCTTGGAAAAATTAAAAAATACCGCGCCTCTTACCTTATGGTTGCGCCGTTTTTTCTGTTGTTTGTTATCTTTACCGTCGTACCCGTATTTATTGCCATTTTCTACAGCTTTTCAAGCTACAACGTAATGCAGCCGCCAAGGTTTTTCGATTTGCAGAATTTTTTCAAAAATTATTTGGATCTTTTCCTTGGGGACGAGGTTTTTATAATAACCGTTAAAAACACATTTCTCTTTGCCGTAATAACAGGGCCTATAAGTTATGCCGCGTGCCTTTTAATTGCGTGGTTTGTAAACGACCTGTCGCCCAGAATGCGCGCGGCGGCAACCCTTCTTTTTTACGCGCCGTCGCTTTCGGCAAACGTGTTTTTTATTTGGAAATTTATCTTTTCTTCGGATTCAAACGGCTTATTAAACAGTTTCCTTACAAGGTTAGGCTTTACCAACGAACCGATTCTTTGGCTTAGCGATACAAGATACACTCTGCTTGTGGTAATTATAGTGCAATTGTGGATGTCGCTTGGAACAAGCTTTTTGGCGTTTATTGCGGGGCTTCAGGGCGTTGACCGCAACCTTTTTGAAGCGGGAGCGATAGACGGGGTTAAAAACCGCTGGCAGGAGCTTTACCACATAACGCTGCCGTCTATGAAGGAACAGCTTTTATTCGGCGCGGTTATGCAAATTACCGGCGCGTTTGCGGTGGGCGGTATTAGCGCGGAGCTTGTTGGCAGGCCATCTCCGCTGTATTCCGCGCACACAATAATAATGCATATGGAGGATTACGCGCTTGCGCCGCGTTTTGAAATGGGTTACGCCTGCGCTATAGCGGTTGTTCTCTTTACCGTAACTCTCGGCGCAAACCAACTGATAAAATACTTCCTGCAAAGGGAATCTTAAAGGGAAGGAGGCTTGGCTATGAAAAAATTTTTTCATTTTGGAAACCGCGTTGGAGCAAGGGCAACGCGTTCAACAATCGGAAACGGTTTTGTGGTTTTTATCCTGGGTATTTTGGGGCTGTTTATGGCAACTCCTATGGTTTATACAATTAACGTTGCGTTTAAACCTGTTGGAGAATTGCTGAAATTCCCGCCGGATTTTTTCGTGCAAAACCCAACGCTTGATAACTTCGCCAACCTTTCCAACGCCGTTTCAAACTCCGTTGTGCCGTTTTCGCGGTATTTGGCAAACAGCCTGTTTATAAGTATTATAGGCACCGCCGGCAATGTTTTGTTATCTTCCTTGGCGGCGTACCCTTTGGCAAAGCACAAGTTTCCGGGCAGGAATTTTATATTTTCGTTAATCGTGCTTTCGCTTATGTTCTCGCCCGTGGTACTTAGCGTGCCGCGCTATTTGGAAATGTCGGCGTTCGGCTGGCTGGACAGTTATTACGCGATAGTTGTACCAATGCTTGTAACGTCGCTTGGGTTATATTTAATGAAGCAGTTTATGGAGCAGATTAACGACGCCATTTTGGAGGCGGCGCGTATAGACGGCGCGGGTGAACTTGCAACATGGTGGTATGTGGTTATGCCCGCGGTAAAACCGGCGTACCTTACGCTTATTTTGTTCGCGTTTAAGGATATTTGGAACGATTCCGGCTCCGTTTCGCTTTATATAACAACCGAAAGCCAAAAAACACTGCCTTTGGCGCTTATGACAATTATGCAAGGCGGGCTGCCAAGGCTCGGCTCCACTTCGGTGGTTGGGTTTTTGATGATGATTCCGCCGATTTTAACGTTTTTTATAACGCAGAGCAATGTTATTGAAACGATGAAATCCTCCGGGATGAAGGATTGATTGGGGGAGGTAATTTTGAATCAATATCTAAAAAATCTTGAACGAATTGAATTTTTTGTTACCTTTGCCTGTACGGGGCGGTGCAAACACTGTTCGGAAGGGGAGCATTCCAATACCGGCGCGTTTATTGACGGCGAAGCCGCTTCTGATATGGTGCGTAAAGTTGCCGAACAATATAATATAAAATCTCTGATGACTTTTGGGGGAGAACCGCTGATTTATCCGGAAGAAGTTTATAAAATTCACATTGCGGCGCGTGATACGCTTATACCAAACAGGCAACTGATAACCAACGGCTTTTTCAGCCGCAGTAATGATAAAATAAAGAGTGTTGCGGCAGCTTTGGCGGAAAGCGGAATAACTGATGTACTGCTTTCTGTTGACGCGTTTCATCAGGAAACTATTCCGGTTGAACCTGTTGCGGATTTTGCGCAGGCGCTGATTTCTTCCGGCATTGCGAAACTGTGGGTGCATCCGGCGTGGCTTGCGGGTACGGATGCGGATAACCCGTATAATAACAGAACCCGTGAAATATTATCGCAATTTACCGCTATGGGTATTGAGGTTTCGTCCGGCAATATAATTTCCCCTCGCGGTAACGCTCTTAAATATCTTAGCGAGTATTTTGATTTAAACGCCGCGCACAAAAGTCCGTATGATCAAAATCCTTATGATATAACCGCGTTATGTGTTTCTCCGGACGGGAATGTGCTTGGCGGCAATATTTATAAAGCTGATATTTTGAGCATATTGGAAAACTACAGCCCGGAAGGGGAACAAGTATAAAGTAAGTTGAATAATTATTTGCGCGGCTTGTTTATTTTTGAGGAAGAAATTTTAAATTATTGAAAAGTTGAATGTAAAGGCAAGGTGAAGTTATGGGGGACAATTGGTTTGCTTCTGTTGGTGCCATAGTTTTGAAGGACGATTCTGTTTTGTTGGTGCGCCACACATACGGAGGCGCAAAAGGTCAGCTTCTTAATCCGAGCGGATTCATAAAGTATGGCGAAATGCCTTATGACGCGTTAAAGCGCGAGGTATATGAAGAAACGGGAGTTGAAATAAATATTAAGGGGTTAATTGCGGTGCGTTGCAGCGTAAAAGATTGGTGGTTAGTATTTTCTGCCGATTATGTTTCGGGGCAGCCGCGTTCGGATAACAGCGAAAACAGCGAGGTTTTCTTTATGCCTTGCGAGGAAGCGATAAACCGAGTCGATGTTACCGATGCTACAAAAACGCTGATTAAGCTTGCTAAAAAGGGAAAATATCTGTCGGTTAACGAAGAATACGCAAGTATAGCGTCCAGTGACGGGCGAATGATGTTTTCGGTTATGTAATAAAGGAAGATGCGAGGTATGAATTACTACGTAAAAACACTTGAATATTACGCCGCATGGTTAGACATTCCGCCGGAGCAATTTAAGAATAAGGGAATAATGCTAAATGAAACGGAGAAAAGGCGGATATGCCAAAGGGGTCATTCGCGAAACTATGAAATGTTTTGCGCGGTGTTTAAAGACAGTATGTTTATCTCTTTTTCGCCGGAGCTATGCGGTGAAATTAATTTTTACAATATTTTTTCCGCTAAGATGAGTATAGATGAAGCAATTTCAAAATTACATGAATTGTTTCCCGGTTATTTGTTGCATAGGAGGGCGCACTATTTTACAAAACTTCCGGCAGGTATTGATACGTCCAAAGCGGCAATGCTGCGAAAGGAAAATTATCAGGATTATTTAAAGTTTTTCATGGCGCAACATCCAACCGCCAATCCTGACGGATGGCTTCAAGATTATTTTAACGAAATAACTGAAAAAAAGCGGTGCTTCGGTGTTTTTGAGGATGGGTTGTTGGTATGCGCAACCGGAGCGCCGGATATTCCCTTTATGGAGGATATAATAACCGAGCCGGGAATTGATACGTTGCCGGAATACCGACGCAAAGATTACGCGTTTGCGGCGTGCGC
>JAISVZ010000012.1 GCA_031271295.1 Clostridiales bacterium | reverse complement strand
AATTTGCGCCGAAGCCTCTACAACCCTTGCCGAATTTGGAGCAAAAGTGCGGGCAATTATTAGTGTTTAGTTCTGGGCGGTATACATCTAAATTGCTATCTGCGGAAAATGAAAATGTCAGCTTACTATTCAAAGGCGATGCAATACTATTCATTTTTCGGTTGATGTGAAAAGTAACGCAGCCCCTTTTTTGAATTTATGTTTCCAAGAAAAACTTGCATAAAAGTTATAAGCGGCGTTATAATTTGGATAAGAAAGGCGGGGGGATGAGCGCATGTCAAACAAAACGGAAGACATTGTCATGATACATACAGCATACAGGATTTGTCCCGGTTTATGTTAGCGGACGCAATGCTGTATTTCAGAGAACGCAAACCCATAAAAACCATTGTGGTTTATTCATCGGAAATTGAGGATACAAAAACCCAAATTGACGCAGGTGCGCTGCGCTACGGCGTGGAAGCGTTTTACATGGTAAAACTTAACGGCGATAAAGCGTATGCGGAAATTAAAGCAAAGCTCGAAGCCGGAGGCGAACTTACAAAGCAGGATTTAATGTCAATTGTATTTTTGCCCATGATATGAAGCTCATACGGAAGAGCAAGAGGGAGGAAATGAAATGTTAACCAACATGTTTCTTACCACTAAAGAGAAATTTACGGACGATGATAAAAACCGCTGTATACCGATGATACAGAAGATTATTGATTTTGTTAAGCTCACGCATGATTGCGGCATTTTGGCTCTTGAGGACCGCGTCGCGCGGGAAACTCACCCTATTTTAGTAACCGGTATTAATTTAATAACCGACGGTACCGACCCGAAATTCGTTGAAAGAATTTTACTAAACCTGATTGTTTCCAACGAATACACAGGGTACGAATTGCTTGAGGCTATTATAGCAGCGCAGGGAATACTCTTTATTCAGGAAGGCGTGAACACGCATTTAATCTGTGTAACGCTTGCGTCTATGCTTGGAAGCGATTATTTTCAGCGCGTGGGCGACAAATATTTTTTGTTTCAGTTCGTGCAAATTAATAGGGAAGAATACACAAAACTGGTTGAAAGTTTTACAGGCCGGCAAGGAATACCCGAAAGCGAGGAATTTGAAAAGCTTATAAAATCGTTTAACAACGAACAATTGCAAAAATTTTTTAGAAACGCCGTAATCGAAAATTACAAGTTGGCATTCGCGCTTCGCATATGCGGTTATGATACTATTTACGCCGTACTAAGCCGGCTCAGTTTTAGGCTGGGCGCACGTATTATTGAAGACATGAACCGCGAAACGGTTAACATCTCTTTCTGCCTGAAATGCCAAAAGGAACTGATTGAGGCTTGGAAAAAGGTTCAGGAGTAAAGTGCCGCGAAAAACCGCGAAAGGCAAAGCTGATTTTACATATTTACATTCTTTTTTCACAGCGAACAAAACCTTTGTAATCTTTTACTGATATTTTACACTATACATCATATTTTATTTACGTGTCCTTTTTATAATCAGCGTGAAAACAAAAACGTTTTCATGTTGCGGCTGCCCAAGGCATTGCAAAATGCTAAATAATTCATAACCGGGCTGCCGCATAGTAAAAGGCTAACAGCGCAGAGAAACACTGCGTTGCCGGCCGTTTATCCATAGGAGGACACAAAATGAGTTTTAAACGTTTCAAAAAGGCATTACTGGGAATTGTTACGGCATTTATTGTTTTTGCGGGGGTACTTTCGCCTTCGGCATACGCCGCCGTAGATAACGGCACAAACATAACGTATTTCGGCGCAAAACCCAAATACGTGTTTATGTTTATCGCGGACGGCTTGAGCTACAGCCAGATGGGTATTACATCCGCTTACTTGGGCGCTATGCAGGGCAAGGTTGAAAACCAGGCGCTGACCATGATGAATTTCCCCGTGGTTGGCAGCGCGGCTACATACGATTTAACGTCTTTCGCGCCGGATTCCGCGTCCACCGCAACAAGTTACGCCACAGGTTACAAAACGTTAAGCGGCGTAATAAATATGGACGAAACAAAATCCAAAACGTACGAAACAATTACGGAAAAACTCAAAAAACAGATGGGCTGGAAAATTGGGATAATTTCATCGGTTAACCTAAACCACGCCACACCCGCTGCGTTTTACGGGCACCAGGCGTCACGCGGGAATTATTACGAACTTTCGCAGGAACTTATAAGCAGCGGTTTTGAATATTACGCGGGCGGCAAACTGCTGGACAGCCGCACCGGAGATTTTAACAATCTCGACGTTTACGACGATTTAAAGGCAAACGGATACACCGTGGCAACAACAACCGCGCAATTTAAAGCCCTGAAGGGCACGGAAGAAAAGGTTGCCGTATTCTCCGACGATAAGGATTTTACCGACGATACCGGCGCAATGCACTACGAGGTAGACCGCCCGGCGTCCCAGCCGTCGCTTAAAGATTATGTTAGCGCCGGAATTAAAACTCTTGAAAACGATAAAGGTTTCTTTATGATGGTAGAGAGCGGCAAGGTGGACTGGGCAAGCCACGCGAACGACGCCGCGTCCGTAGTAAAAGACGTTCTTGCCTTTAACGAAGCGCTGGACGAAGCGGTTGCGTTCGCGGCGTCTCACCCAAGCGAAACTCTTATAATCGTTACCGGAGACCATGAAACAGGCGGGCTTTCAATAGGTTTTGCCGGAACCGGGTACGATACGCATTTGGATTTACTTTCGAAGCAAAAAGTATCGTTTATAGAATACGACAAGCAGGTTGCAAAATTCCGTGAAAACGGAACGGAGTTTAACGATGTTCTTGCAAGCGTAAAATGGAACTTCGGCTTAATGACAAAAGATGACGAAGCTTCGGCGGCAAACCCTCTTCTTACGCTATCCGATTACGAGCTGGCAACAATTAAAGCGGCATACGCCAAATCCATGACCGACCCTAAGGACAGGAAGTTAAACGACGAAGAAAACATTCTCTACGGTACATACGAACCGTTTACGGTAACGCTTACGCACATATTGAACCAAAAGGCCGGTATCGGCTGGACATCCTACGCGCACACCGGTTTGCCCGTTCCGGTTTTCGCGATGGGCGCGGGCGAGGAGCTTTTTGAAGGCTTCTACGACAACACCAAAGTATTTTACATTATAAAGGCGCTTACCGATGTTAAGTAATTTTTCGAAACAGCAAAGCATTAGGCGTAACATAGCGCCAATAGCGGTTGTTTCCGTATTATGCGTAATTCTGCTTCTTCTGCCCGTTAAATACGGGCAGAAGTTGTATGAAAACCAGGAGCGGGTAAAGGTTGAAATTCTTTCAACCGACGACGGGCGTATTGTCCGCTCCGGAATTATTCAGTTTGGAGAACAGCAGTGCGAAATACTTGTAAAGGAAGGTAAATTTCGCGGCGAAACATCGAAGGCTATGAACCACCTTAACGGTTCGCTTGAAAACGACAAGATTTTTAAACAGGGCGACAGCGCTCTTGCGGTAATAGATTATTCCGAGGATGGTAAAATTACGTTTGTAAATTTGGTGGACCATTACCGCCTTAATTACGAGGTTATCCTTACCCTTTTATTTGTGGCGGCTCTTGTTGGGTTTGCGGGTGTGGTAGGCTTTAAAGCTTTGCTTTCGTTTGTATTTACCATTCTCACCATTTGGAAGGTTCTTTTGCCCGCGTTTTTGGCCGGTTACAACCCAATTATTTTGGGCGCGGTTATAACCGCCGTATTTACAGCGGTTATAGACGGGTTAGTGTACGGGTTTGATAAAAGGTCGCTGGCGGCGATAGGCGGTTCGGTTGCCGGGTCGCTTGTAACATGCGTTACCGCGATAGTTTTTGTCCGGCTCTTTAAAATACACGGCGCGATAATGCCGTATTCGGAGCAGCTTTTGTATTCGGGTTTTGCGGAGCTTAACCTTACGGAAATTTTTATCGCCGGAATTTTTATAGCTTCCAGCGGCGCTGTTATGGATTTATCGGTGGATATTACAAGCGCGGTGCACGAAATTGTACAAAAACGCCCGGATATCTCCAAACTTGAGGCGATAAAATCCGGGCTGTCTATTGGCAGGTCGGTTATGGGTACAATGACGACCACCTTGCTTTTGGCGTATTCCGGCGGGTATATTGCCCTGCTGATGGTTTTTATGGCGCAAGGCACGCCGATAATAAACATTTTGAATTTGAAATACGTTTCCGCCGAAATACTGCATACGATTGTTGGCAGTTTCGGGCTTGTTACCGTTGCGCCGCTTACCGCCTTGATAAGCGGAACACTTTTAACCGAAAGCGGGAAGGTAACTTCGCGGGAAGCCGCTGTGGTAATTGCAAAATAATATTTACTAAACCTTACTGCCGCGAAGCCTCTTAACTTCTTCTTCCGCCGTCCCCTTATCCAGCCTTTCAAACAATATTTCCGGTTCGGGAATTACAAACCCGGCCGGAATTTCTTTTTTGCGCCAAGAATTTTCAGCGCCCAACCATCCTCTTATTTTCGCCGACGAAAACGGAATAAACGGCTCCAACAAAACCGCCAAATTTACTATTATCTGCACGCAGTTAAAAATCGTATTTTTGCAGCTTTTAATATCCGTATTTCTTGTTTCCCACGGCTTTTGCGTGTCGAAATACTTATTGGCGAAGCGGATAAACGTAAAAATATTATCCAAAGCCTCTTTTGTATCGCCTTTTTCAATTAAACTTCCGGTATCGGCGTACAGAGAATTTATCCTTTCCGAAATTTCCGCGTTAGTAACACCTTCCGGCACGGTTTTGTTAAAATATTTACTGATAAAGGCAAGCGTGCGGTTAACAAAGTTCCCGTACGCGCCAAGCAGTTCCCCGTTATGGCTGTTTACAAATTCGCGCCATGTAAAATCCGTGTCGCGTTTTTCGGGTCCGCTTGTTATCATGAAATACCGGATAGAATCGGGGTTGTGTTTTGCCAATAAATCCTTTACCCATATCGCCCAATTTTGACTTTTGGAAATTTTGCGTCCCTCAAGCGTTAGGTGTTCGCTAGAAATTATATCGTCCGGCAGCTTCCATTTGCCCGCGTTCGCAATCATCAGCGAAGGCAGAATTATTGTGTGAAACGGTATATTGTCTTTGCCGTGAACATAGTAATGGCGGCTGTTTTCGCCCCACAAATCCTCGTAACTTTCGCCGCGTTCGGTGCAAAGCGCGTAACTCATTGAAAGGTAGCCTAAAACATTTTCCGCCCAGATATAAATTTTTTTATCCTCGTAACCTTCCTTAGGCACGTCTATTCCCCAATCTAAATCGCGGGTAACGGCGCGGTCGCGAAGCCCTTCGTCAATGTAGCGTTTCGAAAAAGCAGCCGTGTTTTTCCGCCATAACGGACGCGAGTTTACAAAACCCGTAAGTTCGTTTTCAAGCTTCGATATTGCAATAAAAAGGTGCTTGGATTTTTTGAAACTAATAGGGCTATGGCATACCTCGCACTGCGGGTTTATAAGGTTTTCGGGCTCAAGTACGTTCGAGCACGTATCGCACTGGTCGCCTTTTGCCCTGCCGCCGCAATGAGGGCATATGCCCGCAACGTATCGGTCGGCAAGCGCGGTTTCGCACTTTTCGCAAAACGCCTGCGGAGCTTCCTTTTCATAAATATATGGGCTTTCGTACATTTTTTTATGAAATTTCCGCACAAAATTAATGTGCTCATCCGACGATGTTTTACCGTACCTGTCGTAGGTAAAACCGAGCTTTTCAAAGCAATCGCAAAACTCGGCGTGGTAAAAATCACTTATTTCACGCGGGGATTTATTCTCCTGCTTTGCGCGTATAGCAACCGGCGTTCCAAAACAATCGCTCCCGGAAACAAAATAAACGCTGTCGCCCTTTTGCCTGTAGTACCTTGCAATAACGTCGGCAGGTACGAGCGACGCCAAGTGCCCAATATGCAAATAACCGTTCGCGTATGGCCACGCGCCCGCTATTAAAATTTTTTTCTTACTCATATTTTTTTCTCCCTTCAAATATAATAATTTTTATTGCGTTATACATTTTTCTTTGGCGCGGTTTCCCGCCAATAATAAAGCCTTTTTCGTATCTCGCTTTATCTTCAATGCGGTTACCCGCTAAATAAAAAAGCCCTCCTCTCCGAAAACCGTAGTTTTCGGGGACGAGAGCCAAAGCTTCGCGGTACCACCCCAAATTTATCCGCCCCTCGCGAGGCGAACCTTATCTGCTGCGGGCATAATATTTTGCCGACAGCATAGCGCGTTTACGGGCGCACCCGTCGCAGCCTAAAGGTAAAACCTTTCGGTGCGCGGCTCCAAGACCATCTTCGGCGGTATAAGCCATGCCCGCTCTCAGCACGGCGCCCCCAAATAAGGATTGCGCCAACGGGTTCTCTGTAATAGCCGTAACTGCTTACTCTTCTTTTCATTGCCTTTAATTTCTTAACACTTATTATACAATGCCGCACCCAAAAATCAAGATGATTTTTTGCTCAAAAAAATTATGAAAATTTAAAAACAGTAATCGCTTTTCACAAACAATTATGATAAAATAATCTACGAATCCAATAACGCCCGATTCCGAGAAAACCAATACCGCACAGCAATTCATAATTTCCTACAAGCGGCGTGAAAATTGCATTTGGATATCACAAAAATGAAAAATAAATCTGCGGAGGGTTGTTGAAATGGCAGTATATAAACACACAGTAAAAACAAGGTGCAAATTTTGCGGCACGGTGTTCGATTCTTTTCATTTATCCAAAGTGTGCCCTATGTGTGACGAAAGTTTGGAAAAGAATTTTTTGCGGATAAAGGAGTATATAGAGCAATACCCCGAAGCCTGCAGCGCAAGCGAGGTTTGCTTGGCATTGGAATTGCCTTTGCCGCTAATAACGTTTTTATTAAGGGAAGAACGTGATTTAGCAAGAAATAAGAAAATAGGTTATGAGTTTAAATGCGAAAAATGCCTTAAGCCGGTTACATCAGGCAGGTATTGTTTTGAATGCTCAATTGAGGTTATACGCGATAAAATGCATGAGGCGTGTAAAATGAACGCTTTAATGGCAAATTATCCTTCTAAGTTTCATATCCGATAGGGTAATTCCGTAAGGTTTTTCCCCGAATGTCAACTCATGGTTGAATTCATAAATTCTCCTCAAAAACCCGGTTATTGATACCGGGTTTTTTTAGCTATATACTGATCACTGCTGTCAACTTAACGAAACCACTAAACAACGGATCGTCTCGCCTGAAAGAACCTCTTTTTTCTTGGTTTTTTTCTAATAGGAGAGCGTTCCGGCACAACCGAAACAGGATA
>JAISVZ010000175.1 GCA_031271295.1 Clostridiales bacterium | reverse complement strand
GCGGTATACTGTGAACTTTTTATATCTGTTTCCGCGCTTTTTGCCCATTTAAGCATTGTCATTTTCATTCCTGCCATGTCACTAATAGTTGTTTTATATTAAGAAATTATACTTTCAGTAAAATTACCAAATATATAAAATCTCACCTTTTAAAATTTGGAATTTAAACCACATGATCTATTACATTTAGCCGTCTTGAAAGATAATTTAGCGTTTACGTTCTCTTGTGAAATAAGCTCAACACCTAATAAAAAATAATTTACTTCCCTCCGTATTTCAGCTTTCAAGTAATATTAACAATCTTCCCACTACTTGATGCTTATTCTTTAATATCATCAATAGTTATGTGTTTGGAAAATATAATACCATCGAAGATACTGCCATGCTTAACGGGATACAATACATCCCATCCATCTACAATGTACTCTATGCATTGCTCTCCAAGAATTTCTGAGTAATACTCTTTTTGTTCTAAAACGTAAAATACAAATATGTTTCCTGCAGTCATAAACTCATATTTAAGATTAAAGATACTTTCAGGATCCGCACCTCTCACTATACAATAATCATATCTTGCATTCATACTATTTCCTCCAATTAAGCGCCACTCAAAACCAGTAACTGAACACGGCTGACAATAAATGTAGTTTTTTTCCCTTAAATCTCCCTTAAAAACCGCTGTCTTAAGTATTTCTTTCGGTCTCATCAATTCGAATAAATTAATGAATCCAAGAAACACCAGAAAAACGAATAACAATATCATAACAGATACAGTAAAACTATTATTTAACAACTTCATCTTAGCACAACCTTTACTATTGTGGTTTAAACGTTACCCAATAAGCACTGCGGTCAACTTCAGGCAATTCATAAGATTGAAATGGATATACCCAAGGATCCTCACTTCCGGTAACAATTGAGCGAGATATCTTGTACACTTGATCTGCTAAGAAATCCCAAAAACCACTTTTATTTATATATGTATATTCGGTTTTTCCCACAGCTCCTATCGTTTCGCTTCCTGTTGTATTAGCCCATACTTGAGCAAAACTATTATCCATAGATGTTCCTGTGTTACATGAATAGAATCTTGTTAAAGAATTATCACTGAAAGCCGACGATCTTATTTTGCTGATGTCACTTGTATCCATGTTTAAATTTTGATTATAGCTACTTGTGTAGTTATATCCGAACGAAACAATTCCGTTATCATTTGCTAATCCATGCGAGAAAACAACAAAATTGGTTATCGGGTCATCTAATCGATTATTAAATGAACCGTCATTTATATAACTTATCAGTTCATCAACATCATCAAATCCAATAACTTCGACATTTTCTCTATCGGCGGCTTTTGAGAAATTTTTGAAATCATCATCTGTCCAACCAGCTTTTGCAATGAACCATGTTACCTTCTCATCATTTTTTAGTTCACGTGACCACCTGTCGTGAACCCAACTGTTAATTTGATTTAGCGCAGTATCAATAAATTCATATTGATATTTCTTACCCTCTTTAGGGTGATATACTCCGCCAGAAACAACTATTTTCTCCAATCCAAACGGATCTACAAAAGCAACGGGATTGTTAATACAGTACACATACCAATTTAGCCCATCTCTTATCGGGTCTTCTTGCATAAACCGGTTGATATCAACATTATAATACCTTGCCCGCATATAGTACAACCCGTTTTCGTCAACCTGCACTCCAAACTGCCCTACATACAAAAACCGCGTTTCCGTCTCTCCCGTGCGTTCGTCAATTTTCCCGTACGGCGAATAGACAACCCTGTCGGTAACATTTCCGTCTGCGTCTGTCAGCATGGTTGTGCTTCCCCGGTAGTCATAGTGAAATAGCCTATATTCTGTTGCGTTTTCCGGCGTAGCTTTGGTTGCCTTGCCTGTTGCCCCGGCGGTTACTCGTTCTTGCGAAATAAGCCCAACGCCGTAAACGTAAATTGTTTTACTTCCGTCCGGGTTTCGGCTTTCAAGCAAGTTCGAAAAACTTCCCGTTGGGTCGGTTACAAAAACAGTAACATCTCCTGATGTTTGCGCATTGCCCTGTAATGAGCTAAACTTGGATTCGCTGCGGTTCATAGCAGACGATATTAAAGATACTGCTTCGGCTCTTGTTTCGTTTCTTGCATAGCCAAACGTACCGTCCGGATAGCCGCCCATAAAACCAGAAGCTATAACAGATTCTATGTAAGGAAGCGCCCATGCGGGAATTGCCGGCGCATCTGCAAATTTTGCGATTGAACCTGGTGCTTGAGGTAAATTCAAAATTTTACTTACCAATACGCATACTTCGCTTCTTGTAATTTCCGCGTTGGCCTTTATGGTGTTATCTTCGTAACCCGTAATATAACCTGCGGCGGCGGCTCTTTTTATATGGCGGTAAAGCCAATCGCTTTCTTTAACATCTGAAAAAGATATGTCTTTTTCAGATGTTAAACTCAAAAGCATTGTTTATCATTACAAAGAATTCCGCCCTTGTAATATTTGCGTCCGGTTCAAATTTGTTATCCCCGCGCTCAATTTCAGACAATATTCCCTTTTTGGTTAAAGCTTCAATTCCATTCTCCGCCCAGTGTCCCTGAGTATCGGTATATGAAGCCGCGTATACCCTCGCCGAAAAAACACTCATAAAAAGCGTTATGGATATTATTATTTGCAGTGCTTTTCTTATGTATTTCACATTTATGCTCCCTTCTTTGCCGTTTGTGCGGCTGTTGTTTTAAATTAGTTTTTGTGCCACGGTTCGCTTATATCGTCGTAACTTTAGGTAGTTTTTGCCCCGAACCGTCTTGGTTTGCAATACCCTGCTGTATTGTTCTATCTTCGGCAATTTTTCCGTTTACATAGCCGTTTAAAGCATCCTCGTTTACAAAACGGATGGACGAACCCGGGCGAAGCGATAAACTTAGTTCGTTACCGCTTATTTCTCTAACGGTAGCCTCAAACATTTGTTGTTGCGGTAAACAGGTAAGTAAATCATAATATCCTTCTGCTTTTCCCGAATGGTATAAGAATCGCCTCATTGTATTTTAATCCACTTATTCTCTTTCCATCCGGAATACTCCGGCCAATATGGTCTTTCATCTTGAGGTATTTTTCTCAATCTTGGACTACTACTTGCAACAACCCATTCCGAAGAACCCGCTTTATTTATATAACCCGCTTTATTTTTTCCAGATACAAAGTGTATGTAACGATCATATTCGCTACTTTCCCCTCTATCAATAGCGTAATCACTTTTGAAATCACTGTCAAAATAAATCAGCAAACCCTTTTCATAAAAATCTTTTGTTTGTCTGAAATCTATTGTGAAGTTTAAATTTTCACTCTTAGAAGATTCGAAAATGACTTCTATAACTCCTTCATTTAATTCCGGAAGTTCGTAAAACTGAGGTTCTTGTGTATAAATACCATCTTTAATTTCAAGTATGTAATCTGCAACCTGCTTCTCATCTACATAATGCCTCAATGTAACAATCTGTTTTTCTTTATAAAGGTAATATCCACCGTATAAAACAATTGATAACTTTTTTGACGAACTTTTTGTTGGGTAGATTACAGGAAAATATATTATTTTTATAAAATAAGAAAATAAAACTATGATAAAACATATTACAACAAGCAATATCCGTCTTTTCATTCAAATTAACTCCTCGTATATAAGTATAAATTCTGTAAGTGAAATCGATTACTTTAAAGGTTAGTTCTCAAAGTGGTTGTAAGATGGCTCTTTTACGCGTTTAGGTCGAGAATTTGAGGAAAAAATCAACCATGAATCGAAAAACCACCAACCTCTTTCCGGTAATTTATATGCAGCTCCTGGTCTTACATTTATATCGTTACCTCGCATAAAACGCCATTCTTTTAATGAGTCTGGACCTATTCCTACTATACTTAACAAGTTTCTCTCTATGCGAGCACCTAAAATGTTAGCATAAGTTGAACGCCCATTTAATCCATTGATTGCATAAGTAAGTCCTTCAGTTTGGTTAGCCCATGTTTGAGCAAAATTCCCTTTCGCCCATTGGAAATCGTTCCATGATATCCCAAATGTGTTTCCGGTGCGACATGAATAGAAATATGAAACAGAATCATTTGCAAATGCGGAAGTATCTATTTGTGATATGTCATCAATATACCAATCTATAGCTGTATTACTTCCATATCCAAATGTAATTGCATAATTACCAGTACCATAATCAGTACCATGAGAAAAGACTGAAAATAATGTAATTGGATCCGCTGATCTTTCTTCTCCAATGCCGTTAATATTTTTAGTATTGATATAGTTCGTCAACTCATTAACTTTACTAAACCATACAAGATTGATACCATTATCTTTTGCATATTCATCAATTGCCTCAGATTGTGCTTCAGTCCAACCTGCTTTTGCGACAAAAAGGGTAATACGTTCATCGCTTATTTTTGACATTTGGAGCAAAGAAGAATCGAAAAATGTAAATTGATATCTATCTCTCTTCTTTTCATTAAAGGCTCCGCCCGATACTATAATAGCTTCTAATCCCCACAAATCTACAAACATAATTGTATTACTATTTGCATACCCATACCAATTTAGCCCGTCTCTTATCGGATCTTCCTGCATAAACCGGTTGATATCAACATTATAATACCTTGCCCGCATATAGTACAATCCGTTTTCGTCAACCTGCACTCCAAACTGCCCAACATACAAAAACCGCGTTTCCGTTTCGCCCGTGCGCTCGTCAATTTTTCCATAAGGCGAATAGACAACCCTGTCGGTAACATTTCCGCTTTCATCTGTCAGCGCGGTTGTGCTTCCCCGGTAGTCATAGTGGAATAACCTGTATTCTGTTGTGTTTTCCGGCGTAGCTTTGGCTACCTTGCCTGTTGCCCCGGCGGTTACTTGCTCTTGCGAAATAAGCCCAACGCCGTAAACATAAATTGTTTTACTTCCGTCAATATTTTGGCTTTCAAGCAGGTTCGATAAACTTCCCGTTGGGTCGGTTACAAAAACAATAATTTCTCCGTTGTTGTTAACGGAAATTCTGTTTCCTTCGCCGTCGTATTTATACACCGCTGTGTTTTCGGCGTTTTCCATTCTCTCCGCGCTTACTCGTATCAATCGGTTAAACTTATCGTACCCGAAGCTTGCCGCCCCGCCGCCGAGAACACCTTTAATCATGTTTCCGTCTGCGTCGTAATTTACAACCTGCCCGTTTACAGTTTCAAGCCTATTTGCCGCGCCGTAGGTCATTTCGGTGCTTTCGGCTTTTATCGGCGTTGTGCGGTTGCCCTGCAAATCCTTTTCTTCAATTATATCTCCGTTGGCGTTGTATGTGTATTCGTATTGGTTGATTAATTCCCCGT
>JAISVZ010000158.1 GCA_031271295.1 Clostridiales bacterium | reverse complement strand
ATTGTTGCGCATGAATACCTTATCGCCCTGTTTAACCTTCCGATTACAGGGTCGTTCAAATTTATCCCTTCAACAGCTGCGTCCGTTTTGATAAACCCGTTGCTTAATAACCCTAAAAGCGGCTTAAACTTATCGCTTTTACTTAGTTCTCTCCATTTAGCCGCATTAAACGAAATAAGCCGAAAGTGATCCTTGCTTTTCATTCCGCTTTTCATTGCCAATAATGAGCCTTCCAAATGCGCTTCCGCCTTTGCATAATCTTCTCGGCTTTTCTTGTAAATAACTACTACCGTCACCGGCTTTAAATCATTCCATTTCTTATTCCCCCTGCTTTTTTGTTTAGAGTAAATTCCGCCATTAAAACACCTCACTTCGCCCTTTCGTATATTTCAACTTTCTATGTCAATACGCACAAATCGGCATACAAAGACGCACAAAACAATCTCTATGTAATTTTTATTATAGATAATGCCGCCTAACGTGTCAAAGAAAAAGAAAACAGGATATATTGCAGGATTTTTTCAGCATGTATATAGTTTTTTGGATTGCTAACCGGCCCCCGTACCTGTTACTATAAGGCATGGGCGGTTCGCGCATTTTTGCTTGAAAGGCGAGGTATTTATGAAAACAATCATTTTTGATATGTACGGCGTTATTTTGAAAGAGAGTAAAGGAAACTTTATTCCTTACACCATCGGTCACTTCCCGCAAGCTGAACACGAACGCATTATGAAACTTATCATAGTTGATAAGCTCTTCACAAAGGCGGGAAACGGCGAAATTACGTCAGACGAATTTTTAACGGCAATTGGTTTTAAAAATCCGGCATTTCATATGCGCGACTACATAGAAAATCATTTAACAATGGACGAGGGTTTTTACGTTTTTGCCGAAGCTATGAAAGAAAAATATAACTACGCCCTTTTGTCGAACGATGTTTCGGCTTGGAGCAAGTATATTACCGCGTATTACAAACTGGATAAGTATTTTCCGGTTAAAATTGTCAGCGCCGATGTTTTTTGCCGAAAGCCGGAAATTAAGATATTCCAAATCGCTTTGGAGCGCTTGGGCATACCGGCGGAAGAATGCATATTTATAGACAACAGCACAGAAAATTTAAATGCTGCAAGCAGCGTTGGCATGGACGTAATTCTCTTTAACCGCGATAACGAAAGTTATGACGGAAAAACAATTTATTCTTTTGAAGAATTGGCACGCTTGGTGTGAGTATGGTTTATTGGCAAGAAACATCACTTCTGAAACACAAAAGACGCTTCGCCAAACTCATACCTTTCAAACGGCGCTAAATCCTTAAAAGCCATATTAAAACCCGCGGGGTCGGGCGAGAAGCCAAAACCGGCCGAATCCGGCATAGGCGGTATTTTCCCGTTCAAAATGCCGTCCGCTAACTGTATGAAATCATCCAAATATTTATCGGGATACAGCATAATGCTGTTATGCGACGGGCAGATAAAATCGAATTCGTTCCTTCTGCTTTTAAGCTTTTGCATATTGTTTTTATGCGCGGTTAATAACTCTTCACGCAGTATATTGCGGCTTCGGGCAAATAAAATTACCTGTCCGCCCTCCAATTCATCCCCGGAAAATAACACGCGAGCCTTTTTATCCAAAAAAGCAAGACTGCTTTCGTGATGCGCGGGGATTGCGATAACTTCAATTTCGCGCCCACCCAAATCAAAAATATCGCCGTCCTTTATTGAATTAATACGGTAATCCCTGTGGGGCTGCGCCTTTCTCCACTGTTCATGTACCGGAGAAAACGCGTTTCGGGCAATTTCGGCTCCTTCGTGCGCCATACGCGCTTCCTGCCACCATCCGTTGCCGCCGGTATGGTCGTAATGACCGTGCGTATTTACAACAATAACCGGTTTGCCGGTTATTTCTTCAACCGCTTCCCTGATGTTTCCTTCTCCGTAGCCGCTGTCAATAAGCATTGCGCTATTCTCGCCAATTAAAAGATACTGAAAGTTTTGCCAGCGGTTGGTTAGCGCCCAAAACCCCGGCATAATCATAAATCGAGCGTAAATTTTGCCCGCCTCGTTTATGTTTGCGCTTCTGAATTTCATTTTATCAATCCCCTCTTTAGCCTTTATTACAATAACGTTTCGTTTTGCTACTGCCATAATAACACATTTTTTTCGGGCGGTAAATTCCCAAAACAAACGCAGCAACGCAAAATCAGCGAAGACAGCATAAAAGTAGCGCTTAGTACGGCAAGAAACATACGTAAGCGCTAAATTTGCGAATTTTCCTTGAAGGGAGGCGTAAAAGAATTGTAAACCTAATCATGTATTTCCGTTCCGCAGAGCGAGCAGAATTTAGTTCCGCTTGGAAGCTCCGTACCGCACACGGAACATATTACCGGTTTCTTCGCATCTTCCACCGTTTCCGCAGGTTTAAAAGCAGTTCCGCATCTGGCGCAAAAAGACGCGCCGTCCTGTATTTGAAAACCACAGGCTGAACAAATTCTTGAAACTGCCCCGCCCTTAGCGGTTAAACCGTTAAGAATATTAAATAAGAAGTAGTACGCCGCCGCTATTGCAAGCACCGATAATACAAGGCTTACAGTGCTGTTTGCGAATATATTAAAAAGCACAAAGATAAATAACCCCGGAACCATTGGGGTAAGCAATATGTAGCCGTTGCCGTCTAAAACCACGTTTGTACGCTTTTCCCAGCTTAAAAGCTGAACCGAACCCGGCGAAAATTGCGCTTTTTGCTTGCGCACATACTGAATTAAAACAAGAACATACAAAACCGCCGCAACGCCAAAACCAAACGTAAATGAATTGAACAAGTTTCCAAACACTAAACCCAAGATGATTGGTAAACCAAGAAGAGCTTTTATCGCTATAGACTTCATATCACGCGGGGCACTGCCCTTGTCAGTTGGATTTATACTGTTCAAAAACTCAAAAATACCATTTTTCCTTCTTTCCCTACAGATTTTTTCAATTCCAGCCAAAACTGAAAAACAATGCCTAATATTGCAACAACCCAGCTAACAGCTCTTGTATCATTAAATTCCAAACTTGCAGCACCGAACAACCAAAAACCTGCCGAAACCAGATACCCGCCGGCGAAAGCAGTGGTAGCAATTATTACATATTTCTCAACAATAACACCTACAATACCGCAAATTAAACCTAAAACCAAAGACATCTGCTCGTTTTGCGTAATAAGAGTGAACGCTAAAGCACCAAATGTCCATATAGTAAGAAAAACTGCCACTTTGTGAAAGAACATCGCAAAAAGAGCGCCTGCAATGGCTCCTATCAGCACGAACCAAATCATCCCGTCGAATGAAGCATACAATAAGCTATCTGCATTTGCAGCAATAAATATAATAACACCTACTAATGCACCCACAAAAAAACCGGATATTGCAAGTGTAACCTTAAAGATCTTGTAACCCAAAAAGGCATTTATCAAACCGAGAATTATGATAACAGCACCAATTGTTTCAACTATATCTTGAATACTGTAAATAAACGAATAAATCGCATTCTCAATCATAGCGAAAGAATTCATACCACCCGTAAAATCCATGATATCCATTTTAACGCATCCTCTCTTTTTTAAAGCCTGCGGCTTCTTTTTATTTGACATTTGCTAATATTTAATAAGATTCCATAATTTACAATGTCCATATCCTAATTTGTAGAAAATAATGACTAATTGCTGATTTTATTCTTTTTAATACCTTGCATAAAGATTTTTAATCATCTTTTGCATTATACATTAAGATTTTATGTGTTATATTTGATGCACTGAGTTACACTCAATTTGCGAAGCTATTTAGCAAAGGTCAAAAATGGAATTGTTTCTTTTTGATACTTCCATAATAACACATTTTTTCGGGAAGTACATACCAAAGTAAATTTACAGCGGCGCGAAAATACCGAAACAGTTTTATAATCCTTAAATCTTTATAAATTTAAAGATTGAAATTCCGCAATTTGGGTAATATACTGTATTAGAGGTGAATTTTATGATTACCCGTACAATTGAAAGTAGCATTCGTGAGGAAATTAACTCCGGAAGAAAGGCAGTAATTTTGCTTGGAGCGCGGCAAGTTGGCAAAACTACACTGCTTCGTTCGCTTTTCGCTTAAGGCGGCGACGTTTTATGGCGTTATGGCTGAAACAAATTTACTTGAGCACCGGCTTATTTACGGTTATTATCCTGAAATAGTCAGCAATCCGGGCGAAGAACTGCCTTTGTTTCAGGAATTGTCGGACAGCTATCTGTATAAGGATATTCTCGCCCTCGACAAAATTAAAAAGCCGGATCAAATTACACGTCCGCTTCGGGCGTTGGCGTTTCAAATAGGTTCGCAGGTATCTTTCACGGAACTTGGGCAGTTATGCTCTTTAGACAATAAAACTGTTGAAAAATATATCGGGATTTTGGAGCAGACATTTGTAATATTCCGGCTTGGCTCATATTCGAGAAACTTGCGGAATGAACTTAAAGCAAGCCGCAAAATATACTTTACCGACAACGGCATACGCAATGCCCTGATTGCGGATTTTCGCCCAGTTAACCTGCGCGACGACATGGGCAAGCTGTGGGAGAATTTCCTTGTAAGCGAACGTTTCAAACGTAACGAATATGCCGCCAATTATGCAAAGCCATGGTTTTGGCGCACGCAGGCACAGCAAGAAATTGATTACATTGAAGAAAAGGACGGGGTTTTGTCGGCGTATGAGTTTAAATGGAACCCAAACACCAAAGTAAAGCAGCCAAAAGCGTTTCAAGTGGCTTATCCCGGAAGTTCATTTACGGTTATCCATAGGGATAATTTTTCGGATTTTATTTTGTAAAACAAAAAGCGGCTAACGGTAACAAACCCCGCAAGCCGCTTTTTTGCGTCATATTTTTTTATGTCCTACTTTTTAGCAACCGGAATATAAATATCGCAAACATTCCCCGCGTCGCTCATATTTTTTTCGTCGTAATACTCAAAATCCACACAATTCGGGGCGTATTCGTAACCGGACGCCGGGAACCATTCGTTATAAATAAACTGCCAAGTACCTTGAATGGTTTTGGAAAACTCCTCCGCCAAGACCGGCGGCGTTGAAAATACCGCGTAGGTTGCTTCCGGTATTTCGCAGGCGTAAAACTCTTTCGGAATAACCGCGCCGTCTTTTACCTCAATGCCTATAACGTAGGAAAATTCGTTATTCTCCGGGTTTACCGGAAAACACGCGCCGTATTCAGCGTGTTTTTTTACAAAATCCCCTCCGTGTAATTTCATTGCGCGCCCGTCCGTAAGGTATGCCTGCCAAAATTCAGGAATGGCTTTGATGTTTTCCCCGTTTTCGGCTTTAGTTTTTATGCGGTAACCCGCAAGTTTTATAACGCCGAGTGTTACAATTTTCGGTTCCATAATTACTCCTCCTATAGAATATTCATTCATCCGCAGGATATCGGGCATGGGAGGTTTTTCGCATTTAACATATGCCCTGTATTTTTCGGGAGAAACTCCGTACCGGCGCTTAAACGCTTTCGAAAAACCGGAATGTGTTTCAAAGCCGTAGTCGAGCGCGATATCAATAAGCTTTCTTCCGGACGAAAGCTCCCAAGCCGCGAACGCCAACCGCCTTAGCCTAACGTATTCCATAACGGAATAACCGGCATACCATTGAAACACCCGGCAGAAATGATACGCCGAAAACCCAGCCAACT
>JAISVZ010000013.1 GCA_031271295.1 Clostridiales bacterium | reverse complement strand
CGAGGAATAGTAGAATTTAATTCGCGGAATCGTAGAATCAAATTCTAGGAATAGTAGTATATAGATATGATAAAAATTAGAAAATCACTTTAAACCCTAGATTTTATGCACACTCTCGAAATTTACGTTATTTATTCTATTCTTAAAAGCACCCTCTATTTTTTATTTATTTTATGTGAAGTTACGCGCTAAAAAACGGCGGGTCAGCAAAAAAAAGACAGGACTTCGCCCTGCCTTTTTGCTCTATCTTAGAAATTGCTCGACTTTTGAAACTCGCCCTTTTTGAATTTGGATTTCGCCCTTGAATTCCCGCTTTTTTCGTAAAACCTATCTAACGGGTTATGTTTTTCATAAACATGCTTTAAATCCTCGTTAAACATCTTTACATATTTTCTAGTCATATCCAACGTGGAGTGTCCTAACGCTTCTTGCAGACTGAACGGGTCGCCCCCCGTCACAATCCAGTCTTTAGCGAAAGTATGACGGAATAGGTGTACACTGGTTTTCATCACACCGCGTTTTAGGTTATAGTGCCTTATGCTCACTCTTAGTGCGCTTTCGGTTAGCCGTTCCCCCGCGGTGTTGCAGAATAAGTAATCATCTGCCCCGCCCTTGCGATACCGCAAGTATTCCCTCAATATCTTGTCTAAATTTGACGATAGCGGTATAATTTGCTCTTTTCGGTTCTTAGTCTTTTTTAGGTGTATTATTCGACTTTCAAATTTAACATCTGCAATTTTTATATTGCTGACTGTCCCCACGCGGTTACCTGTTGCGAATAAATAGTTGATTATTACCCATGTTCGGTACTCTGGAAACGTGCATTTTTTAAGGTCGGGCTTTTTTAGTAAAATCGTCATTTCGTATTCGGTGTATGGCTCTTTGACTTTGGCGGTCGCTTTCGGCTCTGATATGTGAAACGGCGCGGTAAACCCCTGTTTCATGAAGTAATAGAGCATTGCCCGAATTGGACGTAAGTATGAATTGAGTGTTATATCGTTGATATTTCGGGTGTTTTTCATCCACGAAATAAACTCAAATATTGTTTGTTCAACTATACTACAACACGGCTTTGAAACATCATAAAATTCAGCGAACAGCCTAAAACTCATGCCGTAATGATGAATAGTGTTATCCGAAAGATTTTTAGCTTCGTTAAAATTTTGGAACTGGTCGTACCCCTCCTTTACTGTGATTTTTTGATTGCGTACTTCAATAAATTGCGCCATTCTGCCATGGAATTGCATAAAAATCTCTCCTTTTCTTTTTATACAATATGGCTTAATTCTGTTACATAGACTACATAAAATTTCCAGAAAAATCTATGCGAAGTTGTCCGCCCTGTGAAACAACCTAAAACCCGCACCATTTAGCCGATATTTTCACTCGTGCCCTCTTGCGCACTTAGTGAATTTGTGCCTTTTTTTATGTTACAAATCTTTGATTTTCATAAAATAAGGACAAGTTAAAATTGGTTTAAAATGGGGTGTTTATTTAGATTGCTCCCCAATTAGGCACACAAATTATTGAGAATTAACCATACTGTATATTTTGTTTTTTCTTTATATTATCACGATTTTTAAGGCTTGTCAAATTTTCCTTTTAAAAAAGAAAAAATATGTAAAAATATGTTATCATCTCTATAAAAAAGGAGATGTTAATTATGAAAAAATACGGTTATGTGAGGGTATCGAGTACAGACCAGAACGAGGGTAGGCAAGTTTCGGCGTTGGGCGAATTAGGAATATCGCCGAAAGACATATTTATCGACAAGCAGACGGGGAAAGATTTTGACCGCCCCGCATATCAGAAATTAATCAAGCGTTTGAGGGCGGGGGATTTGCTTTATGTGAAAAGCATTGACCGATTAGGGCGAAATTATGAGGAAATACAGAACCAATGGCGAACGCTCACGAAAGAAAAGGGCGTTGACATAGCTGTAATCGACATGCCCCTACTTGACACGCGCTTACACAAGGATTTAATCGGGACGTTCATTGCTGATTTGGTTTTACAAGTCCTTTCATTCACGGCACATAATGAACGCGAAGTTATTCGCCAACGACAAGCGGAGGGTATCGCAGTCGCTAAAGCTCGCGGGGTTAAATTTGGCAGACCCGAAAAAGATTTGCCCGATAATTTCGGGGAACTGGTCGAACGGTGGGAACGCCGTGAAATCGGAATAAACGAGATATTGAAAGTATGCAAAATTAGCCGTGCCACGTTTTATATAAAGCTAAGAGAATGTCAGATTTTGAGCCGTAAAAATAGAAAAAATCGTCTTAAAAGGTAAACCTTTTTAGACAATTTTCACACAGGAATATTTTAGCATAAATTAGGGAGATAAACATGTTTTTGATTGAAAATTCACAGCGATTTTACAAGGAATTACAGGTTTGTACATATCTAAAAAGGTTTACGTTTCCAGAAAAGTATCAAAAAACAGGGGGAATTTTATGAAAAAAGTAGGTTTAATTTTAGTAATTGTTATGCTGATATTGCCGATTATTACGGCGTGTCCTACCCCGCCACCTCTCGCAAACGGCGAATACGAGAAAACGGGGGACGGCGTAGGGTTAGGAGCTGATGAATTTACTGTTAACGGCTCAACGCTAACTATTGGCATTATGGGTGGGGTTTTGGGAAGTGTTGAATATTCCTATGCAATTGACGGGGACGAAATAAAGCTAACGGCACAGGGTGGCACGTTGTCATATCCTTTTGAAAAGGTGAGTGCAACGGAGGTTATTATCAACGA
>JAISVZ010000135.1 GCA_031271295.1 Clostridiales bacterium | reverse complement strand
ATTATAATTGCTCATCACGTTTTTGAATGCTCTTAACTATTTCATCTTCACGTTCAAAACTCACCTTATGTTGTGAAAGGTCGTCATATGGACGGCAAAAACAACAACAATCCATGTATATTTTAATTTTGTTCATTGGGCGATTCCTTCCTCAATATAATCAAGCCATATCCGCGCCAATTCCTTCATACACCGGGTTGCCCCGGCATCCGGGTTTGTAAAACACATAAGCGTGCGGTACAGGCTTTCAAATTCCCTGCCGAAAATTACTTTTCTAAAACCCTCGCACTGCCCGTCGCCGCAATCGCCATGAAATATATCAACATTTGCCCACGCAATTTCCTTCGTTCCCGCATCCGCCGGATAATCCGCAAAACAATCGGTATCGGCGTCATCGAACCAAATAACCCAATCGCCTTTTTCGTAACCGTTGACCAATATAAAACACATGTATTTACCGTTATAAGATACCCACCAATACAGCTTATCCTCCCAATACCCGTTTTTATCCCTGTAAAACACCATTTCGTTTTCCCGCAAATACTTAACAAATTCCAGCGCGTTTTTTTGTTTTTCCCCCGTGAGGTATTCGGTGATAAAATCCTCAATTTTCCGCTCGTCCATTGTTGCTCTCCCCTTTTCCCTTTCGGCGCTTATATTTTCAAAATTGGAATCATTTACAGTGTACCATGCCGGAACGCAAGCTTCAATAAAAAGCACAAAAAAATAATGGCTTTATCGTTCGCCATTGGGGAAATCTACAGATACAAATTTCTCATAAAGCCATTTTTCAACTTCAAGCCGATATGTATAATAAAACTCAAAATCAGGCCCAAACCGTCTATGAGCGCGGCATGAACTGTTTTTATATAACTCTTGCGCAACCTCAAACGCATTTTCTTTCGGAAGCTGCATAATGCTTTTTAACGGTTCGCTGGCCGCGTGACGGTAATTTACTAAATATATGTCGTCTATATTCACGCAACAAATGCCTCCTTTTTTCATCAAACCCAAAAATTTAAAATCCGGCTTTATGTTTTGGTGAGCCCAATAATTTAAACGGTGGCTACAGTAATATCGTAACCGTCGTTTTATATAAAACATTAATGACCCGCCGCCGCGCCTTTTGGGAATAATGCGAACTAAAATTAGTTTTCGCTTTTATAAAAACACTTCATCGCAGAGTTTATTGTAAAAACTAATTGTAAGCACACTGTCTTTATAGGTAAGCATACTTATACACGCGTTTTTCAAAAGCGTTTTCCCCGTTCCGATTTCGCGGTTTGATAGCTCGGCAAGAATTGAGTTTATCGCGCTTCCGTGCGAAATGATAATTATATTTTCCGGATAAAACCTATCCGCGCTCTTAATCACAGCGCCATAAACCCTGTCGCGAAGCTCTTCCCATTTTTCTATCCCTTCATATTTATCATCCGGGAAAATTTCTTTTCGTTCTTCTTCCGTCAAACCGGTCGCCTTGCCGTAATACCGCTCCATTAATCCGCTGTCTTTATATATTTCCTGCAAGCCAAGACATTTGGCAACAATATCGGCGGTTTGCTTTGCCCGCATTAACGGACTGGTGAAAACAGCCTTCCAGTTTCCGTCCTTTAGCGCCATCCCACAGCGTAATGCCTGTAATTTCCCGTTTTCGTTCAAAGGAATATCCCTTTGCCCTTGCAACCTTCCAATAACATTCCAATCTGTTTCACCGTGCCTAATTATACATATATTCACTCCATCACCTGTTTTATATTTTTCCTTTGCCGGTATATCGCCAATTGGCGAACCATGCGAGGCAGAAACAGTATACCACCATCACCCGCCCAAAACAACGAAAACCGAAACGGCAAGGACAAGGCTGTGGCTGATAAAGACAAGGCTATCAAGGAAAAGAACGAAGCGGTCAAAGCAAAGGAATTAGCCGAAAAACAAAAGGCTGATGCGGAAAAGAAAGCCGACGAAGCCAAAGCGATTAGCGCATTACGCCGTTTTACTCAATCAATTAACGGCTTGTCATTCGTCATAGGGGAATATAGAAACATTGTATTATGCTTATTTTTTGTATATGGTAACTTCAATATTAGGTTCTATTCCTCGAAAAGCTACTTCATCAAAACCTTTTCCGTATTTCCATTCAATTTGTTCAATGACATTTTGCATAACAATGTCATGCAAATGTGAAGGCACGTCTACCTGGTCAGAAAATCCCCGGCTTTTAATACGTGGTAAAAATCCATCCTTCATTTTGTTGAGGTATTCTCTACTAACAGAGATAACAATTTGCTCCTTGAATGAAAACAATCCGGTGCATATTTCTTCTCTGTCAAAGTTCCAGTTGTATTTTTTAGGATAAATATCATGTTCTTTTAGTGTTTTCCAGTATAGCGAAAATATTTCATTTACTATCTTGTTGTATATGTCATTGTCAAATGGCATATCTACTGTTTTCCCCGGAACATCGTCTCTAAAAACAAAGCATCCGCCAGATTTTAATACCCTGTGTATTTCTTGTATCACTTTTTCGGGGTTAGAAATTAAATGCAAAACGCCATTAGAAACTACACTATCAATGAAATTATCCGGCAGCATGATTCTTAGAGCGTTCATTCTACATAAGATGACATTATTTAGCGAGATATTATTATAGGCAGCTTTTTGCTTTAAAAGCGTTATCATAGTGTTTGATATATCGGCAGCAATTATATTTGTCCCGTTCCTTGCAGCCGGAACTGTAATTGAGCCATCGCCACAACCTAAATCCAAGAATATACCGTCACCTGTTATTTTAGATATTTCATCGGCGAACAGAGCATCGGAGTATTCGATTGTATTTCTTCTGTTTCCGGAGTAATTTTCACCGATAAATTCATAGCCTATGTATTTATCGCCGTCGCTGTCCGTCACAATGTCCGGGTCATCTGATAGCTGCCAAATATCATTTATCTTGGCTACTGTGCAGCCACAATTTTCGCAAATAGGCAAATCATACGCCTTGCCGCATGATGAACAAATAAACATAACATGCCTCCGAAAATATAATCTTCGTTCGCCCTATCTTTCAAGGGCGAACCAATGCGTTATAAGTAATTAAATCCACCGGACGGTTAAACTCTCCTTCGAGTAAATTTCCTTCATTTAGAACGAGTGTAACATAACGCCTTATATTTTTCAATGAACCTAAAAATTATAAATTCAGCTTCAAATTTTGGCAAACTCAATAATAAAAACGGCGGCTACAGTAATATCGTAACCGCCGGTTTACTATACAAGTTATGAATGACGCCGCGCTTATGGGGGAATATGGCGAACGAATTATCTGCCGAGCCGGTCAATCATTCAATGTAATACTTTGCCTGCATTTCCCACAACTCAGCGTACAAGCCGCTTCGGTTTAACAATTCTTCATGCGTACCGCGTTCGGCAATCTCTCCGTTGTTGAACACGGCTATGCTGTCGCAGAATCTTGTGCTTGACAACCTGTGCGATATATACACAGCAGTCTTGCCCTCGATAAGCGAATTGAAGCCTTGGTACATTTCATATTCTGCGCGAGGGTCTAGCGCGGCGGCGGGTTCATCCAAAATAACGATTGGCGCGTTTTTAAATAACGCTCTTGCCAATGCTATTTTTTGTCCTTCTCCGCCGGACGGTTCAAAGCCTTCATCGTCAAAATTTCGATAAACAAGGGTATGTATGCCTTTTGGCAAATC
>JAISVZ010000131.1 GCA_031271295.1 Clostridiales bacterium | reverse complement strand
AATAACGATTAGGTCCATCCCTGCCATTATCTTCAACAATCGTATTGACAGGTCTTGGAACTTTACGGATAGTTTCTGGAACTGCCACAAAAATCACCTCCATATATAGTACATTATATCATTTACCGTACTATATATCAAGTGTTTTCGACGCGTTTTGACAAACAAAATTTGGTGCAAATTGACGGAAAGTACAAAAAAATCAGTAAAATTGACTCGCCACGCATTAAAAAGCACTGGATGGCGACTATATTAGGCGTTTTTTTACATTTTCAGGCGAATTCTATAGTCCGGCAAATTGGGAAAGTTTTAATCAAATTAAGTTTTCTTGCAAATATTTTTCGAAATCGGATTTTGTAAAAACGTCAACATTTCGAAAACAATAGTTTTCAAATATTTTTACGCCGTAAGGTATGTATTTTCCGTTCCCTTTTTTGCTGACAGCTTGCGCAATTTTGTCAAAAGAGGGGGACGGTTGTACATAACTTTTCATTTCCGTCGCTTCGCTTGGGTTAGCTTTTTCGTTAATTACGAGAATATAATCCGCAATTTTGCGCATCTCGGAAATACCAATTCCAACAATATCGGTAAGAATTAAAATGCTGTCGTATATTTTTTTCCTTATGCTATACTGCTCTTTGCTGTCTATTACCCCGTTTTTAAACTCTATAAAAATTAAATCGCCATTTTCTTTTATATGTAACGCGTCGTTCGATTTTGGTGTATCGCATAGTCTCAGATTTTTTATATATTCTTTTTTTACATTGTCAAAATTTACAGCTTTAATTGGTGAATCGGTCATCGGTTCGCCGTTTTTTCCGTCATGTTTGTCAATTGAAGTTTTACTGAGATTAGACATATTGCTTTTAAGAAGAGGATAGTTATCAATTTTAATCATTATCCCACCTCGCATCGTCAAGCTTTTGAAACGGATCAGCCAATTTTTTATACAGCGGCTCTATATTATCGGAAACATCCTTTATAAACGCTTTTTCCCCATCCAAATAAGACAAATAATATTTGCATTTGTCAGCTAATCCGTATTTAGCGGAATAAACCTGTATTGCACGCAAAAAATATGGGCTGTGCGTATTTATCAGAATATGCAAATTAAACTCTTTTTGAATTAACACAAGCAGCTCCGCAAATAAAAGCTGCCATTCTGGGTGCAAATGTATTTCCGGCTCGTCTAAAATAATTGTTCCGTTTTGCTGTATTTCTTGATTTATAATAAGCGTTTTAAGGATTAAAAATGTTTTTATCCCTGTGGATAAATTTTCAACTTTTAGGGATTTTTCTCCTCCTACTTCTTCAACCATAGTAAAATCATAGCGGCGGGCACCTATACTCAATATGTTTTTTTCTTGATTAAGACCAACTTGCTCAAATATCGCTTTAAATTTGTCCGTATTTATTATTTCGTCAACAACATTTGAGTTGTTATTTCGACGAAATAATTTATTCCTTAAATTGCTACGGTGTTCGGTTGGCTGCCGGTTCATATCCATGAAAATCGGTGTGTTTTGAACTCCCCTATCAATAATAAACGGGTCGTCAATATATATTGCTTCGGTTTTTAAATTAAGACTGCCGTTCATTTCCTTAATTTCGTCATCTTGCAGCATTATCTGTACTCGCGAATTTTTTACTTCAAGTGAAATTTCGCCGGGCTTATCGTCATATATGTTACTAACCTGCTTATTAAATTCGTCATTAATCCTGTCTGTTAATAATTTTAACAAAATTGTGTCATCCGGTATTTGAAGTACCTCTGTTAACCTGTTTGTCAAATTTTCGCGAACTTGTTCCCACTCTATTTGGGGAAATTCAACTTCTCAATTTAATTTCTCATTAACCATAACGATAGCGTTGCGCACTAACGAAAATATGTCTTCAACATTCAAATTCTTGTAGCCGTCAATAACAATTTCTGCTGTGCTTCGAAAATATGGAGAAGGAAAAGGTCGTTTGCTATTATCGGTTAGATTGGATTCAATAATCCTTGCGATACTATAAATTTTTTCCCTTCTAATTCGGTTAGAAATATCGTAAAAACCATTAAACATGCAAAAAAGCGCCCTGCCTACGGTGCTTTTCCCCGTGTTGTTTTCTCCGCCAATAACGGTAATGCCGTTAATTTCAATATCAGCCTCATAAACTTTGCAAATATTTCTTATAGAAATTTTCATAACCATTACTCCTCTTATCCGAATATATCGAATCAAAAAACAAAAGACAATATATAAGCCTTGACTGTGGTTTTTCGATTATACAAAATTGGGCGGGTAAAATCAAATTTAAATCACATTTTTTGGATATTTTTTGAAAATTCAGTATATTTATACTTTTACCGTGATAAACAACCGGTTAATAAAAAAACAATTGATTGATAATTGCGCCTAAATTGGAACGGTATATAATTAAACTGCAAGCTTGCAAAAATAAAACTTAAAGGAGCGTAATTTGACATGATGATAAAAATTGGTGCGCAGATAAAATCGCTAAGAAAAAAGAAAGACGTTACACAAGACCGTTTAGCCGAATATTTAGGGGTAACACCGCAGGCGGTATCACGCTGGGAGAGCGAAATATGTTACCCGGATATAGAAATGCTACCGCCAATTGCGGATTTCTTTAATGTTTCTCTTGATGATTTGGCAGGAATTAATCAAAAGAGAAAAGAAGAGAATATAAATATGTACATTGAAATGGCTAACAAAGAACAATGTTGCGGCAACTTTGCACAGGCGGTTTCAATTTATAGGGAAGCTGTTAGTCAATATCCGTCGAGCCATAAACTCCAAGCTTTTTTGGCATCGGCAATCGGATGTATGGATAACGGGGTAAAAATATCAACAGAATCAGCCAATGAAGCAATAGCCATATGCTGCCGCATTTTAGACGATTGCTTAGACGACGATGTTCGGTATAACGCCATGTCTATTTTGTGTTGGGTTTATTACAGACAGTTGGACGATTTAAACAGTGCAATGGAATTTGCCGGAAGGTTTCCTAAAATATACGGTTGCCAAGAATTAATTCAATCTGAAATTTTAAAAATACGTATGCCAAGCGAAAAAGCGGAAGAATTTGTTTTTTCCTATATATCCGCTTTGCTTATTACTTTTAATAAAACGGAATTTGCATATTGCAACAACAAAAAAGTTATGTTAGAGATGCTGATTCGCGAATTGAACAACCTGTTGTCAAAATTGAGCGGTTAATACTGATTTCAATTTAAAAAGTTGAAGCCAAGCCCCCAAAATCGCCATGATTTTCGGCGTTTTTTAAGCGCCGATTTCAAACTTTTTAAACGGAATTAATATAACCGCGAATATAAAAGCGGTAGCGTAACTGTTATGCTGTATTTTCAATAATGCTTAATATCCCATTCATAAATATTAACCCGGCGATAACCTCCCTCGGTATATAAATCGTGCCACTGCGGAACGCGGGCTATGCGAACAAGCCGGATTTCGCCGTCCTGAAGGAGCGGCATTTCAATAAAACCGTTAAACACACAGGGCAGAGAGTTGTAATAGTCGCTTTCCTTGCGCGCTTCCCACTCGTCTTTAACAATTGCATAGGATAACTCGTCGCCGTATTGCCTGCAAGATATCTTATTTGCGGGGCGAGCGTCAAGAAACATCCCCTCCCGTCGCATACCGATTTTCTCCATAACCTTGTAAGACGCGGTATTTTCCTCGTCGCAAGTTGCGGTAATGCGGTGTAAGCCCAGCTCGCCGAAGCCGAAATCCAAAAGTACCGCGCCCATTTCCGCTGCGTAGCCCTGCCGCCAAAAGTCGCGGTGAAGTATCCAGCCAATTGCCCCCTCTTCGCCGGATATTGAAATATCGCAGGCTCCGATAAGCTTGCCGGTATCTTTGGCAGTAACCGCGTACTGAAAATTACGGCACGGGACTTCGTCCGCTTTTGCGATTGCCGTGCGGATAAAGGATTTTGTCTCTTCTTCGCTGTTCGGCCCCCAAACCATAAAAATTATATTTTCGGGGCAGCTTGCGTAACTTTGTACTGCGGCAAAATCGCTTTCCTTGAATTTGCGCAGTATAAGGCGCTTTGTTTCAAGCTGTTTCATTTCAAATCTCTCCCTTCCAAGCGCATAAAGATTTACCAAAAAAATCACGTGGCAGCCTTCACGCGTTATAGTATAAATATGGTATTGATTATACGTAACCAAACTCACAAAATCAAATCCTAACAGCATTTCCTGATGTTTCTTTAATTTATTTCAGACCACACAATAATATACGCCGTATAATATTGCATACCAAATAAATTAAGCAAAAAGGAGCTGAAAACATGTCAATACAAGTTGCCGGAGTTTTATTAGACGGTTGCGTTCTATCATTTTTATCGCGCGGGGATACCTACGGCTACATTCTAACAAGGGATATTAAGGAAAAGTTAGACGTTTCCGAATCCACGCTCTACCCAGTGATGAGACGCCTGCAAACGGACGAATGCCTCAGTGTATACGATGTTGCGTATAACGGACGAAATAGGAGGTATTATAAAATTACACAGCGGGGATTAAGCAGGCTCCGCGAATGCGTTAGCGAATGGCAGATTTACAAACAAAAAATTGATTCAATTCTTCATGGAGGTGTTTTTCAATGACAAAAGCGGAATATCTTTCACAGTTAGAGCAAAAACTGCGTGGTTTGCCGCAAAACGAAATTAACGACGCGCTTGACTATTACGACGGATATTTAAGCGACGCGCAGGAATATGAAGATGGCGCTATTGAAAATCTCGGTTCCCCGGCGGAAGCGGCGGCGCAGATTCTTGCGGATTATGTGGTGAAAAACCCGCGTCCCGCTTCACGCAAAAGCGGAATAGGAACTATGTGGAGCATTATTTTGGCTGTGTGGGCTGTGCCTGTTGGGCTTCCAATTGCCATAGCGGTTGTATCGGTTGCGTTTTCGCTGCTCATTGTTATGCTTTCGCTCATTGTTACCTTTGGGGCAACGGGCGCCGCGCTTATTTTGGCAGGTATTGTTTATTTAATTACTGTACCGTTTATAGCGGCAAGCCATTTTGCTTCCGCGGTGCTTTTTACAGGCGTTGCGTTTTTCGCGGCGGGTGTTGGAATATGGCTGCTTAAAGCCGCGTCGGTTATATCAAACGTTGGGTTTGGGTTTATTTCAAGGTTTGTGGGAAAACGTATATTAAAAAGGAGGAGCTAAAAATGTCTAACGATAACGGAAAAAGAGAAGATTATATAGACCTTAGGGAAGATGATTATAAAGAACCGGCTTTTGAAGAATCATCGGCTACGGAGCCTTTAAAACCGCGAAGGTTAAAGCGAAGATGGGGCAAATTGGGGGCGCTTCTTATAACCGCCGGGCTTATTTTCATGGCGGCGGGCTGGGTGTTAGGCGCACGCGGCGGTTCGATATGGTTCGACCGCAACCGCGGAAGGTTCAGCTTCAGTACCGGCGAAGAGGCAGCAAGAAACGATATCAATATAACACAGCGGAATATGGAAACCTTTACGTCGGCGGAAATATCTTCGTCTGTTGCCGATGTGGAATTTATTCCTTCAAACGATTACGGGCTTGAAATACGCGTACCGGAGGGCACAAAACCGGAATGGAAAATTGAAAACGGTACTTTAAAGGTTGAAATTAACTCAAACAATAAAATAAATCTGTTCGGCTTTTATATTTCAACTGCCGATTATTTTGTAAAGGTTTATTATCCCAAAAACAAATTGGGGAATGTAGAAATTGACGTATTAAGCGGCGATGTTTTTTTTCCGGAGGCGGAAGTTGGGCGTTTGGCGGTAAAAGTGGCGGCAGGCGATGTAAAAGCCGGCGCGATAAGATACAGCATTGCGCAAATTGAGGCAAACGCGGGCGATATTGAATTTGATGGGTTTGGCGAACCGGGCGAAACTGAAATTTCGGTTTCGGCAGGAACAATAACGGCTTCGGTAAAGGACGGAAAAAAGGTTAACCTCAAAACAGACGCGGGTGACATTATTGCCGATTTGGAAGGCTGCGAATCGGTAGAAGTTAAAACTTCTTCAGGGGAGATAACCTTAAACGGCATAGACACTAACAATACCTCGATGGAGTTAAAAACAAATTTGGGAAGCATTAGAATAGACGGAGAAAACGCGGACGATGAATATATTTTGAAAAACGGCGGCAAGTATACTTTAAACGCCAAAGCCTCCAGCGGGGATATTATTATTAACGAATGATTAAAAAAGCCAAACGAAGCCGCCAAAGCGCGGCTTCGTTTGGCTAAAATAAATTACACCACCAAACAGCCCTTTTTCTGCGCAATAAAAACCTTCGCTTCAATACCCGAATTAAACTGCAAAAAATGCTGCCTAATACCGTCGCTGAAATTTGCGCCGCCCTCCGGCAAGAAGGCTCTGCCCGTCCTGCCCTATTGCAAAATCCTAAACTTCAATTACTTGCTTAGCTGTGCTATAATAATTACTGTTCATATACTCTTGCCGAATACGCTCTGCATCATCAAAAAATTTTATAATAGGCAGAAATACCACCTGCGAAAATAGCAAAACGAGCTGAAAATTTTTTTTTTATTTTCGCCCAATCCAAAGAAAAGCAAATTGCAGGAGCCGCAAATCCGTTGTAACTAAAGGAAAAAACAAAATTGCAATAGGGTGAATCGCAAAAAAATAGAAAATAGACTTTCGGAATTTCTATCATTCTATCATTCTATTTTCCATTTTTAGTTTTGAAAGGTATAAGTCAGCACTATAGAGAGCGGGCAATTTAGGTAACGTAAAAATTCCGCGCTCACCTCTGCCGCCTGCAAAGAACATGTCGGTGGGGCTTCGGCGCGGGTTATATCGAACAGCATGATTGTGCCACGCGGCGGGGAACGATTTTCGCCGTCGCATTACTATTCGTTTTTCGGCAAAAGTGTGAACCAGTAACCCCTAATAAATGCAATACGATGCAAAGGAGATGTTGGGTTTTATGAAAAATAGTTTTTATGTATTGATACTGAC
>JAISVZ010000015.1 GCA_031271295.1 Clostridiales bacterium | reverse complement strand
ACTCCGTTATCCAAACTTCAAAAATCAATACTTATTGAGTTTGGTTTGACCGAAAGTGTTTATGAAGAGTTTTTAACCCAATAGATGTATGTGTCAAAAGTCATCGGGAGTTTAGGTTTTAACACTCGCCAACCCCTCCGAAAAAGAGAAAGCAACGTCATATTTAAAAGGTATTACAACAGTACCGCGTTTATCAATATATCCATATTTACCACCTTCATCATCACCAATCTCTACGGTTGCCACCACTCCGGTCTTAACACTTGCCAGCCCCTCCGAGAAATTTCCTACATAATCATATATACAAGGCACAATTTCAATATATTTTTTTGCAGTTTGGCTTTCATCAGAGCTATGTTCGTTATTGCTTTCTTTCGTTGCTTCTGTATCTAATTCTTGGGGAGCAACAGAAATTTCAGTACTCTGAATTTCAATGGATGCGCCATTTGTTTTTTTATTTGTCGCTTCTGAAGGATCTTCTTGGCTTTGTACATTTAATTCAGAATGCCTGTTTGTAGCTACAGTGCCATTAGCACACCCTGAAAAACTAAAAGAGAAGACCAACGTCACTATAAAATATAAGAGTTTTTTCACTGCTATTCCCTCCTTAAAATTTCAGGTTAACGCTGTTTCCAAAAAAGTTGTTTCGGAATTAAATGGATTATCTTTTGTAAATGCCGTAAAAGATAGCAAAATAATCATTAACAGCTATGCTACACAAATATGAATTTTAAAAATTTTATCTGCATTAGCCTCATAAATATAATTGTTTTCAAGATACTTGTGTTTGATTTTCTGAATCATTTGTTATTAAAAGATTTCATCAAATTGACTGATAAGAATAATTTAGCAAAAAATATTTTGCCTGTCAAAATATTTTTTCGCATTTTTTACCTTTCCTTATTATGGTTTTGAATTTTTGGAACGGATATGTTTCAACCTTTATAACCGCTTCCTGCCCGCTTTAACAAAACCGCTGTCCCTGTTAAGCAAAAGTGTTTCCGCAACAAGCTTTGTTCCGTCGGGAACAATGGTAAGCAAAGCGTCTGCGGGTTTTACAACCGCTCAGGATGCATTTATTGTAAAGCCAATATTGAAGATTCTTTAATTTTAATATCCATTTTAAGGCTTGCCGCCTCGTTTAGAAGCGAATTAAGCAGTTCCTCATTTTCCGCCTTTCGGTTATCCGCCGCAATTTTTTGAGATTCGTATTCGCTTACGGCAATATCTAAATCCGCCTTGTAGCTATCATATTCATTCCTCGGCAAAAGCCCGTTTTCATAAAGCTGCGCCGCGCTCTTGTAAACCTGTGTAAGGGTATTTCAAGAATTGTTGTAAGAGGTGTACCGGTAAGGAAGCGCCGTATATTTTCAAGTTCCCGTACCCGTGATACCGTATCGCCGCATCTTCGGTTTTCAAAATACGCCAGCGGCAAGTGAACGAGGTGATTAAAAAGCTTCGAACCGAGAATAACGTCAATTTTGCCTGCGGTATGTGCAAAAACATAATTTCGCGCAATACTTATTATCATTTCAAATACCGTTACAATAATAAGCGCACAATCATAACGTCGAAAGTTGTAAAACTTTTATGTACCAAAACCCTATCAATTACAACCTGCTTATCATTGGGTAAATTAGTTAAATGAAATAGAAATTAATATCTAATACATCGCCTATTGAACTATTCTGATAATGAGTTATAATTATCTGCAAATGATCAAGAAGCTATAATGTGGGGTGATAAAATGGTGGATAGCACAATGCGGGAAATACAGCGCCACGGCAACATTACATTTCCCATTGCCGCCTACGAGTGGCACGCGTCGGAAGAAAATTATATGCGCCTTGAATGCCACCGTCACAGTGAGTGGGAATTTTTTTCTATGATTTCCGGAAGCGCGTATGTTAGCGTTGACGGCGTGCGCAAGCTTTTATCCGCCGGGGATGTCGCGCTTTTTCACGGCGGCAGCTTGCATATGGCGGAGGCGGAATCCAATTTGCCGTTCAAATACAGAGCGGTTGTTTTTCATCCAAATATCGTGTACGGTCTTGGGGATATTGTGCAAACAAAATACATAATCCCGTTCGAGGAAAACAGGCTTAATGTTAACCCGTTTATGATACAGTCCGAAATTGGCGGCAACGTTGTTTCCATATTTAATAAATTGTACTCACTTATTACGGAAACGCCGCCCGTTTACGAAATTTTCGGTAAGGCGTGCTTGTACGAAATGCTGGCTACAATTTTTTCCCTATCCGGCGAGTTTGACGAAAAAAGCTCCGCAAATTACTGCCACTCCAAAAAAATCAAAGAAATAATTTCATATATAAACCACAATTACGCTTCCCCAATAACCGTAAGGGAACTTGCGGAAATGGCAAACATGAGCCAAGGGCATTTTACGCGGCTTTTCAAGCGTTTTACCGCAAAATCCCCAATCGATTATTTAATTGGCGTAAGGCTTTCCAAAGCTCTTGCCATGCTCTGCGATACGGACGAGAAACTAATTAACATAGCGGTGGATACCGGGTTTAACAGCATGAGCTATTTTATCCGTATGTTTAACGCCTATTTTGGCTGTTCGCCGTCCAAATACAGAAAGAGTAACGCAATATGAAAAAATAAAAAAGGCCGGGCGCGCGGGAAAACGCCGCGCTGACAGTCTTGCAGCCAAAGGAGGCGGTAATATGCCGGCGGAATTCATTAAGGAAAAATGCGGCGCGGTAAGGGATAACATCAGCAAGGTAATAATCGGCAAGGAAAAGGAAATTGATTTAATTTTGGCCGCTCTGCTTGCGGGCGGGCATGTACTTTTGGAGGACGTGCCGGGAACGGGCAAAACCATTTTGGCGAAATCACTCGCAAAATCATTTAACTTGGGGTTTAGCCGCGTACAGTTTACTCCGGACCTTTTGCCGCAGGAGCTTACCGGCATAAATTTTTACAGCCCTAAAACGGGAGAGTTTGAGTTCAGGCGAGGCGCGCTTTTTACAAACATTCTGCTTGCCGACGAAATTAACCGCGCAACGCCGAGAACGCAATCCGCGTTGCTTGAATCTATGGAAGAAAAGCAGATAACCGTGGACGGCGTATCTTATGCTTTGGCGGCGCCTTATTTTGTTATCGCAACGCAAAACCCTATTGAAACGCAAGGTACATACCCGTTGCCGGAGGCGCAGCTTGACAGGTTTGTTTTGCGTCTTTCGCTTGGGTACCCGTCTACGGACGAAAGCGTAAACATGCTAAAAAGGTTTATTACGGACGACCCGTACGCCGAGCTTGCGCCGGTTGTTACCGCGCAGGAGCTTGCCGAAATGCAGAAGGAAGTTAAAAATATTTACGTGCACAACGACGTTTTGCGCTACATAGTGGATTTAACCGAGGCGACAAGGCGCAGCGAAAAAATAAAAACGGGCGTATCCTCACGCGGGGCGCTTGTTTTAATGCGCACTTCCCAAGGCTGCGCGGCGGTAAACGGCAAGGATTTTGTAACGCCGGACGATGTTCAAAAGCTTTTGCCGTACGTGTTCCCGCACAGGATGATGACGCTAACCCACAGAGCGGGGCTGCTTGGCGAAATTGTGGACGATATAAAGCGGGCGGTGGCGGTGCCCACCGAAGTTTGGCCGGAAAAATAAGGAGGATTCGGTATGGGCGAAAAGAGAAGCTATGTTTTGGCAATAGACCAAGGTACCACAAGCACCCGTTCCATAATTTTTGACGATACCGGAAAACCTGTATCGCAAGCGGGGCTTGGGCACAGGCAAATTTACGAAAACGGCACGTGGGTTTCGCACGATGCGTCCGAAATTTTGGATAATGTTATAAAAACCGCAAACGAGGCAATAAAGGCGGCAAACATTTCGCCGTCTGAAATTGCCGCTCTGGGTATTACGAATCAGCGCGAAACCGTTGTGGCGTGGGATGCGCAAAGCGCAAAACCCATTTGCGGCGCAATAGTATGGCAGTGCAAAAGAACCGCTCAAAGATGCCGCGAGATTTTGGAGGATTCGTTCGCGAAGGAGATAAGAAACCGCACCGGGCTTTGTATAGACCCGTATTTCAGCGCAAGCAAAATTGAATGGATACTTAACAATGTTCCGCAGGCAAAGGAGCTTTTGAAAAAAGGAGCACTGCGCATAGGAACTGTGGATTCGTTTTTAATTTATAACCTTACGGGCAATTTTGCAACGGATTATACCAACGCCTCAAGAACGATGCTCTTTAACATTCACACCCTTAAATGGGACAACGACCTGCTTAATTATTTTGGCGTAAATAGAAGCATCCTTCCCGATGTTAAAAGCACTTCGGGTTTTTTGGGGGAGGCGGACGCGAAATTTTTCGGCGCGAAAATACCGGTAATGGCGGCGGCGGGGGATCAAAGCGCCGCGCTTTTCGGGCAAACATGTTTTACACCGGGCGATGTTAAAAATACATACGGCACAGGCTGCTTTATTCTGAAAAACATCGGCGAAAAACCCATTATTCCGAAAAAGGATTTGCTTGCAACAATAGGCTGGAATATGGGCGGCAAAACCGTTTACGCGCTGGAAGGAAGCGTTTTTACCGCCGGAGCGGTTATTGAATGGCTTATTAACAATTTGAAATTGATATCCGGCGTTGAGGAATTTAATGAAATTTTAAACAGCACATCTTCAACCGGCGGAGTGTATTTTGTACCGGCACTCGCCGGGCTTGGCGCGCCGTTTTGGGATATGTACGCCAACGCCGAAATAACCGGGCTTAACCTTTCTTCCGGTAAAAACGAAATTGTCAGGGCGGCGGCGGAATCCATTGCCTACCGTACCCGCGACGTGCTGGATTATATGGAAATGGAAACAAATATTAAACCGAAAATTTTGAATGTGGACGGCGGCGTTTCGAAAAGCAGCTTTCTTATGCAGTTTCAAGCGGATATTTTAAATATTAATGTTGAAAAACCGGCGGTAACGGAAACAACGGCGATAGGCGCGGCATTTTTGGCAGGCATTGCTGCGGGGGTTTACGCAAATATGGACGTAATAAAAAAATGCAGGGAAACGGATAAGATATTTACTCCAAACATGGATGAAACCGAACGCGAGGAGAAATACGCCCGTTGGAAAGCGGCGCTTAATAAGGCTATGAGTAAATAAATACGTAACCGCTTAACTTGAAATTTATCCCATGCGAAAAATTCCCGAAAAATTTCAGCTAATTTTGCTTTTTTTATGCTTGACACGGGTATCCGCTTACCGTATAATAACGCCTGTAGCTTATTTCAAGTGAGTTACGGCTCAATAGCTCAGTTGGTTAGAGCGCTGGCCTGTCACGCCAGAGGTCGAGGGTTCGAGCCCCTTTTGAGTCGGTTGAGGGCGCATAGCTCAGCTGGGAGAGCGCCTGCCTTACAAGCAGGATGTCGGAGGTTCGAGTCCTTCTGCGCCCATACTTTATAAAAGAAGAAAGGTGAGAATACCTCTAACCTTTCTTTTTTTTATTACCGCATCGCAAATAATCTCGCGAAATTTTGGCTCATTGTTAAATCCTCCGCCATAGGCGTATCGCCATCCGGTTCAAAATACGCAATAATCCCCTTGTAAATTGCCCAAGCTATTTTTTCCTGGTATTCGTCGGTGGTAAGCAGACCTCTTTCCGCGCTGTTTGTTAAAAACCCGCATTCCACTATAACCGCCGGTATTGCGGTTTGCTTCAAAATAAAATATTTGCTGTTATCCTTTATACTGCGTGCGTTCTTCGGGTCTACAAAATCCACTAATTCATTTTGGATTGAAAGCGCAAGCCGCTTGGATTTTTCGGATTCGGCGAAATAAAATGTCTGTGCGCCGCGTACGGAGCCGCTCGGATATGAATTTTGATGAATACTTACAATAATATCAGCCTTCGACAAATTCGCGATTTCTTTTCGGTTTCGCATGTCGGCGGCTTTTTTTGCGCCAAGCGCCTCGTCCTCAATTCTTGTCATCATTACAACGGAGCCGCCGTTTTCAAGATACGCTTGCAGTTTAAGCGCTATAGATAGGTTTATGTCCTTCTCCTGCGTTCCGGTGCCGCTTATTTTTCCGGGGTCCCAGCCGCCGTGTCCCGCGTCCACCACAACAATTTTTTTCGCAACCGGCATGTTAAATGTGGGAACTGCCTCCCTGCCGATACTTGTGATAATTCCCAAAAGCAAAACCGCACAGTATATGAAAAGAAGAATCTTTTCCTTTTTAACGCTGAATACTTTCACTGTAACCCTCCACTTATATCCGTAATTAATATTTATTCGCCTTAAAGTGTTATTATACCAAACGCATGAGCGCATGATTGAGAGCTTGCGCAGCAATAAGCCGGCTATGCTTCTTTTTTAGTGGAAAATAGTACGTGATAATGTTATTATATTCAGAAATTATCATATAAACTAATTTTAAGGTGGGGTGGACGAATATGAAACTGAACCACGAAGAAGCGGAAAAATTGCACTGCCCGCGTTTTAACGAACTGCCGTCGCTTAGCTTGTATATGGATCAGGTTGTATTTGTTATTGAGGAAAGTTTCGCCGTTTTTACGGACGAAACCGAAAAGGTAATAACTTCAACCATGATAAACAATTATGTAAAGCAAAAAATTGTAGCTCCGCCCGAAAAAAAGAAATACAACAAAAACCATATCGCTGTGCTTGTTATTGTTAGTATGCTTAAGCGCGTGCTGTCTATTTCGGAAATAAGCGCACTTATTGCCGAAATGCAGAAAGAATATTCGTTGGAGCAGTTTTACAATTTGTTTTGCGAACGGTTTGAAAGGCTAATAAAGGACGCGTTTGCGGAAACGGACGAACCGATAACAATATCCCGCAATATGTTGGACTGCGCTTTGGGCGCTTTTGTGGGGAAATTGGTAGTGCAGAACAATTTGCAGATAAGCGAGTAAATTTAAAATGGGAAGGAATATATTATTATGACGAAACTGACGCTTGGCGGCGAGTGGAAATATAAAAATACCGCCGAATCCTTATGGCACACAGGGAAAGTGCCGGGTTCGGTGCTTGCGGATTCGATAAGCAATAACCTTATACCAAACCCTTATTACAGGGAAAATGAATACGCTGCCTTTGATTTATTCGAAAGCGATTACGAGTACCGGCGCACCTTTACCGTGCCGGAGGGTTTTCTTAATCACGCCCGCGTAAACCTTGTGTGCGAGGGAATAGATACTCTTGCGGAAATTAAATTAAACGGCGAGGTTTTGCAAAAGTGCGATAACATGCACAGAATATGGGTAATAAACTGTAAGGAAAAAATGCACGCGGGCGAAAACCGCATTTCAATTCTCTTTTCATCTCCCAACAAATACGCGAGGGAAAATTTTAACGCCAAGGATATTACATACATTCCCGCCGGAGGAACGCCGGGCAATAATTTTTTGCGCAAGGGTCATTCTATGTTTGGCTGGGATTGGGGGCCAAAACTGCCCGATGCCGGAATTTTCAGGGATATTTATTTTGAGGCGTTCGATACGAAAATTGCGGACGTTTACATAACGCAAATTCACGAAGATGAAAAAGTGAGGGTATGTTTTTCGGTTTTTACCGAAGGGTTAAATTGCGAACGGGGGTACAATGAAGCTGAAAACCGCGTTGCCGGTTATTGCGAAGGCAACAGCCGCGCGCACCGCAATTTATTCGCGCAAATTAAAATAACCGCGCCGGATTCGCAAAACGTGTGGGAAAAAACCGTTCCTGTATTAAATGAAGAAACTAAAACGGAAATAGTTATAGAAAACCCGCAGTTGTGGTGGCCTAACGGGTTGGGAAGCCAGCCGTTATACGCTGCGGCTGTTACGCTGACGGGCGAAGCTCAATTACTTGACGAGAGCAGCGGCAATTTGGCGGACAAAACACAATTGCATAACGAGCGCAGCGGCAATCCGGCGGGCGAAGCTCAATTGCTTGACGAATACCGCGCCAAAATAGGTTTGCGTACAATCGAGGTATCGCAAAAGCCGGACGAATGGGGTACGGAATTCGCGGTAAAGGTAAATAACGTCCCAATTTTTGCGATGGGCGCAAACTACATTCCGGAGGATTCCGTTTTAAGCTGCGTTACGCCAAAGCGCACGGAAGAGCTAATTAAAAGGTGCGCCGAAGCTAATTTTAATATGCTGCGGGTTTGGGGCGGCGGCTATTACCCGGACGGTTTTTTCTTCGATTTATGCGATAAGTACGGCATTTTAGTATGGCAGGATTTTATGTTTGCCTGCAACATTTATGATTTAACGGAGGAATTTGAGGAAAATATATCGCGCGAGGTTACCGATAATGTTATCCGTTTGCGTAACCACGCCTCGCTTGCGCTGTGGTGCGGAAATAACGAAATTGAATCCGGCTTGGCGAACTGGGGCAACATGAAAAACCACCACCCAAAATACAAGGCGGATTACATAAAATTATTTGAGTACATTATTCCAAATCTCCTGAAAAAGTACGACCCCGGCAGGTATTATCACCCGTCGTCGCCGTCCTCCGGCGGAAGTTTTGATAACCCGGATGATGAAAACCGCGCGGACGCGCATTATTGGGCGGTGTGGCACGGGCAAAAACCGTTTGAGGCGTACCGAAATCATTTTTTCCGGTTTTGTTCCGAATTCGGTTTTCAATCCTTCCCGTCGTACAAAACCATAAACGAATTTACCGAACCGGCGGATCGCAACATTTTTTCAAGCGTAATGGAAAGCCACCAAAAAAACGGTTCCGCCAACGGGCAGATTCTGCATTATATTTCGCAAAACTATCTGTACCCGAACGGTTTTAAAAGCCTTTTGTATATTTCGCAGGTTTTGCAGGCGCAGGCTATAAAGTACGGCGTGGAGCATTGGCGCAGAAACCGGGGAAGGTGCATGGGTGCGCTTTATTGGCAGCTAAACGACTGCTGGCCTGTTGCCTCATGGGCAAGCGTAGATTATTACGGCAGGTTAAAGGCTCTGCACTACGAAGCAAAGAGGTTTTTTGCTCCGGTAACGGTTTCCGCGCTTGATTGCGGAAGCGAAATAGCGTACTATGCGCACAACGATTCAATGGAGGGTTGCCGCGCAAGGCTTACCGTAAAGCTTTCGGATAACCGCTTTAATGTGCTTTATGAACATTCGGCGGATGTTGATATTCCGGCTTTAACCGCCTTAAAAGTTTTCGACGCGGATTTTTCAAGTTATTTAACCGGCGCAAACAAAACCGAGGTTTTTGCTTCCTATACGCTTACGCCTTACGGCAAAGCGGAGCAAGAAGGCGCAAACTTGCCCGCATGGCCGAATTTTAAAGCGCATCCCGCGCAAAGCGGCTCAAACTTATTTGTGAAGCCGAAGCATTACAATTTTATAAAACCAAATTTTGAAACACATATTACGCAAAACGGCGAGGAATTCACACTGGAGGTAAAAGCGGACGCGTACGCCAAATATGTTGAGGTAAGTTTTAAGAACGCGGACCCTGTGCTTTCCGATAATTTCTTTGATATAACCTCGGCGGAAGGCGTTAAAATTACATTTACCAACACGGAGTTTAACGCGCGGGAATTGCAGCGGCAGCTTGAGGTGTTCTGCATCGCGAACAGTTATTAAGGGGGGTGGCCACGCGGGGAAAACCGCCATGCTGCCCATCTATACATCAAGGGGTGGCCGCGCGGAAAAACCACCGCGCTCTCGCCCATACAACCAAGGGAGGGGAAACCATGAAATCAACGGTTATAAAGGAATTAACCGAAAACATTCTTCCGTTTTGGGAAAAGCTTATTGATACCGAAAACGGCGGGTTTTACGGAAAAGCGGATTTTTACGGAAACATTGATAAAACGGCGGATAAAGGCGGCGTGCTGAATTCCCGCATTTTGTGGACATTTTCGGCGGCGGCGCGGGTAACCGGCAATAAGGATTATCTTAAATACGCTTCTCACGCCTTTGAAGCGTTTAAAAAATTTTTCTTCGACAAGGAATACGGCGGCGTTTATTGGCTTACGGATTACACCGGAAAACCCGTCGAGCCCAAAAAACAGTTTTACAATTTAGCGTTCGCAATTTATGCTTTAACGGAGTATTACCGCGCGGCGGCGGACGAAAATGCGCTGCGTTACGCCATAAGCCTGTACGATTCGCTTGAAAAGCACGGGTATGAGGAAAACTACGGCGGTTACATAGACGCGAAAGCGCGGGACTGGGCGGTTTTGCCGGATACGTCCCTTTCAAGCAAGGATTTGAACTGCGCCAAATCCATGAACACAAACCTGCATGTAATGGAGGCGTACACTAATTTGCTGCGCTGCTTTGAAGTGCCGAACCTTCGCGAAAAGCTAAAAAATCTAATTACCGTAACGATGGATAAAATTATAACGGACGGCAAACGTTTTAACCTTTTTTTCGATAACCTTTGGTTTCCGCTGACCGAAGAGGTATCCTACGGGCACGATATTGAGGGAAGCTGGCTTTTATATGAGGCGGCGACGGTATGCGGGGACTGTGCGCTTACAGAGCGGGCAAAACAAATTGCGCTTAAAATGGCGGATTGGGTTTTGGAAAACGGTATTGATGAGGTTAACGGCGGCTTGCCCAATTCCAACGAACTTAAAATGAAGGAATGGTGGCCGCAAGCCGAAGCGGTGGTGGGTTTTTACAACGCGTATGAACTATCCGGCAACGAAAAATATTTTAAAGCGGCGGCGGATATGTTAAATTATATAGAAGCTTATTTTACGGACAAAACCAACGGCGAGTGGCATAACGAAGTTTCGCTTAATAATTTACCTGATACGAAACAGGCTAAAGCCGATATGTGGAAATGCCCGTATCACAATTCAAGAATGTGTTTGGAAATAATTGAACGGATATCGGAGGGAGAATAATGGATACAAAAACGGCAAACGAAAAACCGGCAAACACAAAAACAGCGGAAATTACAAGGCTGTTTGAAAATTACGAAAATATAATTAACCGCCCCAACGAAAAGCTGCCTTCGGAAAACGGGCTGTACCACAGATACAAATTTCCGGTTTTAGACCGTTCTCACATTCCGCCGTTTTGGGTTTACGATTTAAACCCCGAAACTAACCCGTTTATGATGGAACGTTTGGGAATAAACTGCGTGTTTAACGCGGGCGCGATTTATATGGACAAAAAATATTACCTTATGGCAAGGGTTGAAGGGTACGACCGTAAATCCTTTTTTGCGGTGGCCGAAAGCGATAAGCCGGACGGCGGTTTCAGGTTTTGGGACTATCCGGTGGTTTTGCCGCAAACCGAAGAATACGACGTTAACGTATACGATATGCGCCTTACCAAACATGAGGACGGCTATATTTACGGGCTGTTTTGCACCGAACGCAAAAACCCGGACGCGCCGCCTTCGGATACGTCGTCCGCGGTTGCGGCGTGCGGTATTGTGCGCACCAAGGATTTAAAAACATTTACCCGCTTGCCGGATTTAAAAACAAACGGCGCGCAGCAGCGAAACGTTGTACTGCACCCGGAATTTGTAGGCGGCAAGTACGCCCTGTACACCCGCCCGCAGGACGGTTTTATTGAAACGGGATCCGGCGGCGGAATAGCGTTCGGATATACGGATTCTATGGAAAACGCGCGGGTATCGGAAGAAATGCTGATGGACGAAAAGGTGTACCATACAATAAAGGAAGTTAAAAACGGGCAAGGCCCGGCGCCAATTAAAACGGAAAAAGGCTGGCTTCATATTGCGCACGGCGTAAGGAACACCGCTTCGGGTCTTCGATATGTAATTTACGCCTTTTTGTCCGATTTGGCGAAACCGTATATTATAACGCACCGCCCCGGCGGGTATTTAATTGCTCCGTATGGAGACGAGCGCATTGGCGACGTATCGAATGTGGTTTTTACAAACGGCGCGGCAGTAAACGAAGCGGGAGAACTCTATATTTATTACGCCTCGTCCGATACAAGAATGCATGTTGCGCAAACAACAGTTGAAAAAATGCTGGATTACTGTTTAAATACTCCGCAGGACCCTCTTTTTTCGCATAGATGCGTGGAAATAAGAAACGCAATGATTAAGAAAAACTTAAAATTTATGAAAACCGAGTAAAAGACAAGGATTTAGAACACAACTTATGAAAACTCAATGAAAGAAGGAATTTAATTGGCTTTAACGGTGAAAAGAGAAATACCGTCGCACGAGGCAATAATAAAGGAAACGCCGCTGCCGAAAAACTTAGCGGAAATAAAAGCGCAGCGCGACAGGGAGCTTAAAGAAATAATAGGCGGCGAAAGCGACAGGTTTTTGGTTATAATAGGCCCGTGTTCGGCGAACAGCGAGGACGCTGTTTGCGATTACGTTTCGCGCCTTGCGCCGCTTCAGGAAAAACTCGGCGAAAAAATACTTATTGTTCCGCGGATATACACAAACAAACCCCGCACCACCGGCGACGGCTACAAGGGAATGCTGCATCAGCCAAGGCCGGAGGAAGAGCCGAACATGCTTGAGGGAATTTACTCTATCCGCAAAATGCATATCCGCGCAATAAGCGAATCACACTTAACCGCCGCGGACGAAATGCTTTATCCGGATAACCTCATTTTTGTGGAAGATATGCTAAGTTATATAGCGATAGGCGCGCGTTCGGTGGAAAACCAGCAGCACCGCCTCGCCTCCAGCGGAATAGACGCGCCGGTGGGCATGAAAAACCCCACAAGCGGCGATTTAACTATTATGTTTAACGCGATATACGCGGCGCAGTCGTCCCATACGTTTATTTACCGCAACCATGAGGTGGAAACGAGCGGCAATATCTACGCGCACGCGATTATGCGCGGTTCGGTATCCAAACACGGGGAAAATATGCCGAACTACCACTACGAGGATTTGACGTTCGCGAATAAAATGTATACGGACCGCAGCTTAAAAAACCCCGCGATAATTATAGATACCAACCATTCAAACTCGCTTAAAAATTACGCCGAACAGCCGCGTATAGCAAGGGAGATTTTATACAGCAGAAAATACAACGCGGATATCAAAAAGGTTGTAAAGGGGCTTTTGATTGAAAGTTATATTGAGGAAGGAAGCCAGGACGTAAGCGGGCAGATTTACGGAAAATCCATAACCGACGGGTGTATCGGCTGGGATGAAACGGAAAGGCTGCTGTATTATATCGCGGAGAATTGTTAGATTGAAAGCGAATTGGTTTCATGTCTATTTGCGCCGCGCGATTCATAAACATCCGCGTGTGATGTTTATGAATCGCGGCAGTAATTATTAAAATTTCCAAGCAAGCACGTTTAGCATAACGCGTCTTGCTTTTTTACTATTCTGCTTTTACCCTTCCCCGGCAAAACCTTCTCCGGCAAAAAAATGTTACTGTTCAAACTCTCGCCGACGAAGCTGCTTCGTTTATTAGTGCAACTTTGAATAATAAGCTGACTTATTTACCCGCACTTTGCAGGCTGTACGGCATGGGGTGTATTTACCCTCACTTTGTAGGCGTTCGACAGGGGGGAGGTTGTAGAGGGGCTTCGGCGCAAATTATATCGCACAGCAATGTGCCACCTGACGCTTCAGAACATTTTTGAGCGCACTAAGTTATAGTAAAGGGTCTATTTTTGCGGGTGCGCTCAAAAATATTCTTCTCGCTGCTCTGGGGAACCAATTTTCGCCAGTTAGTTGTGCTCAGAGATTAAGTATTGCGACGGCGAAAATCGTTTCCCCGCCGCGTGGCACAATCATGCTGTGCAATATAATTTACGCCGAACCCCCGCCAGCATGTTCTTTGCAGGCAGCAGTGGGATTGCGAAAAGTACAGCGCGTTCTTTGCGGGAAGCAGTGGGATTGCAAAAAGTACAGCGTGTTCTTTGCGGGAAGCAGTGGGATTGCGAAAAGTACAGCGTGTTCTTTGCAGGCGGAAGGGTGTGTGCGTAATTTGTGCGTTGCCTAAATTACCCGCTCTTTGCATTGCTGTCTTTTACCTTTCAAAACTAAAAATGGAAAATGGAAATTAGAATGATAGAATGATAGAAAATCCGAAAGTCTATTTTCTATTTTTATGCGATTTCCATTAACGCCGTTTTGTTTTTTCCTATAATTACGCCATTTGCGGCTACTGCAATTTTCGTTTCTTTGGCTGTGGCGAAAAAACGAAAAAATACAAGAGTTCACTTTTGATTTTTACTACTGGTGCTATTTAGCGTATTTACAGCATTTTTTGGAGCTACAGAGCATTGCCTATCATTATTAATTTACTCCGAAAATTTTCGCAACTGATAACACGTATTTTTTTCATTCAATGTAAGTTATAGCTGTATGAAGAAAGCTTCATTTACCATTATTATTTAAAGGCGTCGCAATACCTTAAGGCGAAAAATACTAATGATTTTTAGCTGCACCCTGCGTATATGTGGGTCACTTAGCACACACCCTGCGCTACTGCAAAGAAAAGCCGGGCTCTGCGCTCACCTCTGCTTCCTGCAAAGAATACACTGAGCTCTGCGCGTACCACTTCTTCCTGCAAAAAACACACCGGGCTCTGTGTTCACCATTATTTCCTGCAAAGAACATGCCGGCGGGGATTCGGTGTAAATTATATTGCACAGCATGATTGTGCCACGCGGCGGGGAAACGATTTTCGCCGCCGCAATACTTAATCTCTGAGCACAACTTGTTGGCGAAAATTGGTTCACCAGAGCAGCGAGAAGAATATTTTTGAGCGCACCCGCAAAAATAAATCCTTTACTATAACTTGGTGCGCTCAAAAATGTTCTGAAGCGTCAGGTGGCACATTGCTGTGCGATATAATTTGCGCCGAAGCCCCTCTATTTCCCCCTGCTGAATTTGGCGCAAAAGTGCGGGCAATTATTAGCGTTTAGTTCTCCGCAGCGTACATCCAAATTGCTGTTTGCGAAAAATGAAAATGTCAGCTTATTATTCAAAGCTGTCGCAATGCCATTCATTTTTATGCAGGGGGTGAAAAGCAACTAAATACAAGCTTTTGCCTTTCAAATAAGCCGGAAAACCGAGGAAAATTATGTACCTTTTTAACGAACAAATAGAAAGCTGGCAGGATTGGTGCAATGTGTTTAACAGCGCCGCCGCGTTCGCGCCTTTGGCGTAGCATATTTTCTTAAAGGAAGGTTTGCCTTTTGAAAAAATCGAAAATTTAAAACCCGGTACAAACGCCGTGTTTAAAATTGGAGATTATGTTTTGAAAATATTCGTGCCTGCGGGAATTGGCGACGGGTACGGCACGAATATTGATGTAGAAATTTTCGGCATGAGGTTTGCAAACGAGCGGAAAGTTCCCGCGCCGAAATTGATTGCGTGGGGCGAATTTAGCGATAAATACCGCTTTCAATACATGATAATGGAATATATTAACGGCAAAACGCTGGACGAAGCCGAAAAATATTTGAGCTATAACGACAAGGTTACAATAGGGAAAAAGGTGAGGGAAATTACGGACAAATTAAACGCGCCGTGCGAAAACTTCACGTCTGTTGACGCAATAGAACACTCCAAGAACGACGGCGAGTGGGCTGCTTGCGGTTTCCCGCCGTCGTTTTTGAAAGAAAGGCTTGAATACCTGAATACCCTGAAAATAGAAAACCGCGATAAAGTATATTGTCAGTGCGATTTTCACGCGGAAAATGTTTTAGTTGACAAAGATTTAAACGTTTATTTAATTGATTTCGCGGACGCGATGTATGTGCCCAAAGAATACGAAAAAGCCTATGTGGCAAGCGCGTTGTTCTGTTTTGAAAAGCCGTACATGACGGGTTTTTTCGGCGATTATAAAACGGAAGAAATTGTTGAGCTTTGCATGACATATCTTCCGTTTCACGCTTGGGGGCACTCAACGCTTGCGGGAAACTTCAAACCGGTTTCCGAAATAACATCGTTTAAGGTTATGCGGGAAAAACTGCGCGAACTGATTGAAAAAGAGAAAGCGGCAAACAATTAGCCGCTTAATTCATAAACCACAACTTCCTTGCCCGAAACGCTTGCGTAATCAATATTTTCCGCGTAAACTTCGGGCACGCTTATCTTGTTTGGGTCCCCGTCCGATACATACTTCAAATCCGGGTTATCCCTGAAGCTTCGAAGTGTCCAGCCTAAATCCGTTTCTTCGTTGTCCGAGCCTCTTACGCGCGGAAGGTTTAAAACGTCAAAACCGTTGCGGTTGGGCGCGGAAGGCGATACGCTTTGCCCTTCCCTGAAAGCTGCGGCATAATTGTATTTTATGCCCTCAAATTCGCCGCTAAGCGCAAAGCTATGAAATTCTTCCTTGGGGCGAATGCCGAACGGATATGTTAACGCAACGCATTCATAGCCTTTTGGCGCGTTTTCCCGTATTATTTTTTCCACTTCGCCAATTTCCGCCTGTAGCTGCAAAGCGTCCAATTCGTCCATTGCGGCGTGGCTTGCGGTGTGGTTTCCTATTTCGTATCCGTTTTCAACGAGGTACGCGAAGGACTGCGCAAGCGACGCGTCCCCGGCAAACGGATCCCGGTTTATAAAAAACGCAGCGGTTTTTCCGAAATCCGGATGAAGTTCGGCAAACTTATTTATTAAATCCACAGCGCAGTCCGGACGCGGAACCAAAATGCCGTCTTCGTTTTTTACAAGCGAAAAAGACGTTCTAAGCCCGTCGTCGAACGTTAAAACCACCGGGCTTTTACCCGCTTCAATTTTTATGTTGTTATCCAAATAATCGCGCATACTAACTAAGCGGAAGCCTTCATCGTAAAGGGTTTGCAAATCCGCTTTAAATTCTTCTACCGTGCGGGTGTATTTATCCGGCGCTTCCTCCGCGTCCACAACCCCATGGTACATAATAACCGTTATCCGCCCAACTTCGTAGGGTTTTACCTTTTGGTAGTCAATTTCCGGCGGGTTGGATTGCGCCTGCGAACCTGCGCCGCCGGACGTTTCGGAACCGCTTTCGAAAACGCCGTTTGGCGCGGGATCGGATTGCGCCTGCAAATCTGCGCCGCCGGACGTTTCGGAACTGTTTCCGGAAACGCCGTTTTGTGCGGGCACAACCTGCGAACCATTCTGCGGCGGCGTTTCGCCAAAGCCGCTATCTAATCCATCCGAGGATTCGCCGCCTGATAAAACGGCGCCGTTTTCCGTTATCTGTTCTTCCGTTTGCAAAGTGCAGCCGGAAATAAAAATTAACAAGAAAATTAAAAAAGCCCTTTTTGCCAAAACGGCAAGACAGTTTTTCCCCTTCATATCTGCGTTATCATCCTCCGCACAATACAAGCCGCGTTTTTCGCCGCGAGTTTTACAAACTCCGGGAAGGACATTGTGGCTTTTTCATCCGCGTTATCCGATATTGCGCGTACAATAACAAAGGGCACGTTGTTAAGCCAGCAGGTTTGCGCAATAGCGCCGCCTTCCATTTCCGCGCACATTGCGGAGAAACTGCCCTCTATTTTTTGCTTTTGCTCTTTGGTTGCTATAAACTGATCGCCGGTGGCAATTCTTCCGGTAAATACGTTGTTTTTCCCCGCCAAAACCTCTTCGCCCGCCTCCTGCGCAATTTTTATAAGCCTTTCGTCGGCGGCGAAGGAATCCACACTAAGGCCGGGAATAACGCCCAAAATATCCCCCACGGCGGACGTGTCAAAGTCGTGCTGAATAAGGTCTGTGGATACCACCACATCGCCTATATTAAGCTTGCCGGAAATTGCGCCCGCCGCGCCGGTATTTATTACGCAGGAAGCATTGTAGAGGTTAATCAGCGTTTGCGCGCACACCGCGGCGTTTACCTTGCCTATGCCGCATTTAACAAGCACAACGTTTTTGCCCGTCATTGTTCCCTCATAAAATTCGGTGTTTACAAGTTTTTTTGTGCTTTTAATTTCCATTTCGTTTTTAAGCTGCGCAATTTCGGATTCCATCGCGCCTATTATCCCTATCGTATTCATTAATTCATCTCCGCCTCTATAAGTGCCGCAAGTTTTTGCGCCTCGTCCGTTATTTCCTTTTTATCCTTGCCCTCAATCATTATCCGAACGTAACTTTCCGTGCCGGAAGGACGAATAACCACCCGTCCGCGCCCGTCGAATTTTTTTGTAATTTCGTCAACGGCTTTTTTAATTTTTTCGTTGTTTAAACAGTTGTACTTTTTGCTGTTGGGCACGTTGGCGTTAATTAGAGCCTGCGGCATAATCTCCATTTTGGTGTTAAGCTCGGACAGCTTTTTGCCCGTTTCCGTCATAATTTTAAGCACCTGAAGCGCGGTTAAAATGCCGTCGCCCGTTGTGTTGTAATCCGAAAAAATGATATGCCCGGACTGTTCGCCGCCTAAATTAAACCCGCCCTCAAGCATTCGCTCCAAAACCAGCCTGTCGCCAACTTGGGTTTTTTCTATAGCAATTTTTTCGCGTTCGCCCATCATAAAAAGCCCCAAGTTGCTCATAATTGTTGCTATCAACGTATTTTTGTTAAGCTTTCCCGCATCCCTCATATGGCACGCGCAAATTGACATAATTTCGTCGCCTTTAATGTCCTTGCCGTTTTCGTCCACCAAATGGCAGCGGTCGCCGTCGCCGTCAAAGGCTATGCCCAAATCCATATGGTTTTCATTAACATATTCTATAAGCTGCGCCATATTTGTGGAGCCGCATTTACGGTTAATGTTTTTTCCGTCCGGTTCGTTGTTTATTACAAATACGGACGCGCCAAGCTCGAACAAAACCGACGGCGCGGCGCGGTATGTTGCGCCGTTTGCGCAGTCCACCGCAATTTTAATGCCCTTTAAGTCAAGCCCATCCGATGTTTTTTTAAGAAAGTTTATATATTCCTCCAAATAGTCCTTTCGTTCGCCCGTTCCAACCTTATCGCCCGTTGGGTTTGGAATTTTATCAATGTTTTCAATGTAGTTTTCAATTTCGTTTTCGGTTTCGTCCGGCAATTTGTACCCCTCGGTGCCGAAAAACTTTATGCCGTTATCCTCGAAAGAATTGTGCGACGCGGAAATTACTATACCCGCGTCAAATTCCCGCCGTTTTGTAAGGTACGCGATTGCGGGCGTCGGCAAAACCCCCGCCAAAACAACACTGCCGCCAACGGAGCAAATACCCGCGGATATCGCCGCCTCCAGCATAAAACATGAACGGCGCGTATCCGACGCGATTATAATTCTCGGCGCGTGGTTTTTCCGCTTCGAAAGCACGTACGCGCCCGCTCTGCCAACTTTAAAAGCCAATTCCGGCGTAAGCTCGCTGTTCGCAAGCCCTCTAACACCGTCTGTTCCAAAATATCTCCCCATTTTTACCTCCTAAGAATAATTAGCGGCGCGGTTTCGCCGCTTTGCCATGGCATGGCATGGCTTGGCATGGCTTGGCATTAATAAAGAACTTGCCGATAGGGTTTTCTTTATCAATTACCCATCCTTGTATAATTCCTCTGTATATTTTTATGTTACATCCACTCGTATGGGTCCGAAAAATTATTCATAACCGTATCGTGATCCTTTGGGTAGTTGTACGCCGTCCATTTTTCGTAGCTTTTAACCAAATCCGCCGCGTCGGTATCCGTCAGCGTATTTAAAAAGTTTTCGCATTTTTTTATAATGCCTTCCGGCTTATCGGGCGCTTTTGCCGCGTATTCCTCTAACTTTCGCATGGAAGGAAAAAGAATTTCGTTTTCCGCCAAAATAAGACGGTAAAGTGAGCAAACCATTAAGTTTGCCGTATGGCGGCGAAAAAAACCCTCCGGCTTGCAAGATATCCAAAAATATGTATGCAGCATTTTTAACATACAGTAAAAACGAAACTGCTTGGCTTCCTTCTCCTTTTTAGGGTATACCGCGATTTTTGCCGCAAGTTCCGGCAAACCCGGTTCGCCGCAAAAAAGGGTTTTGGCTTCGCAAAACATATTGCGCATGGGTTCGGAGCCGTTTTCGTCAAGCTCTTGCATAACTTCACGCGATACATAATGAATGTTGAAATACCCGCCATCGTATGTACATTTGCCGAATTCAACCTCTTCAAGCTTGCCCGCAGCTTTCAATTTAATGTACGTATTATGAGGCACAACCGCCACGCCGTCAATATCCGAATCCGCGCGGGCCAAGCCTGTGGCAACCGAACCAATTAAAAAAAGCGCGGAAATCTCCGGGTTTTGCCTGTAGTGCTTTATCATTATTTCGATTGAATCCCTGTGATGAATGAACATTGCAAGCCCTCCGTTTTTATGTATAAATTTATTTTGTACAACCGTCATTTTATCCTGTTTTTCTGAAAATTACCATCTAATTTTTGCAAAAATTACGCCTTGCTTTTCCGCAAAACAACTTGTATACTCTATTGAAAATTGGAAAGGAGAATGACTTATGGCGTATTTTTATAAGGAAGCGTCGCGCACGTTCAGCGAATACCTGCTGGTTCCGGGGTACTCGTCGAAGGAGTGTGTCGCCTCGAATGTGTCGCTTAAAACTCCCGTCACTAAATTCAAAAAGGGGGAGGAGGGTTCGCTTACAATGAACATACCGCTGGTTTCCGCAATAATGCAATCGGTATCTGACGATAAGATGGCGATTGCCCTTGCGCGAGAAGGCGGTATTTCTTTTATTTTCGGCTCTCAGGGCGTAGAAGAACAGGCGGAAATGGTTAAACGCGTTAAAAGCTATAAGGCCGGTTTCGTTACGAGCGATTCCAACATTAGGCCGGATAACACATTAAAAGATATTATTGATTTAAAGGAGAAAACCGGGCATTCAACGGTTGCCGTAACAGATGACGGCACATCCTACGGCAAACTTTTGGGTATGGTTACAAGTAAGGATTACAGAGTGTCGCGTTTACCCCTTAATACAAAAGTTTCAGAGTTTATGACCCCCATAAACCAGCTTACCTGCGCCAAAGAGGGTACGGATTTGGGCGAGGCGAACGATATTATATGGGAGAACAAGCTTAACGCCCTTCCCATTGTGGATGATAGCGGGCATTTAAAATACTTCGTTTTCCGAAAGGATTATGATTCGCACAAGGAATACCCCTACGAACTGTTAGACGAGAACAAGCGCTATATCGTAGGCGCGGGAATAAATACGCGCGACTACGCCGAAAGAGTACCCGCCCTTGTTGAAGCGGGCGCGGACGTTCTTTGTATAGATTCGTCCGAGGGTTATACCTACTGGCAAAAGGAAACGTTATCGTTTATACGCGAAAAATACGGGGATTCCGTAAAGGTTGGAGCGGGTAATATTGTGGACCGCGAAGGTTTTTTATTTTTAGCCGAAGCGGGCGCGGATTTTGTTAAAATAGGTATAGGCGGCGGCGCTATTTGCATAACAAGGGAAGCGAAAGGAATTGGGCGAGGGCAGGCGACGGCGGTTATAGAAGTTGCCAAAGCGCGAGACGAATACTTTGAGAAAACCGGAATATACGTGCCCATTTGCTCCGACGGCGGCATAGTGCACGACCATCACATTACGTTGGCGCTGGCTATGGGTGCGGATTTTTGTATGCTTGGCAGATACTTTGCGCGTTTCGACGAAAGCCCAACGAAAAAATTCATGGTAAACGGCAATTATATGAAAGAATACTGGGGCGAGGGAACGCAAAGGGCAAGAAACTGGCAAAGGTACGATTTGGGCGGAAAATCCGGCTTATCGTTTGAAGAGGGTGTGGATTCGTACGTGCCGTATGCCGGCAGGCTGCGCGATAACGTAATGTTAACGTTAAGCAAGGTGAAATCCACAATGTGTAACTGCGGCGCGCTCACAATACCGGAACTTCAGGAGAAGGCTAAGATAACCCTTGTTTCTTCCGTTTCAATTGTTGAAGGCGGCGCGCACGACGTCGTGCTTAAGGAAACGGATATCACGGTAAAATAATTACCTTGCGCTTTCTCTGTACTTCTTTTTAAGGCTGTTTAAAATATTTTTTAAAATTTCCTGATAGTCCTTGGTTTTACCAAGGGCTTTTTTTATTCGCGCGCTTTCTAAAAGCGCCTTTTCGTTAAACGGGTCGTGGTTTAGGGCGGTGGTAATTGCCGCCTGAGCTTTTTGCGTATCGTAATTAAGGCGGTAATACAGCGCAAGGCGTATCCACAATTCGCTATCCGTGCGGCTGTAAAAAAGCGCGCGTTCAATGCATTTTATTGCCGCCGGGATATGCCCCGCCGCTATATAAACCTCCGCCTGCTTAACAAGAAAATCCCTGTCCTGATCTTTTATTTTGTTAAGCGCCTGAAGAGCTTCGTCGTACATGCGAAGCTGAACGTAAATATCCGCCAGCCGGTACACATAATACGGGTCGTACTTATCGGCAAGCGCCTTTTCGGTATATGCCGAGGCGTTTCTGATATCGCCCGTTTCGTAATAAAGCTGCGCGTAAAGGTAATAAACATCCGCGTCTTCTTTAATTTCGCACAGTTTTTTTAAAAGCGCCACAGCTTTGTTAAAGTTATGGCTTAAAATTGCCGCTTCGGTATAATTAACCAAAATATCCGTGTTATCCGGCTGCATTTCGTAAGCGCGGCTTAAATATTCAAACGCTTCTTCATATTTTTGCAGTTTCATTAGGCAAACCGCAAAATTGTTAAAAAGCCCTTCGTTTTCGCCAAAACCGAGGGCGCGTTTATACAAGGGATACGCTTTTTGCGCGTCGTCCTTTGCGTTTAAAGAATCCGCCCGTTCCTTAAGGCGTTCCCATTCAAGAGAGTTTTCCCACGCCTTTAACCTGTTTTTTAAATCGTTTATTTGCGCCGAATCGAAATAATCCGCAATCAGCAAAAATTGCAGAAACTTTTCGGCAAAATCTCCGCCGTCTGTAGGAGGCTTTATTTTTGTTGCTATATGAGCAAGGTTTAACGTGTCGCGAACCCAGGCAATAAATTCCGGCGCGGCAAAATCGTCCGCGGATTCCTTCCAATAAGTATAGCAGTGGTATAACGCTTCCTCGAACGAATACACCTTTATTCCGGTGGATTTAAACGTGTACGCGGCGCTCGCGTAATCGCCGTTTAGTGCCAGAAGCAGACCCGGCATGTAAACACCTCGCTTTTTTTATGACATATACAGCACATATGCATAGTGTAGAGTTTTAAACGCGCTTTTGTCAAGTGTCGAAGCCAAAAGCGGGATATGTTTATTTATCACTGTTTTAAAACCTGAATATGCACACATTTTGTTTATTTTTTGCACGCCTAATCCGATGTTTTACGCCTTTATGTTGATGTTGCATAATTTTTTGACCGTTTTTTTTATTTTTTTAATATATTTTTGTTGCAATTTTATTACGTTGGTATTATAATCGGTGTTAGCCCGATTGAGGCAATTATATAAGGAGGAATACATATGATTTTTAGGAAAGTCATGGCATTACTGCTTGCGAGCGTTTTGGTATTTGCTATGGCGGCTTGCACCGGTGGCGGCGATTCAACGTCCGGCACAACCACAACGCCGTCAACAGCAACAGCTCCGGCAACCACGGACCCGGCAACCACGGCTCCGGCAACAACAGATACAACAACTACTCCGGCAGATACTACCACTGCGGCTCCGGGAGGCGAAGCGGTTTTATCTCCGGATAACCCAACAACAATTACTATTTGGACAACATCCAGCGAATCCGCACCGGCTGCGGACAATAAGCTTACTAAGCTTATGAAGGACGAACTCGGTGTTACGCTTGAGATGGAAATTACAATTCCGGACAACGTCGATATGCGTGTTGGTACTCTTCTTGCAGCCGGCGAATATCCTGACCTTATCGGAACCGGCGACAACCAGCTTCGTCTTCTTGAAGGCGGCGCTCTTCTGCGCTTAAACGATATCCTCGACAGCGGAAAGTACCCGTTACTTAAAACTCACGTAGACCCGTACATCAAACAACTTAGCTACACAGGCGGCGAGGTTGCCGACGGCTTCTACATTTTCCCGAACTACAACCGTTACTACGGCGAAATTCCCGGCGGCACCCACTGGGGCACAGGCTTCTGGCTTCAGAAGGCAGTTTTGGCGGACGCGGGTTATCCAAACCTTGATAATATGACAATTGAAAAGTACTTCCAGCTTATTGAGGATTACAAAACCAAGTTTCCGGAAATAAACGGAATGCCTACAATCGGCTTTGAAATTTTAAGCTCCGCTGGGCTTGAATGGGGCATGACTAACCCTCCGTTATTCTTAGCGGGCCAGCCAAACAACGGCGGCGTTACAGTTGACGAAAACCAGAACGCGCAAATCTACGCCGATAAGCAAATTGCTTACGACTGGTTTAAATACCTTAACGAAATGAACGCAAAAGGCTTGGTAGACCAGGAATCATTTACGCAAACTTACGACCAGTATTTGGCGAAGCTTGCGGGCGGCAACGTACTTGGTATGCACGACCAACGCTGGAACTTCGGTCAGGCTTTCGACGCTCTTGTTGAGCGCGGCGAAATTGAGCGCACATGGGTTAGCTTAATGCCGGTTTACGAAGGCGAAACCCCCTATTACGCAGACCGTGACGTTATGAACGTACAGCAGGGCATGGGTGTTTCCGTTTCCTGCCAGCAAGTTGATACCGTTATGCTTTTCCTTGAAACAATGATGAGCGAAAGATGGCAAGTTCTGCTTTCGTGGGGCGTTGAAGGCGAGGAATATTTAGTAGGCGACGACGGCATGTATTACCGCACACAGGAAATGCGCGATAACGATAACGACCTTACATGGCGCGCAAGCAACCGCTTAATGGCATTCCGTGACCAGTTGCCGAAACACCAGGGAACACTTGATAACGGCAACTTCTACGGTCCGGCGGATTCCAAGCAGGAATTCTTCGACAGCCTTCAGCAGTACGATAAGGATTTCCTTACAGCTTACGGCAAACAAACATGGAAAGAATTTATTAACCAGCCGCCGGATAACCCTGTTTATTATCCATGCTGGAACATTCCTCTTTCCAACGATGCTCAAACAGCCAATAACCAAATGACAGCAGCGGCGGTTTCGTATCTGCCTCAGGCAATTATGGCCGACCCTGCGGACTTCGATTCAATCTGGGAAGAATATGTAGCCGAGGTTCAGATGGCCAACGTAGCGCTCTACGAGCAGGAAATAAACGATGGTATTCAAGATCGTATCACGCGTTATAGTGTAGGCAATTAATTTGATTTAACGGTTAAATTTTTTGCAATGTGTAGGCGGGAGGTTGGGAAACCTCTCGCCTTTTTAAAAAAAATCCAGAATCGAGGCCTGTCACATGCAAAAAAGCAAAAAAAGTTTATGGACCCTTATAAAAAGTCAGTGGGCGCTCATTGTTATGAGTGTTCCTTTTCTGCTGTATAGAATTTTGTTTTCTTATGTGCCCCTTACCGGTTGGACGATGGCGTTTCAGAATTATAAGCCCCAAATACGAAATATGTGGGATCAGCAATGGGTTGGGTTTGACAATTTTGAAAATCTGATATCCGGTGTTACAAGCAATCAATTTTGGCGCGATTTCCGCAACACATTGGGGCAAAGCGTACTTACACTTATTTTGGGTTATGTTTGCGCCATAGTACTCTCACTTCTTTTAAACGAAGTAAAGAACGTTCCTTTTAAACGCATAATACAAAACATAACATATATGCCGCACTTTTTAAGCTGGATAGTTGTTACCGGGCTTGTATCCACAATGCTCGCCCTTCCAACATCCGGCGGTATAATAAACGTGGTGCTAATGAAGTTAGGGTTCATCAGCGAACCCGTTTTATTTTTAAACGACGCGAGTAAGTTCTGGGGAATTGTTGCCGGCTCCCACTTATGGAAGGAGCTTGGGTGGAACACCATTATATATTTGGCGGCAATGACAGCCATAGACCCTACGCTTTACGAAGCCGCGGAAATGGACGGCGCAAACCGTTATCACAAAATGTGGCATATTACTCTGCCAAGTATACGCCCAACAATTGTTATTCTGCTTATAATGTCCACCGGTTATTTGTTGGAATCGGGTTTTGAAATTCAGTACTTCTTAGGACGCGGCGTAAACGCAAAATGGGCGGAAACTATAGACATTTTTGTTTTAAGGTACGGCATATCGCAATCTCAGTACCATTTGGCAACGGTTGCGGGTATTCTTAAAACAGGCATCAGCGTAATTGTAGTTGGGTTTGTAAACTTTATTGCCGGCCGGCTCGGTTCGGATAAACTTATATAAGGGAGGCGTTGTAATGAGAAAGAAATTAAGAAAACTCACGGTGGAAAACGTTATATTTACAACGCTCAACACAACCTTTTTGCTGGTTCTTGCCGCAATTATGGTATACCCCATGCTTAACCAATTGGCGGTATCCTTTAACGACGCGCTTGATACAGTACGCGGCGGCATTTATTTATGGCCTCGTATTTTCTCGCTGCGTAATTACACTGTTGTGCTTAACATGAGTTCAATTTATGCGGCGTTTGTAAACAGTGTGGTAAAAATGGTTGTTACGGTTGTTACAAACCTTGTATGCACCTCCATGCTTGCTTACGCGCTAAGCCGCAACGAATACATTTGGCGCAAGCCCATAACATTAGTTTTCGTACTTACAATGTATTTTAACGCGGGCATGATTCCTAACTATATGCTTATGAGGAACTTAGGCTTACTCGGCACATTTACAGTTTACTGGCTTCCGCAGATGATAAGCACATTTAACGTAATTGTTATTAGAACGTATATGAAATCCATACCCGAATCCCTTATAGAATCCGCAAAGATGGACGGCGCGGGGGAATTTCGCGTGCTTACGCAAATAGTGCTTCCGCTGTGTATTCCAACTCTCGCAACAATTGCGCTGTTTGTGGCGGTAGGAAGCTGGAACGCGTGGTTCGATACTTTCCTTTATAACTCCAACAAACCGAGTTTAACAACACTGCCGTACGAACTGCAAAACCTTCTGGCAAGCGCAATGACAGCCGGGCGTAACCAGCAGGGCGCGTCTCAGGCGGCGGCAGCGGCAACGGGAGCATCTAATACCACAACGCCCGCATCGCTTAGAGCCGCGTTTACAATGGTAACATCCATTCCTATTTTGGTGGTTTACCCATTCCTGCAAAGGTACTTTGTATCCGGGCTTACGATAGGCGGGGTAAAAGAGTAAAAAAATAAAAAACGCAAACCGCCCCGCTAAACTGTTAAAGGTTTGCGGGGCGGTTTTTTTAGTTTCTCATGCCTTTAAATGTTTTTACCGCAGCGGATATTACATTAACGACAGCCCCCAAGATAAAAACTGCCGAAAAAAGCGCAATCAAACCGCCGCTTGTAATGATGGTTACCACAGTGTCTGAGCCAGACCTTTCTTGCATGAACGCTAAAAACTCCGCACTGAACAAATCCTCCCAGTGCAAAACATAAATTGTTATGCTAACCGTCGCAAAATTGTATATCGCGTTTAAAACACAAAGCGGTATATTCCATTTACCCCAAAATAGTTTTGCGCCGTTCATTAAAAACCCCATAACTCCAAGGAGAGCCAAATACGGTAAAAACCGAACAAGCGCCGCGCGGGAAAACGGATTTATTAGTTCGTGACCGTTTGAGAACACAAAGTACAATTTGTTTTGGAGTATCATTGCTATAAGCAGTAATGTAAAAAAAACGGTTAAAACCATACCGGTTATAGACGAAGCGCGGGGAATTTTTGCTTCGTTTGCAGCAGGCATCTTGGGCAAGTTAGAAACAGACCACGATGTTTTGGCTTTATAGCCCCCCGTTCTGTCGGCTATGGCAAAACCAAGCGTTACCCATAAAGCGGCTTGCAGCGCACCATCTAACATTGCGCTTATAATGCTTCCTATTCTGCCGCCTATTAACTCAATGCTATCTATCGCGTAAGTTCCGCCTTCAAGCAAAGCGCCAAACGCATCCGAGAAAAAGATTGATACGATACCCGCACACCCGCAGACGGCCGCAACTATTACCACAACTGTTTTAAGCACGGAAATGTACAGGTCGTAAATTGCGGGGGAAATTAAGTATCGCGGTTTACTGCGGTAACTTTCCGATAAAATTTGCGGATCGCCGAGTTTTTCAAGCACCTGCGTTATTTCGCTATCGTTTGGGTTATCTCCAAGCATATCGTTTATACTTGTTCTTAATTCAAGCCCAACCTCGCCGCGCTCCTTTTCCGGCAAACGCCGTGTTACATCGTAAAGGTAGCGTTCAACTAATTCGTTTGTCTGATTCATTGTAATTCATCCTCTCTTAATATGTTTTCCATTTCGTTTGCCATACGCCGCCATTCGCTGCGAAGCTTCGCGTAAAGCTCCCGCCCGCGTTCGCTTAACATATAATACTTGCGCGGACGGCTTTCGCCGGTATCCCATTTGCTTTCAAGCAGCCCCTGAGATTCCAAACGGCGAAGCAGCGGATACAAGGTATTTGCCTCAATACGTATTCCGCGGTTTTCCATATCCTGCAACAGCGAATACCCATATTTAGGGCTACTGATACTGCTTAATACCGCAAGCACTAAAGTCCCCCGCCGCAAGTCTACAATTAAACCCTGGAGCAGATCATCATCCGGCATTTCTATCACCTCCGGATTTAGTATACTGTATGAGGCACACTATTGTCAATAGTAAATTATATTTAAATTGAAAATATTTTTGCGTATGCAAGAAAGCGAACACTCAAAAGAAATTTCTTTACGGGATGACGTTTAGTTGTTATAATAAACTTAACTTTTAACTCGCTTACCGTAATGCTTTTTTGCTTTGTTTGGAGGGGTGCATATGCTGTTGCTGTTTCAGGTTTGCTTTATTGTTGGGCTGGGTTACGCTGTGCTTTCGTTTATTTTGGGGCACGTGCTCGGCTTTTTTAATTTCGACGGGGGAGCCGAAGGGGATTTCGGCGCGGAAGGTATGGGCGAGGGCGCGGATTTTGATCTTGACGCCGAAGGGTTTGGAGAATCTGTTGATATCGGCCTTAACGCGGGCGATATTTCCGCTAATGCGGAGGGAGCGGACGCGGGCGGAAGCGTATCGCCGTTTAAACCGGCAATAATCGCGGCGTTTTTAGGAGCGTTCGGCGGCGCTGGAATGATGGCGTTTCCAAGGTTGTCGCTTTATTTTGCGTTTATTGTTGCCGCAGGCGCGGGCTGTTTGCTTTCGTTTGTGTTTTACCGTTTTGTTTACATTCCGCTTTACCGCGCGCAAAACACCAGCGCGGTGGAAATTCAAAGCCTTGTTGGCAAAAACGCAAAGGTTACGGAATATATACCGCAAGGAAAATACGGGCAGATAACATACCACGTTAACGGCAATACGTATACCGCTCCGGCAAAATCCGAATCGGGTGAGGAAATTAACCGGAACGCGGAGGTTAAAATAGTTGCTATAGTTGAAAACACCTACTTTGTAAAACCGGCACTGTAAGCGCCGCAAAAACCTAAACATTTTACGGAAATGTATGCGCAGTTTTTAAACCGGGCATTGTAAGCGCCGCAAAAAACTTAAACATTTTCCGGAAATGTATGCACGGGTTATTTTTCGGCAATTGCGAAATCTGAAAGGGGAATGATTTATGCAAGAGGCAATTTTTATAGGCGCGGGGATACTCCTGCTTGTTGTGCTGCTGCTTATCAGTATGCTTTCGCTGTGGAAAAAGGTTCCGCAGGATAAGGCGCTTGTTGTAACCGGGCTTCGCAAACGCGTTATATCCGGCGGCGGAGGTTTAGTTATCCCAATTTTTGAACGAACCGACAGAATATCGCTTGAAAACATGAAAATTGAGGTGCGCACGGCGGGCGCCCTTACGGAGCAGGGCGTTGATATTATTGCCGACGGCGTTGCGGTTATTAAGGTAAAGAGCGATAAGGAATCCATTTTGGCGGCGGTGGAGCAGTTTAACACCGGAAACGAAGCTAAAACGATAAACGTAATTGAAGATATCGCCAAGGACGTGCTGGAGGGCAAGCTGCGCGAAATTATTTCGAAACTAACCGTAGAGGAAATTTATAAGGACAGGGAAAAGTTCGCATCGCAGGTTCAGGAGGTTGCGGCGCTGGATTTGGCGCAGATGGGGCTTGAAATTAAGGCGTTTACAATAAGGGATATTTCTGATTCTAACGGTTATTTGCAGGCGCTGGGCAAAAAGCGCATTTCCGAGGTTAAACGCGACGCGCTTATTGCGGAAGCGGAGGCGGCGAAGGAAACAAAAATTAAAACCGCCGAAGCGAACCGTCACGGCGAGGAAGCAAGGCTTGTTGCGGAATCTCAAATATCTTTGGCAAACAAAGAAAAGGATTTGAAGGTGCAGGCGTACCGCAAGGAATCCGAAACGGCAAAAGCGGTTGCGGACTTGGCTTACGAAATTGAAGCCAACAAAGTTAAAAAAGAAGTTACCGAAACCGAAATGCAGGTTGAAATTGTTAAAAAGCAGAAGGAAGTTGAACTTGCCGAAGCGCAGATGAAGGTTGAAATTACAAGAAAACAGCGCGAAATTGAACTCGCGGAGCAGGAAGCCACGCGTATGGAACGCGAACTGGACGCAACCGTTGTTAAAATTGCGGACGCGGATAAATACAAGCAGGGAAAATCCGCAGAGGCAAGTAAATACAACGAAATTCAGGCGGCGGAAGCCAAAGCGCAGCTTATAAAACTTGAAGGCGAAGCAAGGGCGATTTTAATTAAAATGGAAGGCGAAGCCAAAGCGGAAGCCAAAAAAGTTGAAGGTTTGGCGGAAGCGGAAGTTATTCGCGAAAAAGGACGCGCCGAGGCGGATATTATACTGGATAAGGGCAAGGCGGAAGCCGAGGCGATGCTTAAAAAAGCGGAAGCTTACAAGCTCTACAACGAAGCCGCCGTTACGGAAATGGTTATTAACCGCTTGCCGGAAATTGCGAAGGCGGTATCCGAACCTCTTTCGAGGACGGAAAAAATTGTTGTTGTGGATTCCGGAAATTCGGGTGATAAAACCGGCGCGGCGAAGGTATCCGGTTACGTTACGGATATCATTTCAACGTTGCCGGAAACGGTGGAAGCCCTTACCGGGGTTAACATCGTGGACGCGATAAAGAAAAAAATAAACTGAAAATAAGAGGGCTGAGTACTTATGTGCGATTGCTGCGGCAATTTTGATTTTACCGAACTTGACGAATTTTTAAAAACATACGGCGGCGCAAAGGGAAACCTTATTGCCGTCCTTCAAAAGGCTCAGGATATATACGGGTATTTACCGGAAGAGGTAATTACCCGTATCTCTTTGGCTTTAAGAATTGCGCCCGCCAAAATTATCGGTGTGGCAACGTTTTACACCCAGTTTAGAATGCAAAAGGCGGGCAAATATTTAATACTTTTGTGCCAGGGAACGGCGTGCCATGTTAACGGAAGCGCCGCCATTGAGGAAGCGGTAATATCCTTTTTATCGGAAAACTGCAACGCGGGGAAAGATTACCGCGAGGGCGATACCACGGCGGACGGGATATTTACGCTTAAAAATGTTGCGTGCTTAGGCTGTTGCAGCCTTTCGCCGGTTATGATGATTAACGGGGAAACTTACGGAAGCCTAACTCCGGAGAGTGCAAAGCAAATACTGAAAAAAACTAAGGATTCCGCTGACGGCATAGCAAAATTGGAATAAGCGGAGAGGAGTGGTAATAATGCCGGAGATGATTTGTTATTGCGGGCACGATTGTTCCAAATGCGTAACTTATTTAGCGACAATCGGCGGTGATATGCAGTTAAAGCGAAAAAGCACAGTATTCTATAAGGAAGAGTTTAATTTCGAATTGCCGCTTGAATCTATTCATTGCATGGGCGGGCGTTCGGATGAGGTTATGCAAGGCTGTAGGGATTGCCCGTATAAGAAATGCTGTAGGGAAAAGAATTTATCCGCTTGTTCTGAGTGTACGGATTATCCGTGCGCAAACCTTGCCTGGTATATAGACAAATATGTGAATAAGGTGAATCAAGTTGTTTGATGGCGAAAATATTATCTAAAACAAAATAAGTAAATATAATTTTTATGCCCAAAATATATTGTGAAAGGGAGTGGGTTTTATGCTGGCATACGAAGGTTATTTTGAAAACGGGCATTTTTGCCCAATCGGTGATATTATTAAAGTACCGGGGCGTTCAAGAGCGCTTCTTACAATATTAGACGAACCTGTTTTAGAAGCAGATACAGCAAACCGATTACGCGCTATTGACAATTTTTTTGCCGAAATTGAGGATAGTGCAGAAGAAGTACCGGAATTTGAACGTGTTAAATTTCGTGAGGTGGAAATATGATTTATGCGTTAGATACAAATATTATTTCATATATTTTACGTAACGATGAAAGTTTAAAACAGCGTTGGAGGTTAGAAGAACAGAACGGTAATTGCTGTGTAATTCCTCTGATGGTTTATTATGAGATTGTGCGCGGGTTAAAAGCAAATAATTCCATAGCAAAAATGAATGCATTCGAGAAGATCTGTGATTTGCTGACAATTGACGAAATAACGATTTCTGACATGAAAACAGCCGCGGATATTTATGCAAATCACAAGCGGCGCGGCACGATAATTGATGATGCAGATTTGCTTATTGCCGCGCAATGCATAACACGAGGATATATTTTAGTTACACATAACACACGGCATTTTGCAGATATAGAAAGCTTAACAATTGTTGATTGGGTAATGTAGGAGGTTAATTAATGCGGGTTGTAATAGGAATGGGCAGTTGCGGAATTGCCGCAGGTGCGGGAAAAATATCGGAAATATTTAAAAAGGCTTTAAATGCCGAAACGTGCAAAACAACCGAAACAGGCGAAAAAGGTGAAACCGGCGAAAATACCAAAACAACCGAAACGGCAGACATAACAATTACCGGCTGTATAGGTATGTGCTATTTAGAGCCGATTGTGGAAGTTACCGATAAAAACGGCGTAAATAAAATGTACGTTAAGGTAAACGATACCGCCGCTTTAGAAATTATAAAGTATTTAAAAGGCGAGGAAAACAGCGCGGCCACTTACGAAATATCCGAAGAGGATTTAACTAATTTAAATAAACAAACAAGAATCGCACTTAAAAACTGCGGCAAAATAAATCCGGAAAAAATAGACGACTATATAAAAACCGGCGGGTACGGCGCTTTGGAAAAATGCCTTAAATCCTTAACGCCGCAGGAAGTTATAAACGAAATGAAGCTCTCCGGTATAGGCGGGCGCGGCGGCGCGGGTTTCCCCACATGGTTTAAATGGCAGGCGGCGCGGGATTCGCAGGGCAGCACAAAATATATAATCTGCAACGCCGATGAGGGAGACCCCGGCGCGTTTATGGACCGCGCGGTTTTAGAGGGCGACCCTCATTCGGTTTTGGAGGGAATGCTTATAGGCGCGTACGCAATTGGCGCGTCGGAGGGTATTATTTACGTGCGCGCGGAATATCCTTTGGCGATTAAACGCCTTACCGCCGCGATAGAAGAGGCTTACGAAAGAAATTATTTGGGTAAAAACATAATGGGGTACGGTTTTGAACTTAACCTGCGAATTAAAGCGGGCGCGGGCGCGTTTGTGTGCGGTGAGGAAACCGCGCTTATCGCGTCGCTTGAAGGCGAGCGCGGTATGCCAAGGCTTAAGCCGCCGTTTCCGGCGCAAAAGGGTTTTTGGCAAAAGCCGTCAAACATCAATAATGTTGAAACATTCGCAAACGCCCCGTGGATTATAAATAACGGCGGAAGTAAATTTGCCTCAATCGGAACCGAGGCAAGCAAAGGCACGAAGGTTTTTGCGTTAACGGGGAAAATTAAAAACGGCGGGCTTGCGGAAATTCCTATGGGCGAAACGCTGGAGGGCGTTATTTTCGGCGTGGGCGGCGGCATTAAAAACGGTAAGAAATTCAAGGCGGTTCAAATGGGCGGGCCTTCCGGAGGCTGTATTCCGGCGGATATGCTTAGTACCGTAATAGATTATAAATCCCTTACGGCAACCGGTGCAATAATGGGTTCCGGAGGTATGGTGGTAATGGATGAGGATACCTGTATGGTGGATATCGCCCGGTTTTTTCTGGATTTTACGTGCAAGGAATCCTGCGGGAAATGTACGCATTGCCGGATAGGCACCAAACGGATGCTGGAAATTTTGCAACGAATAACGCAAGGGAAAGGGGAAAGCGGCGATATTGAAAAACTGCTTGAGCTTGCCTCGCAAATTAAAGAAGGAGCGCTTTGCGCGTTGGGGCAAAGTGCGCCGAATCCGGTTTTAACCACAATTAAATATTTCAAAAACGAATATATAGACCACATTGAAAATAAAAAATGCACCGCCAAACAATGCAAGGCGCTTATAAGTTATAAAATAGACCCGGAAAAATGCACGGGATGTACGCGATGCAAACGAAATTGCCCGGTTAACGCAATATCGGGGCAGGTAAAAGAGCCGCACGAAATAGATGGGAAATTGTGTATTAAATGCGGGAAATGCGCACAGGATTGCAAATTCGGCGCGGTATATATTGATTAAAAACAACGTTTCTAAAGGAGGGCATCACATGCCTTTGTACAATATTAAAATTGACGGAATTGAAATAGAAACTCAAAGCGGGCAAACAATACTGGACGCGGCAAAATCGGTTGGAATATACATACCAACTCTGTGCAGCGACGAGCGTGTTGCAATGTACGCATCCTGCGGAATTTGCCTTGTTGAAGCCGAAAACACACCAAAGCTTTTGCGTGCGTGCTCAACTTTAGTTTCGGCCGGGATGGTTATAAAAACAAATACCGACCGGGTTAAAACCGCGAGAAAATTTGCGTTGGAGCTTCTGCTTTCAAACCACACGGGGGATTGCCGACCGCCGTGCGTACTTGCCTGCCCGGCGCAAACGGATTGCCAAGGGTATGTGGGGCTTATTGCCAACGGGGAATATGAGGCGGCGGCAAGCCTTATTAAGGAAAACCTGCCTTTGCCGTCTTCAATTGGGCGCGTTTGCCCTCACCCGTGCGAAAAGGAATGCCGCAGAAAACTTGTTGAGCAACCGGTATCTATAGCTTCATTAAAATACTTCGCATCAGATAAATTTATTGACGAAACGAAAATATTACCGGAAGCGGCGGCGGATACCGGCAAAACTGCGGCAATAATAGGCGGCGGGCCGGGTGGTCTTTCGGCTGCGTATTTTCTGCGGCTTAAAGGGCACGCCGTTACGGTTTTTGACGCTATGCCCAAAATGGGCGGTATGCTGCGCTACGGCATTCCGGAGTACCGTTTGCCCAAAGATATTTTGGATAAGGAAATATCCGTTATAGAAAAAATGGGTGTAAAGCTTGTAAATAACTGTTTGCTTAGTGAAAGCGCCGGAGAAAACAATATAACTTTGGATTATTTACGCCAAAATTACGATGCCGTAATTATCGCAATCGGCGCGTGGAGCAGTATGAAGCTTAACTGTCCGGGCGAGGATTTGCGCCGTGTTTACGGCGGGATAGACTTTTTGCGCGGCGCAGCGCAAAACAGCGCTCCGTTTATAGGCAAAACCGTTGCGGTTGTGGGCGGCGGAAATACGGCAATGGATACCTGCCGAAGCGCGGTAAGGCTCGGCGCGGAAAAGGTGTATAACATATACCGCCGCACCAAAAACGAGATGCCGGCGGAGGATATTGAGATACAAGAAGCGGAAGAGGAAGGCGTTATTTTTAAATATTTAACCAACCCCATTGAAATTTTACCCGATGAGGCGGGCGCGGTTTCGAAGGTTAGGCTTCAAAAAATGGCTCTTGGCAATCCGGACGCAAGCGGGCGCAGGTCGCCCGTGCCGGTTGCGGGCGAGGAAGAAGTTTTGGATGTAGATTCCGTAATAATCGCGATAGGGCAGGGTGTTAAAACCGCCGGGCTTGAAGATGTGGCTCTTACCAAACGCGGCACGGTATCCGCCGACGAGGCAACGTTTCGCACAAATTTAAAAGGAGTTTTCGCGATAGGCGACGCCACAAACAAAGGCGCGGATATAGCAATTTCCGCGATTGGCGAGGCAAGAGGCGCGGCGCTTGTAATAGACGGCTTTTTAAACGGCGGCATGGATGTAAGTTATACCGCACCGTTTTTAGTGAAAACCGAAAAAACAGAGCGGGATTTTGCCGAAACCGAGAAAATACCAAGAACAAAAATGCGGCACTTAGAACCGCAGCAACGCAAAACCTGTTTTAGCGAGGTTAACCTTGGCTTTTCCGAAGAAGAGGCGGTAAACGAAGCAAAACGCTGCCTTGAGTGCGGCTGTTCGGATTTTTTCGAGTGCAAGTTATACGATATCGCAAATATGGTTGGAGCTTCCCCGGACAAATATTCCGGAGAGAAAACCGCGACCGGAAATTCCGGGCAAAACGACGAGCTGATAATCCGCAACCCGGACAAATGCATTTTGTGCGGCTTGTGCGTTAGAGTTTGCGACGAGGTTATGGGAGTTTGCGCGTTGGGGCTTACCGGCAGAGGTTTTGACGTAACCGTTAAACCCGCGTTTGATTTGGATTTAAGTGCGGCGGGTTGTACTTTGTGCGGGCAGTGCGCGGCGCTTTGCCCAACCGGCGCAATTACGGAAAAAACAGCGGCGCAAAAGCAGGTGCCGGTTAAAGAGGAATTTGTAAATACGGTATGCCCGTTTTGTTCGGTTGGCTGCAAAACCAAGCTTACGTTTAAAGGTAATATGGTTTTAAGAAATTTGCCGGATAATTCGGAGAATAAAACTCAGATATTGTGCGAAAAGGGCAGGTTCGGTTTTAATGATTTCCGCCTTTGGGAAAACCGGCGCATAGTTAAGGCGGCAATTAAAAATGAGAGCGCGGATTTATCCTTTGCGTTAAATTACGCGGCGGAAAAAATGGCTGAAATTATTAAAAATTGCGGAACGGATGCCGCCGCTGTAACAGTTTCCGGCAAATCCACAAACGAGGAAATACAATACGCCAAAAATTACGCCGAAAATTTTGGCGTAAAAGTTTATTCCTTTGACCGAAAGGAAAGCGCGTTAAGCGCAGTAACCGGAAAAGACGCGTCAAACCGTACGTTTAACGATATTTTGAGCGCGGATGTTATTTTGCTTGCCGCGCGGGATATTATGAAATCGCACCCGGTTGTTGGAATCCAAATCCGCAAGGCTGTATTAAACGGCGCGAAGCTGATTTTGGCGGCGGGCAGCACTCCATCCCTTGCGGATGAATGGAGCGATAAGCGCTTTGGTTTGGACGAAATAGGCAACGCAATAAAAGAGTACGGCACATACAAAACCGAAAAATCCATAATTGTTTTTGCGCAGGACGACATTTCTTACGATGCGCAAACCCTTTTGGCGAATGCGGCAATAAGCGCCGAACATGGCGGCGGCACTACCGGCGGCATTATTCAGCTAAAGAAAAACGCCAACGACCAAGGGCTGGCGGACGCGGGCATAGGTTACGCAAATGAACTTACGGAAAAAATTAAAAACGGAACAATCCGCGCTTTAACGGCGTTTGGAGAGTGCCTTTCCGGTGCGGATTCACCGGAAGAAAATTCAAGCGGTGCGCAATTACCGGAAGAAAATTTAAGCGGTGCGGATTCACCGAGTGAAACTTTCGGCGGTTTTGCCTGCGGGGCGAACTTATCCGGGCTGGAATTTTTGTGCGTTAGCGCGGCTTATATGGAGGCGGATGGTTTTAAAACGGCGGATGTTGTTCTGCCTTGCGCGGGTTTTGCGCGGCAAAGCGGAACTTATACAAATACTGTGGGCGAAAAACAAAAGGTTGCCTTAATTTAAATGAACATAAAAATTGAGGCTTCATGCGGGATTTATAATGCGCACCAAAAAGATTTACCAGGTGATTTTCTTGGTAAATTTTTTTGCGTACCCGCTTTATAACAAGAAATATAGAACGTGCATATAATTAATAGAGATTTTATTCAAGGCGGAAATTATGGCACGGTTTTTGGAATTAAATCCTGTTTTGCAAGGGCTTTTTGCTACAATATTTACTTATTTGGTAACGGCAATGGGCGCGGGAGTGGTTTTCTTTTTCAAAACCATTAACCAAAAGGTTTTGGATTTAGCAATGGGGTTTGCGGCGGGAGTTATGATTGCGGCGTCGTTTTGGTCACTCCTTGCCCCCGCAATAGAGCTTGCTGCGGAGCTTAACGGAAACGCCTGGCTAATATCGGCAACAGGCTTTATGCTTGGCGGCGCTTTTGTTATTGGGTGTGATATTTTTCTCACTAAAGCAAACTTGATTAAGTGTAGTAGTATCAGCGGCAACGATGATGGGAAGTGTACAAAACGTTCAATTCTGCTTGCCTGCGCGGTAACTCTTCACAACATTCCGGAAGGGCTTGCTATAGGCGTTGCGTTTGCAAGCGCGGCTATGGGGGTTTCGGGCGCGTCGGCGCAAAGCGCGGTTATGCTCGCCTTTGGTATTGGGCTTCAAAATTTCCCTGAGGGAGTGTGTGTTGCAATGCCGCTTCGCAGGGACGGCGCGTCAAGGCTAAAGAGCTTTATGGTTGGGCAGGCTTCGGGAATTGCGGAGCCGTTTGCGGGAGTTATCGGCGTTTTATACGCAATGGCGGTTCGCAGCGCGCTGCCGCTTACGCTGTCGTTTTCCGCCGGTGCGATGATTGCCGTTGTGTGTTCGGAACTTATCCCCGAATCGTTTAAGGATAACAAAACTCTTGCGGCGTTTGGCGTTTTGTTTGGGTTTGCGGTTATGATGGTTTTAGATGTGGCGCTTGGGTAAGTTGGCGTGCGTTTTTACCCTGTTTTAATAAAATTGGCTATTTTCCTTCTTACCCGTTGCAGTGAATTATCTATTGATTTTTCGTCTTTTTTAACTATTTTAGCAATTTCCGCGTAACTTTTCCCAAGCAGAAAAAGCCGCAGAACATTGCTTTCCATCTCGCTTAATTTTTTCTCTATCTGTATTTCGATAAAATTTTTGGTTTCCTTGTTTATCAGCAAATCCTCCGGGCTTTGCGACTGGCTTTGCGGCAATATTTCCATAAACGAATAATCCTCGCCGTCAATGTTTTGGTTTAGCGAAACGGACGAATTAAGGGGCGAATGTTTTTTGCGTCCGGCGGATTTTATTGCGGTTATAATTTGCCTTGTAACGCAAAGCCCCGCGAACGATTCAAAGGTTACGTTTTTGGAAGGGTCAAAATCCCTTACGGCCTTGTAAAGGCCTATCATTCCCTCCTGAATTATATCGTCTCTGTCCGCGCCGATAATAAAATACGGGCGCGCGGTTATCTTCACTAAACTTTTGTATTTTTCCAAAAGATAATCCTGAGCGGCGCCATCCCCCTCGCGGATTAAGGATATAAGGTTTTCGTCGTTTAAATCCCCGTATTGTTGCATACAGCAAATCATTCCATTCTCTTTGCGTTAAAATCCAAATAATAAAGCGCAGTGCGGATTCTTGCTTTATCCGCACGCGCTTTTTTTAATTGTTTATAAATACTGCGCGAGTTTACATGCCGCGCCGGAATTTATTATTACGTCCCCATGTTCCTTAAGGTGCTGTTCGGCAAGGGAGTTTGCCGGCTGTTTCTGCCCGTATTCGGACAAAATATTTTCCAACCGCACTAAAGCAGGCCGGTTTTCTTCCTGTATGTTGTGCAGAACAAAATAATATTTTCCGTTAAATTTAAGTAAGCTGCTTTCACCCGAAAAAATTGCGGTAAGACGTTTTGCGGCTTTTGCGGCATCGTCAAGAGTTTCAAATGTGAAAATTAACTGTGTTTCCTCCGGACGCTTAACCGCCTTTGCCCTTTGCGGATAACCGCGTTTTCCGCTTCTTGTAAGTTTGGCAAGTTCCGAAAGTAAATTAAGCCCGCCCCCGTAATCTAAATTTTGAAGGTCGCCGTCCATTTTGGTAATGGTAATCATAAGGCTGTCAACGGAAATCGGTGAGATTTCAATAACGAGAGGCGAGTTGCTTATTTGAAAATTGTACTCTGCCGACGCCTGCTCCATCATTTCCTTGAAGAAAACCTGAGTTTTGTCGGATCCGCTTAAAAGCTCCATTAAATCAATGTTCCGTTCCGATAAATCCGACCGGCTGAGTAATATTCTTAACTGACAGTCGGTTATTTTCTCAATTTTCATTTCATCACATCCTATCTGGCCGCTGTTTTAAAATTTCCGCAAAACAATTGCACGGGTTAAGTATAATGTTTTAATCTCTGAAAGTAAAGAGCTAAACACATAATTTTGTAATTCTAAATTAGCGGTAAGTTAGCTCCACAACCTGTCGTTTCGCGGGTCGGTATCAAATTCCGCCGTATCCTCCCACATGCCGGGAATTTCCGGATGGATAAGCTCCGCCAAAACTTCGTCGTTTAAAGAGTCAATTCCAAGGCCCGGCGTATCGGGTACCTTTATATGTCCGTTTTGCACGAGGGGTTTTGGGAGGTTTCCCTCGTAAATGTTGTTCCACTGCGCTATATCCACCGAATGGAATTCCAGCGCGGTAAAATTTTCGCAAGCTGCCGCGGTGTGTACCGCCGCAAGGCAGCCAATTGGGCTCTCCGCCATGTGGATACACATTGCCGCGCCGTAAAGCGCCGCCAAATCGGATATTTTTTTGGTTTCGAGTATTCCGCCCGCGGTAAGAACATCGGGATGGATTACGCTAAGGCTTCCGCTTTCAAGAAGCGGTTTAAAACCTTCCTTTAAATAGATATCCTCGCCGGTGCAAATAGGAACCGCAGTTTGGCGGCGCAGTATTTTGTACTGCTCGGTTAACTGCCACGGAATCATATCCTCCGCCCACGCCAAGTTGAATTTTTCAATACGGCGGCAAAGCTTTATGCAGTCCTCCAAAGCTAAATGGCCAAAATGATCTACCGCCAAAGGAACCTCGTACCCTATTACGCTTCTTACATCGGCAACGTAATTTTCCAAAATATCAAGCCCGTTTTCCGTGATATGTATTCCGGTAAACGGATGCATTACGTTGTTGGCATCGTAGAGCCTGTTTTTCCAATAACGCAAAGCCCATGCATCGTTCGCGTTTTTCGCTTCTTCAATTTTCATGTATATTTCGTTTTGAGTTTCAAAATAGCCGAGGGGCGCACTAACCGTATTCGGCAAACCTTGCAAAATATCAAGCCCTAAATCCATTTTTAAAAATGTGTACCCCGCCTCCATTCTTTTTTTAAGAGCCGAGCCCATTTCCTTACCCGTGTGCTTACCCGTAATGTCCGTATCCGCGTACATGCGGATACTGTCGCGGAATTTTCCGCCCAAAAGGGCATAAACCGGAACAGCGTAAGCTTTGCCCGCCAAATCCCACAGCGCGGTTTCAACTCCGCTTACTCCGCCTCCCTGCCTTCCGCTGCCGCCAAACTGCTTTATTCTGCGAAAAAGACGGTCAACATCGCACGGGTTTTCACCGAGCAAAACCGATTTCAGTATTTGCGCGTATCTTTTGCTCGCACCGTCGCGTATTTCGCCAAAACCGGTAATACCCTGGTTTGTGTAAATTTTCATAAGCGTTGTGTGAAACGGTATGCCTGTTATATCCGTAAAACGCATGTCGGTTATTCGCAAACCGGACGGGCTTGAATTTTGATTTATTTTTTGGCTTATAAGTTCGTTTATCGGCATAATTTTATCTCCGTTTAAATGTTTTCGGTGTTAGTATATCATGGAAAATTAGAAACCGCTACATAAAAAAATGTAAAATTCGACTGAGTTAACTTGATTGACTTGATTTCTTCCATGGCGTATAATTCTGCTACGTAAACAGAATATGGCAAGTATTAAGGAGAATACGATGAAAATAAAATTAAATCAGTTAGGGTACAGGCCGGGCGATAAAAAGATAGCCGTTCTTTCGCCGGGGGATTCGGAATTTGAGGTTTTTCGCCAAACCGCGGCGGGTTCGCAGAGCGTACTTTGCGGGAAAGTTTCTGCGCCGGTAGGGCACGCGGCATCGAAAGGTTCGGTTTGCCTTGCGGATTTCACCGGCATAACCGAGCGCGGTGAATATTTTTTAAAAACGCCAAGCGGCGAATCATACGGTTTTATAATTGACGAAAACCCTTACGGCAACTTGCGCCGGGCAATTCTTGAAATGTTTAACTATCAAAAGTGCGGCGTTTCGGTAAATGGCGGGTTATGGTCGCATTCGGCTTGCCATACGGGGCTTGCCGCAATTTACGAAACCGAAATAAAAAAGGATGTTTCCGGAGGCTGGCACGACGCGGGCGATTACGGGCGTTATGTGGTTCCCGCCGCAAAAACTGTCGCGGATTTACTTCTTGCGTACGAGCTTTCCAAAAACCCGGATTCCGAAGTTTTGGATACCGTGTGGTTTGAAATTGAATGGATGCTTAAAATGCAGGATGAGGCAACCGGCGCGGTGTACCACAAAGTTTCGTGCAAATCGTTTTGCGCGCTTGATATGATGCCGGAAGATGAAAACGGCGAACTTTTTATAGCGCCGCCTTCGCTTAACGCAGCCGGGGATTTTGCCGCCGTAATGGCAATGGCATCGCGCTTTTACCCGGAAAAAAAGGAAATGCTGCTAAGTGCGGCAAAGAGTGCGTTTTTATGGTGCGAGAGCAATTTAAATATGACGCCTTATAAAAACCCCGCCGGTATCCGCACGGGCGGTTATACGGACCCGCAGTTTCAAGATGAAATTTTTTGGGCGGCGGCTGAACTCTTTATTGCCACGGGTGATGAAAAATATCACACATGCATAAAGGAGAGCGAAATTTTTACGGGTCTTGGCTGGCGGGATATGGGTACGTACGCTATTGCAGAATACCTTTTGCACGCGGAAAGCATCGCGGATGAAAAAATTTATGGGCAAATGAAGGATACGCTTAAATTGCTGTGCGGCGATATTATGCAAAAATACGGCAAAAGCCCATACGGCGACTCGCTTGAAGAAACCTACATATGGGGAAGCAACATGGTTTTGGCAAATAACGCTATGACACTGCTTTTAGCAAATGAGATTGAAAGAAACCCCGAATATACCGAAGCCGCGCAGGAACATATGAATTATCTTTTGGGTAAAAACGCAATTTCGCAAAGTTTTGTTACCGGGTTTGGGAAAAAGAGCGTAAAAAACCCGCATCACCGCCCGTCGGTTGCAAAGGGGGAGGCTGTTCCCGGAATGGTTGCGGGCGGCCCCGAAATGCATTTACACGACAGTGCGCTTAAGGAGCTATGCGCGGGTTTTCCGCCGGCGAAATGCTACGCGGATGTAAAGGAAAGCTGCGCTTCGAATGAAATTGCGATATATTGGAATTCTCCGGTTTATTTTGTACTTGCCTTGCTTGACCTTTAAACAATAAAAAAGTACCCTTTGGGTACTTTTTTTTTATCGCTTTTTATTTCTTTTATTTATACTGGCGAGCCTCTCGTTTGACGATTTTACATACTCTTTGAATTTCTCCTCGAAAGAAGAATTTGTGCCGGACGAAACAACCGAAGGCGGCGATGAGTACCTTGGCGCTTCCTCGTCGTCCGGGTTTGGGGAACCTTCGCCTTGATTCGGATTTTCACCAATCGCGTCTTTAATTGAGAGCGAAATTTTGTTGGACTTTTCGTCCGCGGATAAAACCTTAACCCGCACGGTATCCCCAACGCAAACAAAATCGTCCACATTTTGCACAAATGACGACGAGATATTGGAGATATGAACAAGCCCAAAAACATTACCGGGTAGCTGTACCAAAGCGCCAAACGGTTTTATTTTTGCAACTTTACCTTCCAAAATGCTCCCCTGCTTTAAATCCAAACTCATTAAAACCCTCATCCTTCCGCCAAAGACCAGGCAAACCTGTATACCCTAAGTTTACTTCAAATAATGTGTAGTATATCACAACACAAAAATCCGTTCAATGTTTTATGCTCTTTTTTGTTTTTTTGCCGGGAAAATAAAACGTATATCCTCCGGCATAACGCAGCCGGTTGCCACAATAAGCCCAACGTATAAAGCGCAAATTACGGCAATCGCAATTATTAGCCCAGGCAATTGCCCGAAGCGGGCAAATAAAAAATGTACCGCCAAAAGCCGCGCGGCAAGAGAAGCCAAAAACGACGCTAAAAGCGGCTTAATAATTAAATCGGAAAAATTTATTGCAATCTCAACATTTTTTTTCAGCTTATGCAAATCCAGAGCACAGGTAATTAGAAGGCTTACAAACCAACCCAAAAGAAAGCCGTCCACACCTTTTACCGGCACGTAAAAGTATACAAATAAGATTGTAATTATAGACGAAAGCAAACTGTTGCGGAAAATAAAAACCTGAAAACCTAAGCCGTTCAGTATTCCCGAAATTGTCATTTGGATATATAAAAACGGGCACATTACCCCCAAAATTCTAAGATAATGCCCTATGTCCTGCTTATAAACGGCGCTTCCCATCTCGTTTGAAAACACGGTAAAAAGCCCCGCCGCGCCAATTCCCACAACTGCCGTAAAAAGAATTGTTTTCGATACCGTGCGGTTAATGCGCTTTGTATTGTTTGTTGCGTGCGCTTCCGAAATTACCGGAAGCAAAGAGACCGAAAGCGAAGTTAAAAACGCGGACGGAAAAAATATAAGCGGCATAGCCATACCGCTGAGTTTTCCGAAAGACGCCATAGCGTCCGCGCCGGAGCCGGAAAAAATGGCAAGGCGCTGAGGCATCAGCGTGTTTTCAAGCGCACCTAAAAGCGAGCCCGAAATTCGGTTGCCCGCAAGCGGCAGGCAAATTGCAAGAATCAGTTTTAACGCGTTTTTATAACTAAGCGACGGTTTTTGTTTATGCTGGTTTATGCGCTTAAATTTACGAAACGAAGCGAAAACAAACAGGAAAGAAAAAATTTCTTCCGCCACAATGCCTATAACACAAGCCGCGCAGGCGTAAGTTAACCCGTGCGGAATAAAATACTGCGCTATAAAAAAAATAACCGCCATACGCACGCTTTGTTCCAAAACTTGATTTATTGCCGGAACAACGCTTTCGCGCATACCGTAAAAAAAACCCCGCAAACAACTGCCCGCCGCCATAGCGGGAAAACACAGCGCAAGAACCTTAAGCGGCAGTATTACGCGTTCATCCTTAAAGAAAAACAGCGCCGCCTCGGAGGCGAAAAAGTACAAAACGTACGACAGGCTTACGGCGATAACGGTGGAAATTAAAACGCAGATTCTAATTATGCGCCATATATTTCCGTACCCGCCCTGCGCCCTCTGCGCTGCGGTCAGCTTGGATATAGCTGTTGTAAAACCCGCGCACGATACCGACCACGCAAGAGAATACACGGGCATAATAAGCTGGTACAAACCCATGCCCTGCGCACCTATGGCGTTAGAGAGGTAAATGCGGTAAACAAAACCGAGCACCCTTGTAATGAGCCCTGCCGCGGTAAGAATCATCGCGCTTTGAGCAACGCTTTTTGCACTCATTTTTCCCTCCGGTTACCTTGTTATTAGAGTGTATTCGCGGTTGTACGGGTTTATGTCTGTATACACGCGGCACCTTGCAATGGCGTAATAAAAAATGTGGGGAATATATCGGTTGGAAACGGGAATTTGTTAGGGCAGTTAGGGGAGATTTTGTCCGGCAGGTAGGTGTTACCCCGCCGTAAGGTTTTGCGTTTTTGCCGTCGCTTGCTATGATTTTAAATCTTGACAATTGTGAATAAAACCCTTAAAATTTAGATAAAATGAAAGAGAGGGAACATACACCCTCTCTTGGGTTCGCAAAAAAAGAGAGAGCGCGCCTTAACACTCTCTCAGGTTCGCATATTGCTTGCGGGGCGGTCATAGCTGAACTCAACTTTTTTGGAAAGTTAAGAAAAAATAAGCCATACCTTAGCGGGGTGGCTTTTTTTCGTCTTTCGACTTATTTATGGATACTAAAGTTACTGCTATCGAAACTATCGCAACAATTATAAAGATTATAGTTAAAAAATCCACCGGCATCCCTACTTTCAGAGTTCAGCCGATAATGCCGCCCGCAATATGCTTGTTAGAATTATAAATGTGTTGCGTGAGTATGTCAACGCGATTATCTTTAGTAAAGGGTGATGCTTAACTCACAGAAGTGAGCAAAACCTGAAGCCGCTTTTGAAGCAGAATGTTGGTATCTATTAGGCTAACGCCTTTATTCAGGCAAAACAATATAATTGCGTCACGTTCTATGCGCGGGTATAATTCTCCGTGCCCAGCGAGTTTTAACAGCCGGTTTGTATCGTCAACATTAAGTCCCAGTCCGAACGCCAGTTTTATAACGGTGTCACGGCGGGATTTTTTTGCGTTATTCAAAAGGTTATTTACAAACCCGTGGCTTAACATTGAGCGTTCGGCAATAGTTTCCTGCGACAAACCGCTTTTGCCGCACAGCTGTTTAAGCGTTCGCTGAAACATAACGCTGCTGAATTCACCGCTATTTTCACGCATATACGTTTCTATATCGCCGGTATTTTTAATTTCCGCCGCTATATCGTCTGTTTTTTTCTTCATTCGCCGCCCTCAAATCTCAATTGTTGACTGTAATACATAAATATATTACCATGATATTGCAGATGATACAATAAAAATATTAAGGAGAATTCCCATGTCTAACTTAGAGAGCGAGTACATCCTTTCACGGTTTAAAGAAATCCGTATTCTTTCCGATGAAGGACGCAGCAAGGTATATATGGTACTTGATGAGGCATCCGACCGTCCTTTTGTTAAACGGCTTTTACCAAGCGACGCCGATACAAACGTTTATAAGCAGCTGCAGGCAAACCCGCCTAAGAATATTCCTAAAATACACCACATAATTGAAGACGAAGCTCAAATTTGTGTTATAGAAGAATACATATCAGGCACAAGGTTAGACGAGATTATAGGAAATCAAGGTAAATCTGACACAAAACAGGTAATTGCTTGGGTTTTAACGCTGTGCGATACGTTAGAGCAGCTCCATTTCGCAAATCCGCCAATAATTCATAGGGATATAAAACCGTCCAATATCATAATTACCGACGACGGTACGCCTAAACTTATTGATTTTGATATATCGCGCAATTATAACAGCGGCGGCAAATCCGATACTAAAGCTTTGGGTACGGAGTATTACGCCGCGCCGGAGCAATTTGGTTACGCGCAAACGGATGCGAGAACAGATATTTACGCGGTTGGTAAATTAATGGTTACGTTATTAACAGGCAAACAGTTGGCACCGGACGTACCGCTTAATGATTGCGGCACTTTAACGCCGATAATCAAAAAGTGCTGCGATATTTCGCCGGCAAGGCGCTATCAAAACGTATCGGAACTGCGCAAAGCCATAGTACAAATTAAAAGGAATGGTTTAAGAATTGCAATTGGAGCCGCCGCTTGTGCCGCGTTCGTTTTGCTGTTCTTCGGGCTGAGGCATTTGCTTAATCCGCCGTCTGCCGAGAACTCTTACAACCAAACTGCACATGAAGCAGTGTTAGAGATTTCCGGCTCAAATACAAACCGGGGGCAGGATTCCGATTTACCGGCGGAATTGGAACCGGAGAAAATTTCCGATTTAACGCAGGAAATAGAACCGGAGAAAGCTTCAGATTCTTCGCAGGAAATAGAACCGGAGCAAACTTCCGATTCATCAACGGAATTGGAACCTGAGAAAGCTTCCGAATTACCGGCAGTTTTGGAACCGAACACTTCATCTAATCAGAATCCGGTTTCACCTTCACTTGAACATAGACCTAAAATTACTTTTGGTTTACATGAACTTGTTGAGGAAACATTTAATTCAGGTGACTTACTTTATGAGGATATGGATAATTTAGGTGAGGTAATTGACGGATTTGAGAATATAGATACTAAACAGATGACAGGTGATAACTACGAATTTTTCTATAAACGTATGACGGAAGGCGGGTATTATATGTCTTCTAAGTTAACCGGAAATCACTTTTTTTTTCATTATGATAAAACCGGCTTAGACACTTCCGACGCGTATTTTGAAATGGGCTTCTATGGCGATGTATACATCGGTGTGTATAATGAAGGAGTTTTATATTATTATACAAATTTACCGGAAATTTTATCTTATTATGCGCTTACTCCAAGGGCATTGGAACTGCAAAGAAATGAACTAAACAGCAGTTATCATTGGGATTGGTTTAACTATAACAGCGGTTCGTCTGTTGTACTTAACGGGGAAAAAAGCAGGTTGGATAATGTGGAAGCGCTATATTCGAACCCAAAGAACGGTTTTGAATTAAATTTCACACAGCGTGAAAACGGATTGGAGTATGAGATTAGGTCAAATGAACAAACAATAAAAGGAACAGCTGAAGCTAAAGGCGATTATTACGAGGCGTATATAGAGGATTACGGATATATGTATTTCCATTTCTATGACGGATACATGCTTGTATTTGATAAGCTGACGGAATCCGCCCGAGGGAATGCGCAAGTGTACAACGGCAAGTATGTTACAGGCGCACTTGTTCAAAATTCGGCGGACGAGGAAGATATTACGTATGATTACCTGCCAAAACCAATATTCAGGCTAAAAGAAACTGTTGAAAGCAGCAACAATAATGTAATTTCCGTACTTGATTCGCTTTCTCTTACGCAGACGGTTAAATTTTTATTGGGTGATAAATACGAATACTTTTATGAGAATATTTCGAATTACGGAGTATCCGGATATATGGATTGGGACGACTCGTATATATTTTCCAGTCAAGAGACTGAAAATCCCGATGTACTTAACGCTTATCTTGAGATAAACGGAAAGGGGGAAATTTACATCGGTCTTTATTATAACGGAGCATCATATTTTTACACAAACGAACCTGACCAAAAATCCGATCTTCATTATAATTACTTGTTTACATGGTTTAATTTGCATGGCGCTTCTCCTGTAATTCTTGACGGTAATACAAGCAAAACCGCAAATATACAGGGTTTTTATTATCAGGAGGGCATTAACAGCGAGTTGTATATAACGCAGGTTGGCGACGGGTTGGCATATAGAATTAAAACGGAAGAAAATGATATATCGGGTGCGGCGATGCTAAAAAAGGATAGCTTTTATGAGGCAAGCATAGACGGATACGGATCTTTATATTTTCATTTTTACGACGGCTATTTATATGTTTTTGATAAATTGATTGGCGATAATATAGAATCGCTGCCGGATTATACCGGAAAATATGAGTTTAAACGTATTTACTAAGTTTTTAACAAATATGCTGTTGGCATATTTATTACATTAAAAACTGTGATACGATAAGCGCAGCTCTTAGGAAAGATATACCGAGGTGCGAAACCGTTTACCGTAAGCTTAGCGTCAATCGGCTTCCGCATTGCGAATTGCGCTCTGTTTAGGCGTATGTTTTCCGCCTTCGGTATAGCGTTGCGGTTAAATGAAAAACGAACTAAAAGGGGATGGTTTTAAATGACTAAGAAATTTATTGTTTTATTCGCTGTTACTGTGCTGCTCGCCGTTTTACCTTTGCAAACGCAGGTACGCGGCGCTCTGTCTTTCGACGTTACCGAGCCGCGTTACGTTGAAACTGCATACTACGGTACCTACGAGGCAATAACCAACAAGGTTTATCAGCTTAAAAGCAACGGAAGTAAGAAGTTGGTGTTAAGCCTTGGCGAAGGTACGTCGGCGTATAACACGGTAACAGGCGAAAATATTACGGACTGGCGCTCGTTTTATATAACGGATTTGGATGCCGGGTTCTTTTACGAAGGCGCAGAGGAATGTATCTTAATATCCGGTCTGCTGTGTGTGGCGGATCCAAACCAAACAAAACGGGCTGTCCCTGCGGATGTTTTTATCTTGTATTTCCCGCAATCGGGCGGTACTCGCACATTACATATTAACTTTAGGTATTCGGTGGGCGTAAAAAATGTTGATGGGCGCGTACCGGACGAAAACGTCTTTGATTACTTAGACGAACTTGAGTACCAACATACGCTTGTTTTTCCGCGAGGCAAAATATCTGACGACGGAAGCGGAAACGTATACGTATTAAGCGGCGGCGCCGACCTTAACGCACTGTTGCCGGATAATAAAAAGGACTTGGAAAACAACGGTTACGGCTCCGGCTATTGGGAGATAGTTGAAATTCAAAACGCTTACCCGGCGCCAAATACTTATGGCAGCGGCGAAGCAGCAGGTGATACCGGTAGCGCCTTTTCCAAAAACCGTAACAACAATACGCAAAATACCGACGGTATAAGAATAGAGAGCCTTTTCTACGGCCCGGTTGAGGTGTTCGAATCCTATGATAAGATACCGGAATTGGCTTCACCGGATTATAGGCATAAGGTTGACCCGCGTTTAATTGTTTTCCGCACGGATGATTATGAGAACTTTACCGTTGCAAGCGTCGGCACGGGGGAACCGGATGAAACCAACGTATGTACCGCGCTTAACTTTAACCGGTACAACAAAGATACCGGCATAAAAGAAACATATTACTGGATTTACCGTGACGAGTTTCTTGAACTCGCGGGAATGGATAACGCTTTAAACATGTGATTTAAGAGCTTTAATAAGCTCAATTATATAATGAAGGGAGTAATAAAAATGGATTTGTTTCAATATCTTACAAACTCAACAATACGCCAGGCAGGAAGGGAAGTAAATAAGTCCGTGTCAAGGGCGAACAGTTCTGCGGAAGAAAACGGCGCGGTTGCGGGCGGAATAAGCGGCGCGGCAGCGGGAGCGGTAATCGGCTCCATTTTTGGTCCTTTAGGAGCGGTGGTTGGCGGCAGCATTGGTTCTATGGTAGGGGCGGAAGGCGGACAGTCGATAGCTAAAGGCTTAAAAGATTTTTTTGACAGCTTGTAGGAGGATGTGTTTTGAACAGTGCAGAACAAACGGCAATGGCGGCTTATAGAGAAATTCAATCGACGGCAAATTCAAACATGATGGTTCAAGGCGCAAGCGCGTTGTTTGGAGGCGCGATTGCGTGGGGAGTAGACGTTATGGTTATTGGCACCCACTATGTACCCATGTTTAACAAAATACGGGGATTATATGGGCGCGGTGTTGTTGATAAGGGAGTTATTTCTCCTATTATCAGTAATATACTAAGCGAATGCTTGTTTGATTTGGTTCATGACAAATTTCTCGGCGGAATACCTGTTATCGGGGTTTATTTTAACGCCGTTTGCGCCAAAACACTTACATGGCGTTTGGGAATTCTTTTCTCAATGCTTGCCAGCCGAGGCGAAGAAATATACGCCGACACCGTAAAGGACTGTATGTTTGTTATTCGCAGCATATTTCCGCAAAGCAGCGCGTATGTATTGGCACAGCCGAATTCCGGTAAGTTTAAAGAAATAGTTATGTCTGTGAACAATAATACAAAACAGGAATTCGAAAGTAAGATAAATAAGGCTGTGGACGCGTTTAGGTAATTTTTGAAAGATTGGTTTTTCGGTGATTTAGAATTTTTAAACAAAGCCGTAGGCGTGTTTTACTTCCGGCTTTGTTTATATTTAGAGTTACGGTATTACTACATAAATTGGGAGGATTTTATGGGCTTTTTAAGTGACTTAGGCACGGGTTTAGGCACGTTGGCAGGCGGAGTGTTAGGCGCTCCGTTTGCAATTGCCGGAGAAATTTTAAACAGCGATTATATTAAAGAGATTGGTGAAGGTGTGTTCAAAGTAACACAACGAACAGGAGATTTACTTGGTAATTTCAGTGAGGGTGTAGCTGAAACTATTTATGGAGTAGCAACTTCCGATCAGAAAATGGCGTCTGAGGGTTTTGAGAAAGCTGCCGATAGCACCGTAAGTTATGTTAGCGGCATTGTAAAAGGTACAGTTGGGCTTGCGGTAAAAGGTATTGATACATTTGGCGCAATCCTTGAAGGTGATATGGATAAAACACTTAAAGTTGGCAGTGAGCTTTTAAAGATTGGTGTTGTAGCAGGAGTAGCTTTTACCATTGGAGATGTTGTCGGTCATGTTGTGGATATTGATGGCATTGATGACGTTGATGACATTGTGAGCGCGGATGATGCAGACGAGTTCGATGGCATTGATGACGCTGTGAGCGCGTATGATGCAGATGAGTTCGATGGTATTGATGACGTTGTGAGCACGGATGATGCGGATGAGTTCGATAACATTGATGATGGCAGCACCGAAGATACGGAGTTAATCGAAAATAACGAAACACATTTCGTAAATGCGTATTGGCGCACTCTGTCAGACGGAAGGAAAATTTGGGTAGATGGAGACGGAGATACGACTGTTGATACCGTTGGCGGCTGGGTTCAAAGCAATCCGGATTTTCGAGTTTAAAATTTTATGCCTTTTATTTTGTATGAAATTGAAAAAGTAAGTTCCGGTTGCAAAACTAACAGTTATTTAAGTGTGTTTAAATGTTGAGTAAAAATCTATCTATCAAGAAGGGTTGAGGTATAGTGGATATAAATGCAAACCAATGGGAATGTATAGAGGAAATTGTTAAAGAAAGGGAAGATGGAATTGATTATACAATGCGCATACGTATCGTACATCTGAAAGGTAAAATTGGGGTTATTGACTCGTACAATGGAATAATAGTAGAACCTGAGTTGGATTATATTGGACCATTTGTATATTCCAAAGTAGTCAGAAAAGATAACTTTTGGAAGTCAGAAGAAAAAATAAAGTATGCGTTAATCATGAAAGATAACAAATATGGATATATCAATGAACTTGGCGAGATAATGGTGGAGCCTATATGGGATAATATTTCGGCCTTTGTTAATCAAACTTATGCATATGTTACAAAGTTGGGTAAATATGGGTTAATAGATATGACAGGTAAAGTGCTTATAGAACCAAGTTATGATTATATTGGTCAATGTTTTGGATCTAAATATTTTTGGGTAAGGGATAGCGGTAAATATGGTCTTATTACGAGTGAACGTATAATTGTGGAACCTAAGTTTGAAATGGTTCGACCATTCAAAGATGGTAAGTCAATGGTATTTCTTAACGGGCAATGGTCTTATATGGATAGTTCGGGGAATCTGTCATACTTGTGATATTATTGGTTAACAATCCCATTGTCACGAAATCAGAGTGTTGCTGCGCCCCGATTTTAAATCTTGACAATTGTGAATAAAGCCCTTAAAATTTAGATAAAATGAAAGAGAGGGAACATACACCCTCTCTTGGGTTCGCAAAAAAAGAGAGAGCGCCTTAACACTCTCTCAGGTTCGCATATTGCTTGCGGGGCGGTCATAGCTGAACTCAACTTTTTAGAAAGTTAAGAAAAAATAAGCCATTTGCTCGGGCGGCTTATTTTTTTTCGTCTTCAGGCTTCAAATGGATACTAAAGTTACTGCTATCGAAACTATCGTAACGATTATAAGGATTATAAAATTACAATCTACACGCACAAGGAGGTGAAAAAGATGAACTTTAAACTTGTACATAACAACCTTAACGTAACAGATTTACCCAAAAGCCTTGAATTTTACGAAAAGGCTCTCGGCTTAAAAGAAGTTAAACGCAGCCATGGAAACGGGTTTACCATAGTGTTTTTGCAAAACGCCAATTCAAGCCATTGCATAGAGCTTACATGGCTATTAGACCACCCGCAAAAGTACGACTTGGGCGAAAATGAAATTCACATAGCCTTTACCACCGACGACTACGACGCGGCGCACAAGCTTCACGAACAGATGGGCTGTATTTGTTTTGAAAACCCCGGTATGGGATTGTACTTTATTGAGGACCCCGACGGTTACTGGTTAGAAATTGTGCCGCAATAAAGGCCGAAAAGCCCACAGCAAAAAGAATAAAAACTAAATTGGCGGCGTTGTACAGGTTTTGCGCGTTATCTATTTCGTTTGCGAACCCGGTTGTTACAACGCCGTTAAAAATTCCCGACGTTTCGTTTACAAGCATAAACCTTTCCGCGCCAAAGGTAATTGTAAAATAGCACAATACCAACAAAACCGCTGAAAGCAGCAAAAACGCCGCGAATTTGTACACAGCTTTGCCCTTATCTGTTAGCATTTCGCCAAGGTAGTTAGCTTTGTTTTGCTCCCTTATTTCTTCCCGGCATAAAACTATCGCCCTCCAAACCTTTTTTAAAATAAGCAGCAAAAACCCAAACATAGCAAAACCTGCCGCAAGGGGAGCTTTTTCCGAAGTAACTTGCATAACTTTTTGCAAACTCAGCATTTTATAGCTTAAATCGTCTATGCCAATCGCTTTAAGCTCGTTTCTTACGTTTTCCTCATACATTCCCGACAAATTTACAACAAGGCTCTCCGCCAAACCCTCGCCGTCGGCCAAAACCGAAACCGGAATGTAAATATTAAGCTCGTTATTGTCGTAATCGTCAATAACGCCGGTTACGGTATATGCCGTATCTTCAATATATATTTCGTTTCCCGCAGCTTCTGCCGTGCCGAAAAAATCGAACGCCGCCTTTTCGTTTAAAACGGCTTCGCGGTACGCGTTTTTTTGCGCGTCCTTCGTGAAAAAGCCGCCGTTTAAAATTCGGCAGCGCATAACAAACACATACGAATAATTGGTTGAAACAATATTAACACCGCTATTTACCGCAAGCGCGCGGGCGGTTTTGGGATATACCGCTTTATAGGTAAGCGGAAATTTTTCGTTAAGGTCGTCGGCGGCTTTAACCGAAATGGTTTTGCTTCCGGGAGAATAAGGCAAAACCGCAAGATACTCCGTTCCCGAATTTTCCGCGCGGTGCGACAAATAAAAAATAAAACCAAACAGTATGAGCAGTACCAAAACCGCAAATATTTTAATTTTCAAAAAAATCACTCTCATTTTTCAGTTTTACGGTTTGACCGGGTAAAAACACTTTGTCGGATAAAAGCGCCACGGGTTCGTAAAAGGTAAGCCCGTCGGTTATAACGGTGTTTTGCGAATCCGAATCGCCTATGTAAACTTTTATGGCGCTCGTTACAAATTCCTTGCCCAGTATTCCGTCGCGTCTTTCAATAAGGCTTAAAAAATAACCATCCGCATCCCTGTTAACCGCGCCGTTTGGCACAAGGGTATATGTTTGCTCGCTTTCCTTTTCAAAGGTTAGTTCAAAAGTTTCGCCCGCGGATGTGCCTTCCGCCGGAACGGATACCGTAACCTTTTTAGAGCTTGCTTCGGGCGTAATTTTAATTACCTCGCCGGTTACCGTTCTTGAAGAATTGCTTAATTTAACTTTATCTCCCGCAGCGGTAAAATTATTTCCAAGCGGCAAATCGCATTCAATAATATAACCGCTTGTAAGCCCGAACGACGCAAGGTTTTGGTTTACGTCAATATGCTGGCCTAAGTTTACCAAAAGCTCTAAAACCACACAGTTATCCGGCGCTAAAACCTGCGAACTGTTTTCGTATACTTTAAGCCTATCTGTTAAATCCGCCATTTGAGTTTCATAATCTCTAACGAAAGAACTCTCCTGCAAAGCGCTTGCGGTTATATCCAGCCTTTTTGCGGCAAGCTCGTGTTCGTACGATTCAAGCTGAAAATTGTATTCCGCAAGCTGCGCCTGGCGGGATTTCTCCAATTCGTTAATATCCTCCTGAGCTTTATTCAAATTGTCCTGCCTTGTTTTTAAAAGGTTTTCCAGGTTGTCTTTAAGCTGCGTAATATTGCGCTGCGCCGTATCCATTTCGTTTTTTGAAACAGCGCCCGCCTCATACAGAGCTAAAGTGCCCGCCAAATCCTCTTCGGCTTGGGCAATTTCCTTTTGCGCCTGACCAATTTCAAAATCCGAAACTTCCGGCGTTTTAAATGTTTGCGTAAGCAGTTCCTCTATTTTGCGGTTTATATTTTCTGTGTTCGCCTCTATCCTAATTATATCTATATTTAACTTTTCACGCGTAACCAAAAGTTCGTCCATACGTTTTTTGTGGTCTGCTTCAAGAGCAGAAATTTGCTTTTCCAAGGCGGTATCCGCGCCCTCAAAATCCAGCTCGAAAATTGGCGCAAGCGCGGTTACGGTATCCCCCTCGCGCACCAATACTTCCTTAATTTTACCGGAAACTTCCGCGTAAATTTCCGCAGTTTTATCGTAGGTTACAACGCCTGCGGTTTTTTCGGTTTTTTTAAGCGTTCCCCTAAACGGGATGGTTGCCGTTACAACAGGCAAATTGTAAGTATATATTGTTTTAGACAGCAAAATTAAAATTATCAAAACAGCCGCCGAAACAGCGGCGACAATTTTTAAAGTTCTTGATTGCGGTTTAGTATTTTCCATAATAAAATCTCCTTACTTAACTCCCGAAAGTTCTATTCCCTTTTCCAAGTCCTTTTGCCCGAACACCAAAAATAAAAACGGCGGGAACATATACACGCAGGATATCGCAAAAATCATACCCATACGTCCCTCGGCAAGGCGCGATAAATACACCGAAAGAGGTTCCCTGAAATAATCCCTTATAAATATTACGGACTGCTCAACAATATTCCAATACTCAATAAACGTAAGCATTATAAGCGCCGCCGCGCCGGATTTCATCTGCGGAACTATTATGTGCCAAAACACCGCAAAATCCCCGGCGCCGTCTATACGCGCCGCCTCAAAACAAGACGGCGGAATTGCCTTCATGGTTTGCCTTAAAAGAAATGTGCCGAACGGCGCGAATATTCCGGGCAGGATTATTGCGAGATAGTTGTTCATAAGCCCCAATTTATCCGCTATTATATAATTTGGCACAAGCACCGCCTGAAGCGGCATAAGCATTACAACCACATAAATGAAAAACAAAACGTCCTTATGTTTGTACTGCCAAACGGTAAACCCGTAGGCCGTTAAAAGCGAAATTATCAAATTAAAAACCACAACCGGCGCGGTAATTTTAATTGAATTTGTTAGCAGCACCAAAAACGACGGTTGCCTTAAAAGTACGCTTTGGTATTGCCTAAGCGTAAAAGAAGCGGGTATTGCGGTTATTTGCACAAACTTTTCCTGTATGCCGTCTATAATATCAAAAACCGAGCGCGCGCTTGAATAGTTTACCGCAATTTCACCCTCCGACATAAACGAATTTGTAAACGTTACGATAAGCGGAAATAAAAATACCAACGAAACCGCCGTGACGACAAATAAAATACAAACGTTTTGAATTTTGTTTATGGTTTTTCTATTCATCCGTTACCTTCCTTTCCAACTTAAACAGCATTTGTGTAAGAAAAGTTATGCAGATAACCAAAATTGTTGTGGCTGTGGTAAGGCGCGGGTAGTTTACGGATTGGAACATGTTGTTCATAAAATGCTGAAGCATGTACACGCTCTCGTGCGGGTAATTATCCATCAGCATAAATATTTCCTTAAAAACCTTAAACGAATTTATTATAGACATTATTAAAATGAGCACTGTTGTTGGCAAAAGGCACGGCAGAGTAATTGAGGAAAGGCAACGCAGTTTTCCCGCGCCGTCCGCACCGGCAGCCTCATAATATTCTTTGGGGATATTGCTTAAGCCCGCAAGAAACAAAACGATGTTGTAGCCTAAGTTTTTCCATATGAAAATAAAAACTATAACGTAACGCGCGGAAGGGGAATTCAGCCAGTTTATTTTTTCAATTCCTATTTGGTTAAGCAAACCGTTTATGTACCCGTTAAGCGAAAATAAATTCCTCCAGAAAAATACCGTAGAGCCCGACGGTATAACCAGAGGAATTAAAAAAATAAGCGTAAAGAGGCTTTTATATTTGCCGGTTTTGTTTATTGCCAAAGCCGCAAGCAGGGAAAGAGCCATATTAAGCGGCACGCATATTCCTATAAAAAGCATTGTGTTGGTAAAGCCCTGTTTGTACGGCCCGCTGTTAAATAGGCCAATAAAATTTGTAAACCCCACAAAATACCCGCCAATGGGTTTGGATAAAAACGAATAAAAAAGCGAAATAAAAAACGGAACAATATAAAACAAAACAAACCCCAAAAGACCGGGCAAAATAAACAGCAAACCCCCGGCGGCTTTTTTGGAAATGGCAGTTTGTTTTGAAGGGTTTTTCGTTGATTTTTTCGCTATATTTTCCGCTTGTTTTTTCATTCGTTTTCACCGCCCTTATAAGTAAAATTAATTAAAACCTCGGCACCTATTATGCTAAGGTACGCAAAGACTTGCCAAGTGATTTTCTTGGCAAGGGTGCACTTAAAAATTATTGGTAGCATCATCTGTACAATTGTTTCACCTTAGAATAATAAGCTAACTTATTATTTGTTCCGCGTATAACAATTTGTATGCACATCGCAGAGAACTAAATGCGCAAAATATTGTTTATTTGTATTACCCGCACTTATGCGCCAACTTCAGCAGGGGGGTTGTAGAGTGGCTTCGGCGCAAATTATATCGCACTGCAATGTGCCACCTGACGCTTCAGAACATTTTTGAGCACACCAAAGTTATAATAAAAGGTCTATTTTTACAGTGCGCTCAAAAATATTCTTCTCGCTGCTCTGGTGAACAAATTTTCGCCCCCAGTATACCAAAGAGATTATTTTTTGACGGCGAAAATCGTTTCCCGCCGCGTGGCACAATCATGCTGTGCAATATAACCCGCGCCGAAGCCATCAGCATGTTCTTTGCAGGAAGCGAAAGGAGCGCGTGAGTAATCAAGTGTACCCTTTGCAGATGGCGAAAGGTTTGCGCAAAGCCGCGCCGTAACACATATTTCAACCCGTTCGATTAGGCAAACGGCGTAATTATTGCCCGCGTGAGTAATCAAACATATTAAATTTGAATATCTTAGCTGTTATGCAGCGCTAAGAGCTTTAAAATGCAGATTGCATTAAGTGCGGAATTTGAAATAATTAGTGACATATATATGTCACTAATTATTTCATGAGTTCAAATAGAAGCAGCGCTAAATATTTATATTGTTCAGTGTTTGCGGTACTTGTTACTTGCTAAAGGGCGCTTATTTTGCGGCTTTGATTTATATCTGCCAACGTCAGAACCGAAATAATATTCT
>JAISVZ010000010.1 GCA_031271295.1 Clostridiales bacterium | reverse complement strand
GTCCTTGACCCATTTTGTTTCCTCCCTGTCACTTTGTTGTCTCTCAACTCCATTGTAACTGGTTTGATTCATTTTGGGTCTTTTTTGTTTCCTTGGGCAATTCATTTTACAACTTGCCTACTTAGCCAATTCATCAGCACCGCTGGTCTGCTGAACTATGACCGAACTGTTAGACTGTTTTGATTGAGATATTTTATTCATTAGCATTTCATAAATCTTTACGGCATCCTCAAGACTGCTGTTTTGAAAAACAAAGGCGTTTGGGTCTTCCATAGGACCTAAATTATTTCCAAGGCTGTCGCGGCGCTGATAAGAACCGTCTCCGGTGATGAACTTAAACCAACCCAAACCCATGCTTACCATAGTGGGTTTTTTAAACTCAATTGATTTTATATCCCCATAAAAGTATATTTTGTCACCGGTTGCAGTGTTTGTTGCAAAACTTACTAACAAATTTGTGCGTCCGCTTCGCGTAATTTCCACCCTGTTTTCGTAAAGGCGCAAAATACCTGTTTTCCCCAGTAATTCTGCTAAAATCGAACTGTCTTTCACTGCTGATGACAACTCCTTCTTCTTTTTTTTGCGAAAAGAGTATCCCCCGAAAGCTATAACTGCTCCAACTATCAAAACTATGGGAAGGACATTCATTATTATTATCAATATTCCCATTCCAATATTAAATCCGCTATCGTCCAACACGAAATCCCCTTTCAATAAAAAGTTAATCAATTGCATAATTCTTGTGTATGCGTATCTTGTATTATTCTTTTCAAATCACTTTTTAAAATGACTTTACTTCTTTTATTATTTAGTAACTTAGCTTTATATCGCTGCCCTCCCTTTCTCAACATACACACATTTTGAAAGCTGCAATTTTCAAGCTTTATTATGTCATAGATTCATATTTAACACAACAGTTATTTTACAGTTACATAACTGTTGCTATATACATATATGATGGAATATCTATACGATATATTTGTTCTTTATTACGCAGCAAAAAAGAGAGGGATATATATGCCTACAAATAAAACTCCATTTACATTTAACATAGAAGATGAGTATTTGAGAAAAATGAAAATTATTGCAAAAGAGGAGACAAGAAGCTTAAGCAATTTATTGGAGCATATTTGCAAACAACATATAGCAAATTATGAAAAAGAATATGGCGAAATAGTGTTATCTATTTTTGATTAAAAAAGTGGCGCTTTTCAATTTCCTAAACGGCATTATTTTAGTTACCATTTATAAAATTGAACACGCCGCTTTGCCGTGCGTAAAATTTAATCTTGAAAAATCATACAAATAGTGTAGAATAGTATAAGAGTCTTGCCGAAATAACAAAATCTTAATTCTATAGTGTTGCTGTTTAACCCGATGAAAAGAGCAAGCATTTTTATCGGGTTTTCTTTAAAGGAACATTTTAGAGTGAATGTAATTTTAAATTTTTGCAAACTTCATGTCTACAAAAATTTTCGAACTGACCAATAGCCTTATTGTAAATGGGGGAATGGACTTTGATAATGACGCTTCACAGATCGCTGAAAGCAGTTTTATTTTTCGCCGTTTGCGTTTTTGCGGTTGTTTTTTTGTGTGCGCCGGTTTTTGCGGATACAGCCGAAATAAAAATAACCGGCGAGCACGATTATAAGGCGGTAGAACTTACGCCGCAAATTTACAACAAAGCGAATCAAAACCTCTATGATTTACTTATTAAAGACGAGACAGGCGAAAACGTTGCGTACTTTATAATCGGTCGGCACAGCGATACAAGAACAACAGATTCGAATACTTATATTCCGGAGTTTGAAACCGAAGAAATAGACGGATATACTATAATTAAAATTTATGGGTTAAAACATGTCGCAATTAACAATATGACATTTGAAACAGACGATACGTTCGAAAGAAGATTTTACTTCGGAAACAGCCTTTCAAAAGTTTTGTATAACCTGCCGTTTGGGGAGGCAATGAAGGATACAACCGTAAGGTTCGCGGGTTTCAGTTCGCCGGGTGAAATTTTGGAGGTAAAAATTAAAAACGGTGACGATGCGCCCATAAATATAAGCGGAATAACATGTACGTATTTTGCGGACGAAGTTGTGTTTAAGGGCGAAAACGGAAAAACTTACTCGCTTTTTTTCGGGGATAGCAGCGTTTCGGCATCGCCGGTTTATGATATAGTAAATTATAAGGATTTAATAATTGCGCAAGGGTACGATGTATTAAATTTCGGGAATATTACTGTTGACGAGGAAATGGGCGGTGAGGTAACGGACGAAACCGAATCGGAGACAGAAACCGAATCAGGGTTAGAAACGGAAGCCGAAACGGAAGCCGGAACCGAAACGGAGTTCGAAACGGAAGCTGAAGGCAACGAGGAATTTTACTCAGTCTTATTTAATGTTTTCATAATTATAGTTTCGGTTTTGCTGCTTGTAATAATAATGATGCGTATGCGCAAAACGTAATAGACGGCTTAAAGGGTGATAAAATAGGCGGCTTAAAGATGGGTGAAAAAAATGACTATCAAAGTTAACGGAATTGAACTTTTTTACGAGAAAACAGGGCAGGGCAGTCCTGTTATTTTATTGCACGGAAACGGGGAGAACCACGAAATTTTCGACGTGCTAATTGAAAAGCTTTCCGCGAATTATACTCTTTACGCAATAGACAGCCGGGGGCACGGAAAAAGCGAAAAAGTACGAACAATTAATTATGAGGACATGGCGGAGGATATCGCCGCTTTTATAGGCGGGCTTAATTTGCAAAAACCAAGCCTTTACGGGTTCAGCGACGGCGGGATAGCAGGGCTTTTAATCGCGATAAAATATCCGGATTTACTCTCAAAACTTGCCATAAGCGGCGCGAATATAAACCCAAAAGGGTTTAAGCGTTTTTTTCTGGCGGCTATGAGTGCTGAATATTTTTTTACAAGAAACGAAAATATCAAAATGATGATTACCCAGCCGGATATAAAGGAAGAACAGCTTGCCAAAATTGTTACGCCTACGCTTGTTTTAGCCGGAAGCAAGGATATGATACGGGAAAGCCATACAAAGACAATTGCCGAGAATATTCCGGGAAGCGTTTTGAAAATACTTCAGGGCGAAACTCATTCAAGTTATGTAATTCACAGCGATAAGCTCCGCGCAATAATAGAGACGTTTTTAGGGCGTTAATTTTACTGCTTCAAATTCAACAAATAAGTATCTGTTAGAAACCTCGAAATATCCAATGGTTACTCAAAAGTAACTACGGCACTTTAAAGTGCCTACTTTACTTGTGTCACTAAGGGCATTATAGTATGCATAGGGTCACAAAACAAGCCCCAATATCATTTACTCATGGAGGTAGAAAGTATGATTAACTATGCGGATTTATTGAAAGCAACACCTAACGGCGTACTTGCCACACAGGACGGTCAGGGCGTTAAAACAAGAGTTTTCCAGTACCTTTTCTCAGAGGGAAATAAGGTGTATTTTTGCACCAGCAGCGAAAAACCCGTCTACGCTCAGATAAAGGCGAACCCCAACGTGTCCTTCTGCACACATCCGTCTAACTTCAGTCCGGTTCTGTCCATCAACGGCAAGGCGGTTTTTGCGGACGATATGGCGCTTAAAACACGCGCTCTCGATGAAAACCCCGGCATTAAGGGCATTTACAAAACTCCCGACAATCCTGTGTTCACGCTTTTATACATCGAAGTGGAGGAAGTGGAAACATTCAGCTTCGCGGAAGGGCCTAAAACCTATACCGTGTAAAGAGAGAAGATATGACAAAACTCTGCCCTGCTTGTTTGCCATGCGGGGCAGAGTTTTAATTTAACCCATATCTTAACGGGTGAGCGGCAATGAACAGAAGTAACCGGCTTGATTATTTGATAAAGGAATTATCCCCGTCCGCGTCCGTTCCTTCGGATACGGATGGCAAGTGGAGGTTGCTGCGCGCGCTTGTTAATGTGCATGAACCAAAACCTATAAGCGGTGAATTCCTTGCCGAACAGGATAAACTGCTAAAGTCAATGATTGCCGAAAAAGGCATTACGGACATTGCCGATTTGCGTCCTGTCCGTAAGAATTTATATATTTGGCGCGGCGATATTACAACGCTTAAAGTTGGCGCGATTGTTAACGCCGCCAACAGCGGTATGCTTGGCTGTTTCGTTCCGTCTCACGCTTGCGTTGACAATGCTATTCACACATTTGCGGGTGTTCAGCTTCGTTTGGAGTGTGCCGCAATTATGCAAGAACAGAAACATCCCGAACCGGCAGGCAAAGCTAAAATCACATCGGCGTATAATCTTCCGAGCAAATATATACTTCATACGGTCGGGCCGATTATAACGGGGGAGTTGACACAAAGGGATTGCGATTTGCTTTCGGCCTGTTACCGCTCATGCTTGGAGTTGGCGGAGCAAAACGCTGTCGGCTCGGTTGCGTTCTGTTGCATCTCAACAGGGGAGTTTTGCTTTCCCAATGAAAGAGCCGCGGAAATTGCCGTCGCGGCGGTAGAAAAATATATTGACGAAAAACGCAGTAAGGTTAAGGTGATTTTCAATGTTTTCAAAGAAAGGGATTTTGACATCTACAGAAGAATACTCGGATAAAATAAGCAGATTGAGAACGGCGCTGAATGAAGCGGACGCCGTTGTTATTGGAGCGGGAGCCGGGCTTTCAACATCCGGCGGCCTTTCATACTCAGGGGAACGCTTTCAAAAGAATTTTGCGGACTTCATAGAAAAATATCATTTCCGTGATATGTATTCGGCTACGTTCTACCCTTACGATTCTCCGGAGGATTATTGGGCATATATGAGTCGTCATGTTTACATTAACCGCTATGCCGCAACGGTCGGAAAACCTTACAAAGATTTGCTTGAATTGCTGAAAGGCAAAAATTATTTTGTAATTACCACGAATGTTGACCATCAATTCCAAAAGGCCGGTTTCGATAAACAAAGGCTGTTTTATACGCAGGGTGATTAGGCCTATGGCAATGCTGCGAGCCTTGCCATGATGAAACATACGATAATGAGGAAACTGTGGCGCGAATGGTAAAAGAGCAAAATGATTTACGCATACCGGCGGAGCTGATTCCATATTGCCCTAAATGCGCAAAGCCTATGTCTATGAACCTTCGGTGTGATGATACTTTTGTTCAGAATAACGGCTGGCATACTGCGGCAAAGCGGTATAAAGATTTTATCGGCAGGCATATGAATTTGAAAACTATTTATCTTGAGCTTGGAGTAGGAAATAATACTCCTGTAATAATAAAGTATCCGTTCTGGGAAATGACGGCGCGTAATAAATTTGCGGCATATATCTGCGTAAATTCAGGTGAAGCGGTTTGCCCGGGAGAGATTCAAAAACAATCGATTTGTATTGGTAGGGACATAGGCGAAGTGCTGTCTGACTTGGTACGGGCGGAAACGGTTTTGCCGCGAAAAGCGCTATGGTAAGGCGGATACATTTCGCGTACGCTTTACCTTACCTTACCTTACCTTACCTTACCTTACCTTACCTTACCATACCATTCGCTATTTTTCCGCCAACTTCAGCAGGGGTAACAGGGGGCTTCTGCGAAAATTAATGATGCCGAAGATGCTCTGCATCATCAAAAAAATTTATAATAGGCAGAAATACCACCTGCAAAAAAACAAAAAGAGCTGAAATATTTTTTCTTTTTTTTTCGCCCAATCCAAAGAAACGCAAATGCAGAAGCCGCAAATCCGTTGTAATTATAGGAAAAAACAAAACGGCGTTAAGGAAAATCGCAAAAAAATAGAAAATAGACTTTCGGAATTTCTATCATTCTATCATTCTATTTTCCATTTTTAGTTTTGAAAGGTATAAGTCAGCACTATAAAGCGCGGGTAAATAAGTCACCTTTTTATTATATGCAGCAATACTACTCATTTTGAGCAGGGGTGTGAACAGTAACACGAACGGTGCGTATGTTGCATTCTTTGCAGATAGCTTATTGATTTTTTGGCAAAAATGTACTATTATAGGCGTAGCGACAATAAAACGGGGGGCTTAAAAATGGGCAGGGCAAATAAAAAATACAAGGACAGTTTGATTAGGCACATCTTTAACGAACCGGAGAAAGCGTTGCAGCTATATAACGCCGTAACAGGTAAAAACTTAAGCGCCGATACGCCTGTGGAAATAAAAACTATAAAAACCGTGCTTAGTTCAAAGCTGCGTAACGATTTATCTTTCATAATAGAAGGCCGCCTTGCCGTATTTATTGAGTATCAAACAACAATTAACCCAAACATGCCGCTGCGGCTGCTTAAATATGTTCTGCTATTCTATGAGGAATATTACAGTTTT
>JAISVZ010000206.1 GCA_031271295.1 Clostridiales bacterium | reverse complement strand
GAGAATCTTACTACATTAAAGTTCTAATGTCAACATTTTTTTGAGAAAATATTCAGTAAATCTTCAACAAAACTTTACCTAATCTCCACAAGGTTTTTATGCTTTATTGCTAAAGACAGCGGGATAAATGGATATATGTTGAAATTTGCGCCGCAAATCCAAATTTTTACTTGTTTGCGGTAATTTAATTAAAGCTTCCTCGCCTTAATTACAATGGACATCGGGAAATGTTTTGCCTTAAACGGCGCGTAATACGCGGACGAAAATTCCGCTTCGCGTTCCAATGTGTCCTTATCCGTTTCCTCAACCACACGCTCCGCAGCGAAACCTGCGGACGAAAGCGCGTTGATGTAATCGCAAAGGCGGCGGTTATAGAGTGTCATGGGAACGCCTTCTTCGGGTACGGTATACGAACCGTCTTTTTTGCCGCGCCGCACATTTTGGCGGTTTTCACCCTTGCAGAATGTGAACGGTTCGGCTTCATAATAGCTTCCGGAAAAAATCAGCTTCTCATCCGCCGCGTCCACGCAGTGCAAAAACGGATGATCCCAACTGAAAATAAATACCCCGCCCGGCTTTAAATAGGATGAAATAAGGTTGAAAGTTTCCTGCAAATCCACCGTCCAGCCTATGGCGTAAACGGAGTATACAACGTCAAAATAATTAAGCGGCAGCCCAGGGTTACGCTCCATCGGCGAACAGAAAAGTTTCGGGGCACAGCCGCTTTCGTTTAAAAAATCCCCGGCGTTTTTTATTTGCGCATCGGACATATCAAGCCCCCAAAGCTCGCCTGCTCCGTTATCCGCGCACCATTTCAGCGAATGCCCGCTGCCGCAGCCGATATCAAGAATTCTCCTTCCGCTAAGGTTTGGGAACAGATGAAGGTCGTCCTCGGTGGGGCATAAACAGCCGTATAACGGCAGGGCGGTAACGCCGAAGAAGCTGTCGGCTATGGCGTTCCACGAGGATTTGTTTTGCGCAAGGATATTATTTGAAAGGGTGAGGATATAGAACGCCGTGTGCCGCTCGCCTTTTAAGGTTTTCGTACCAACGCATTTAAACCCGTGCCGCTCGTAAAAAGCAAGCAGCTTTGACCGAAACGCGGGGGCATCCAAACGCAGCGTTTTTACGCCGGTTTCCGTTCCTTTATTAATGAAAAATTCCATCAGCGCGTCGGCGACGCCGGTTTTCCGCGCGGATTTCATTACCGCAAGTTTATGTATAAATAATGATTCGCCTTTTTTTACATTCGGCCAGAAGAACGGGTCGTAATCCACAATAGCCATACAACCGGAAGGTATGCCGTCTTTATAGGCGATATAAAAATCGCTCGGTTGGTAAAACGTTGAAATGGCGTCCCATTTTACTACGCTTGCCGCCCATAGTGGCTGCCCCGCCTCATTCAGCCAGCCTACGGCATCCAGCAAAATTGCCTCAATTACGGGGATTTCGCTTTCGGTTGCCCGCGTTATTTTAATATTGTTTGAAGTATCCGTCAGCATGACTTGCCATCTCCTGTTTTGTGAATTTGTGTTGTCTGTAAGTATAAATATGCCTGCATTTTATTAAGTCGCTTCGCGAAACTTTCCCGAACCCTCGCCGGCAAGTTTTGCTTCAATCTCGTTAGAAGAGTATATCAATAAATTAAGTTACAGACAACGTATAATAATAAAGACAAAACAAAAACCGCAAAACCCTGTGTTTACAAGGCTTATGCGGTTTTTGTAATAGTCTAACACACATGGAGACAACAGGGCTCGAACCTGTGACCTTTCGCGTGTGAGGCGAACGCTCTCCCTGCTGAGCTATGCCTCCATAACTTGCGGTAATTATCTACCATTTTCCGCACAATGTCAAGAGTTGCAAAATTTCATCGTTAACCCGTTAACGAATAAGTTTGATAATCAATGCGTTAATTGGTATAATACCGCAAAAAGCTTATAGCGTAAAATGTGCCGTTCGCGCGGCGCAACAACAAAACCAACGGACAGGAGCGAAAAATTATGTATACGGTATCCGCCGAACTAACCTTTTATATCCCTCACTCGGCATCGCTTAAGGACAAGCGGCAGGTGCGGCTGAGTATCGTAGACAAGGTGCGCCGGAAGTTTAATGCGTCCGTTGCCGAAACGGATACGCAGGATTCCCGCCAAACCCTTACCATCGGCGTTGCCGTGGTATCCGCGGACGCATCCCATGCACGGCAAATGATAGACGAAATTATCCGCTTCATGGAAGAACATACAGACGCGGAACTAACCGGCGTTGAAGTATGACATACAGATGCCGAACTAACCGGCGTTACGATATAACATACAAAAAATCGCGCAAGTTGTTCATATATTTGTCATTGCGTTTATCCTTGCCGCACATAAGCTTTTTCACTTTTGAAGTTTTCAAAAATCCTCTCCATCCAATAAGTCGAAATTATTTCGGCATAATTTTTGTTCTTTTTCGATTCGCCAACATTCATATGCCCGCCGTCGTGAACATACCTGTCTTTTTGCTCGCTGATTATTTCCTTCGGGAATATGTATCTGCCGTCTTGCGTGCGGAATTGTTCCAAAAAATGCACCGCGCCCGCAAACCATTCCGATTTACGCGACGTTTCAAAATGAGAGAGTATAAAACACAAAAACAGCAAATACGGCATATCCTTTGGCTGCGCCGAATTGCAGTCAGGCAGGACAACCTTGCTGTTAAAGGCTTTCGCCTTGTAAGACGGGTCATCCGGCGCGTAATAATACAGGCGGTTATGCACCTTAGCGTAATCCTTCCCAAAAATCCAGCTTACCGCCGTTTCGGCTTTTTGCTTCTCGGCTTCGCTGAAACTGCCGTACATTCCCGCAAACAGAATTAAATCGTGTATAGACGGCAGGGCGATATTCCCGTCCCTGTATAACTCCGGGTCCAGAATGTACGGTTTCCAATCGCTTTTTGCGCCGGGATAGTTAAGATCCGCGCGGTAAAGGTTATATCTGCCCTGCTTGGCAAAATTATAAACGATATTCAATCTTTTTTCCGCCACATAACGCACGGATTTTTCGTATGTATAGCCCAAAAACGGCATGAAACAAGCCATCACCGTTTCGCCATCCCGGTAATGATACATTTTGCCGAATGTGAGTGTATCGCCCGGAAACTTGCCGATATGACCGTCCAAAAAGTTTATAAAATACCTCATCGCAATACCGAACGGGGCAATTTTTGCGTTAAGCCCAAGTATAAAGCATTTTCCCGTTATGTTTTCGTAGCGGTAATCGTGGCTGCCGTGAATATTGGATAAGTCGCCGCTTAAGGCGCGGTCTGAAAGTTTGCTAAGCCATATTTTTACTTCCTCGTTTTCGGTAATGGTATCCGCCAAAGACGAATCCCGAGTTAAAATATAACGGATTGGGGTTTCGGCGTTTTGGATAAGCCATTGCTTGTTCACAGGTATTCCCCCTCGCAATTGCTTTATTGCGCTAACTCTCGCAGCGTATCCCCCGTAACACGGTAAAGTGTCCAGCCGTTCAGCGGCTTTGCGCCGAGCGACAAATAGAAGGCAATGCCGCTCTCGTTCCAATCAAGGCAAGCCCACTCCAAACGCCCGCAGCCGCGTTCTATCGCGATACGCGCCAAATGCGCAAGCATTTTTTTGCCGATTCCCGCGCCGCGTTTATCCGGGCGCACGTACAAATCCTCAAGATAAATGCCCGCCCGTCCCAAAAATGTTGAAAAGTTATGAAAAAACAGCGCAAAGGCAACCGGCTTTTCGTCAACCTCGCCTATTATTACTTCCGCCTTTTGTTTTTCAAACAGCCATTCGCGAAGCAACTCCTGCGTTGCCACAACCTCATCAAGCATGTTTTCGTATTCCGCAAGCTCGCGTATAAAGCTTAAAATCAGTGCGCAATCCCCTTCGGCGGCGGTTCTTATTTTTAGTTCGCTCATTGTTTCCCTCCCGGTTTGCTGAATGCATCAAGCCAGTAGCACTGTATTTATCTAAATCTGCGCTGTGCGTCATTATAAGTGTGATTACGCAGGTAAGCGCATAGCTAAAAGCCTGAGAGTTATCTCCCCCAAAGCAGTGACACAGCTCATGGCAGTATGTGGATAACGCTTCGTAGAATTTTTCTTTTGCCAACTGCATCAAGAATTAAAATCAATTTTGCTTCAAATTCGTTTGCGTCCCTTGCTCTATTAAAGCCGCCTGCCCTTTCGCACAAGTCTTCAAGTGAATCATATCCTAAAAAAATAAATCCGTCCTGAACCAAAACGCTTTCCGGCAAATAGAGCTTCTTCCACGCCAAAGCCTGCGTTCTTCTGTTTCGAGCGCTTAAACTTGTAGGCTTTGAGCATGTTACAAGGTTTGGGTACTTCTGTGCAAACTTTTCTCTCACATGGTAAGCACCTGATTCAAAAACCGAAAGCAATGCGCTTGATTAATTTGCGTATCAGAGAACACTACGAATCTACATCTTCTTTGTTGTCGGGATTATCATACCAGTATTTCTGCAACTGCTCAAGAAGATTAGCCTACAGTTTTAATGTCAATTTAAATCTACCAAGTCCAGCAGCAAATCCTGTATGGTTCCGAAATAGATAGTTTTACGTTCGCGATCCGATGGTTTGCGATAATCAGCGGCCAGACAAACGATGCTCTGGCTTGATATCCTAAAAATACAATCCCATCACCATTCGCGCCATAACTTATGGGGAAGCTTTCAGGCTTAGTTACTTTACTGCGTTCATAAATTGCCGCATACTTGCCTTCATAAATAAGCTTACCAAGCAGCGGGTTCCCATGATAAAAAAACCGGCAAACTTACCGCTTTGCTCTTGCTTTGTAGACGCTCCCATATGAAGCAGCCACTCATAGCTAAAGCCGTCACTTTCCATTGAAAATACTAAGCTTGATTGCCTATATATAAAAACGCCAAACATTTATTTCCTTATTTGATTATAAATTTGCAAACCTTGTGCGTCAAGGTGTTATATTGGGTGCAGATAAAAAATGTTGGTATAAAAATATAGGGTATACCCTATTGGCTATAAAAAATTCTTTTTGGGCTTAGTATATATGGGAAATTTTATGCCTAAATTACTCAAAATCGTTCTTGACTATTTTATTATCATTAACTAAACTCTCTTTATTGAAAGTATAAACAACATGCCTCAGCGCATTTGTAACCGTATGTGCGCAATTGCCATAAAGAGGCGGAAAACTATATTCAAGGATGTGTGTACATTTGGAGATTTCAAAAAGAACCTTAAAGGCGTTAATTGTTGCAGTCGGCATTTTACTGTTCATAAAGCTGTGCGCGGTATTGCCCTTTATTCTCAGTATGCTTCCTGTGCCGAATTCTTCAAACATAGGCATAATAGGAGGCGCCGACGGCCCGACAGCAATTTTTTTATCCGATAATGTGCTGCCGCCCGCGCTGTATATATTACTCTTTTTCATAGAAGCGCTTGTTTATATTTTCCTGCTCGTAACACTTATTAAAGCTATCCGCAAATCGAAATAGAGCCTTCGCGGGTTTGCATCCCGCGAAGGCTCTGTTTCGATTTCTTTTAATTCGTTAACCTGCTAACTGTTTGTTTCAAATCGTGAAAATTTATATTTCCGGAAGCAGAGTTAAAATTTTTTCATCATACCGAAATATTGTACAGTTCATTTTTTGTCCCCTCTAATTCCCTAAGATTTCCGTCCCGGTCAAAATTTTTATTCAGTGCTTTTTCAGTGAAAACAATTGCCGGTACAACAAAAACAAGCTGAACGCCGCCACAGGAATCCCCACAGATTCCGTTTCGTTTTCAAAGTATAAAATATCTTCGTTTTCGTCATAGCGAAGCTTGGCGTTTTTACTGAAAAGTTCGCAACAACAGCCTTTTTCATTTCTATCCTCCGTTCTTAGTGTGTGTACGAGATTTTTTTGTAAACATTCACCGCGTCGCTTATCCTTACGTACGCATTTTTACCAAATGCCGCCGCTTCAACACTATCTGTTACAGACTCGTTTTCAAAGAACAGTTTCTTTTCGTTTTCATCATACTTAACCGTAACGTTTTTTCCTGTAAACTTTGCGAGAGCGGAAAATATATTTTGCATTTTATCTACAGTTTTCCAATCCGGGTTTTCCTTTATATATTCCTCGGAATAAATGAAGTAATTTTGCTTTTCGTCATCGCTTATTACTGCGTAACCGGCAGTTTCATAAGTAAGCTTAAGAGGAACATAATAGCTGTTTGTTTCGAAATTTTCCCGGTTATTAACATCGAAGTATTCATACATCCAAAGCCTGTTGTCTTTATTTACACCATCCGGATACAATTCTTCACCATTGGAGATAATTTCAAGCACAGTTTTTTTTGCAATATCATAATCAATGTCATCATGATGTAAAAACTCTTTGTTTACAGCGGGATAAATTACAGGTACAACAGAAAAGCCGGGTTCATATTCCTGAAAGTGGGATGAATCAACTATTCTGTCATACATTTTCGAATAGCCGGGAGTGGTGCCTATCATTGTTGCAACATCAACATAATAATTTTCCCCGCACGAAACTACTACAACATCATCCCCCCTTTCCGGGTTTTCCGCATAATATAGATGACGGCTCATTTCATCATAGTAAAGACCTTTATGGTCATATTCGCCGGATATATACAGTACTTCCGCCTCAAATTCTGCGCGGCTAATCCATCTATACGCTTGGGACAGGAATTCGCTTGTATAAAAGCTCATATATTTCGAGTTATAATTGTTGTATACTTCAAGTATTTCGTAAATGTCTAAAAGCTTTACGCTTACATACGTAACATCATCTCCGGTAACTTCATCACAAATATCAATCAGCGGAAATGCGGACAAATCAATTTGATAGTCGTTGCAATATAAATTTGCCGCAAGCTTATTGTGCGTTGCAGATGAAACCGGCTCGCAGGTACACGGCATACTTAGGGAAATAAGAAAAAACACCGATAGTAAGATTCTTATTATTGTTTTATTCATTTCAGCCAACCACTCCTTGCCGCGAATCGGTAATATTCTTATAAGCGCTCATCGCGTCATTTACCCTTACGTATGCATTTTCGCCGAAAGCGGCGGATGTAACGCCAATTGACTGCGCCTCGTTTTCAAAGTACAACTTCCTTTCGTCTTCATCATAGCGAAGAGTAACATCCTTTCCGGTAAGTTTGCCTAGTGTAACGTACCATTGAAATTTAGGAAATATATGTAGTAAACACCGCCGTTTTATGTTATAATAAAAGAAACGGCGGTGGACAAAATGGGAAGAAATAAAAAATATCGGATTAA
>JAISVZ010000121.1 GCA_031271295.1 Clostridiales bacterium | reverse complement strand
AACCAAGGCTGAGAGCAATATTTGGTTTCGCGATGTTGAAAAACCGTTCCTTAAATATTGTTTTGATATCTCACGTGCGTTTTGATGCCAAAATCACCAACTATTTTTATCTACACCCTGTTTGCGGAGAAATTTTGGTGGTTTCACAGTTTACGCTGTATGCCGATTGCAGAAAAGGAAACCGCCCAAGTTTTACGGATGCAGCTTCCCCGGAATTGGCGAAGGAATTGTACGAGTTTTTCATTGAAACGGCAAAGGGCAGATTTAAAAAGGTTTGTCACGGAGATTTCGGCGCGGATATGAAGGTGGAGCTTGTAAACGACGGGCCCTTTACGCTGATTTTGGAAGAGTAAATATTTTGAAAATTCCCTATTGCAATTTGATGGCAATTTATGTATTATATACAAAAAAAGGTAACAAGAAATCGAAAATCAGGACAAGCATAGGGAGGAAGCATTATGGAAGTGAACTTTTTAAGGAACAGAAATAATTTAATTTTTTATTTCGACTGCGATTTAGACCATCACAACGTATCCGGTTTGAAAGAGAAAATAGACAAGGTTATCAGCAAAAACCGCCCCAAAAATATTATATTTGATTTTTCGCGCGTAAATTTTATGGATTCGTCCGGGGTGGGTTTGGTGCTTGGGCGGTATAAAAACCTTAAATCGTCCGGCGGCGACGTAAAAATTTGCGGGCTAAGCGGTGAAATAAAACGAATCTTCATGCTTTCGGGTTTGCAAAAAATAATACCGACATATACCACGGCGGACGAAGCAATAGTGAACGAATAGGGGGAAATAACATGGGATACGATAACGAAATGACAACAATATTTACCGGAATATCCGAAAACGAAGCTTTTGCGAGAACGGTTATAGCGGCGTTTGTATCGCGTTTTAACCCAACGGTTGCGGAAATTACGGATGTTAAAACAGCGGTTTCGGAAGCCGTTACCAACGCCATAATCCACGGGTACTGCAAGGATACGGGCATGGTTGAAGTTATGTGCGCGGCTAAAAACCGGGATATTTACATAGAGGTAAAGGATAAAGGCGTTGGCATTGCCGATATAGACAAGGCTATGACTCCCCTTTTCACCTCAAAGCCGGATATGGAGAGGTCCGGAATGGGCTTTACCGTAATGGAAGCTTTTATGGATTCGGTAACGGTGGAATCCGCGCCGGGCTGCGGCACAACGGTGGTTATGAAAAAGAGATTGCTTGGGTGATGTGATGGAAAATACACATGAGCTTATTAAACGTGCACAGGCGGGGGATAACTCGGCGGCGGAGCAGTTAATTAAGGAAAACTCGGGGCTTATTTGGAGTGTCGTAAGAAGGTTTTCAAACAGAGGATACGAAGTTGACGACCTTTACCAAATAGGTTCGATAGGGCTTTTAAAATGCATACGAAAGTTTAATATGGAATACGAAGTGCAGTTTTCCACCTACGCAATTCCTATGATAATGGGGGAAATAAAACGGTTTTTGCGCGACGACGGTCTTATAAAGGTTTCAAGGCCGTTAAAAGAGCTTGCGCGAAAGGCAAAATATATGCAGGAAACTTTAACCCACGCATCCGGCAGAGCGCCCACAATTAACGAACTGGCGGCAAGCCTGAACACAAGCGTGGAGGATTTGGTTGTGGCGATGGAATCCTGCTTCGAGGTGGAATCGCTTTACCAAACCGTAAACCAGAGCGATTCCGGCGAGATTTTATTAATAGATAAGCTTGACCAAAACGAAAACCCGGACAGCAACATGACGGATTCCATAGCTCTTAAGCAAATTATTTTAAGCCTTAAACCCAAAGAGCGTCAGGTAATAATTATGCGCTATTTTCAGGATAAAACCCAAATGGAAGTGGCAAGGGAAATAGGTGTTTCGCAGGTACAGGTATCAAGGATTGAGAAAAGGGTACTGGGGTATCTGCGGGAGTTGCTGTAGCTTTTTGCAATTTTTTTTGTAATTGCGCATATCTTAGCGGGTATGTTATACTGATATCATATTTAGCCGCGCGGCAGTATGCGGCAGGTTAAGGTGGTATCGGAATGAAAATAAAGGCAACCTTTAAGCTTATTATAACAAACGTTTTGATAATTGCTGCGGATAGCGCGGCGGCTTTAACTTTAACCGGCAATTCTCTTGCTGGCGAAAACCCCATAATAAGAGCCGTATGTTATACCGCTCTTGTTATGTCGGTAATTTTGTTTTTTATGTTAAACCATTCATTTCTAAAGGTTTTAGTTGACAAACCTGTTAAAGTATCTTCAAAGCCCACCCTTCCGGACGACGTTAATTATCGAAGGGCGTTGTCCAAATACAAACTTCTTATTCCGGGTTTTGCAAGCCAAATATCCCAAGCATACGACCAGCTTGACGCAATAGACCAAAAGCGCGAAAACCTTAAGGAAATTTTGAGGCGCAACAAGTCCGACTGCCCGGACCTTTTGGCAACCTGCGACGAAACCGACGATATTATAACCCAAAACGTACGCGCAATTCTTAACAGGTTAACTATTATAAGCGGTGTGGATAAGGCAAGCCCTCACGCAAAAGGGCTGTACGCGAAACACGCCGAGGAAATAGGTTCGATTCTTGAAAAAAACTACGGCATTTTGGCTTCTTTCGACGATTTTTTAACATACGCGGCAGGTATGAAGGATAAAATTATCGAGGAGGACGTGGGGCTTAAAGCTTCAATTACCGCGCTTAAAAGCTTATATTAACCCGCCGGTATTTCGTTAATTTCGTATCGGCAGCCATATTTGAAAGGATTGGTAGAATTGAAAAAGGCAATGGTTTTACTGTTTATCGGCGTTTTTGTGTTTATCGCTGTTTTAGCTGTTATTAGTTTATCAGGCAACCGCGGAAAGGAATTTACATACGAGGAAGCGTCGGAGCGAATAACCTCAATGATGCGCAGAATTGACGTAAACACCGTAACGCCATACCCGGCGCAAATTGAGCTTGGGGCGCGTTCCTTAGCGGAGGAATTGCCGGAAATAGATTCGTTCTCAAAACCGGTAAGCGCAAGCGGAGCCGCCGCTGTGGAGATATTTTCTTCAACCGAAAAGGCGAGTTCGAAAAACGACAACTGGCTTGTGGAGGTTGCGGAGGAGTTTAACAGGCAAAGGTTTCAAACTGCGTCCGGCGAAACTATGGGCGTAACGCTTTGGTCTATTTCTTCGGGCACGGCGGTGGATTATATTATTTCCGGAAAATACGTGCCGGACGCGTTCACCCCGTCCAACGAGCTGTGGGGGGAAATGGTGCGGTATTCGGGCGTGGATATTAACAAAATTTCAAACCGCCTTGCGGGTAATGTTGCCGGCATTTTAATGGACAGAACCAAAAACGCCGAATTTACCGAAAAGTACGGAGAGGTAAACGCCTTAAACATAACCCGCGCGGTGGAAGCGAAGGATATTTTAATGGGCTACACAAACCCGTTCGCGTCGTCAACCGGGCTTAACTTCCTGCTGTCGGTGCTATATTCTTACGATTCGGACCCGCTCAGCGCAAAGGCAATTGCCGGGTTCGACGTTTTCCAATCCAATGTGCCGTCCGTAGCGCATTCCACACTTGAAATGCGCGATTCTATGGTACAGCGCAAAACGCTCGACGCTATGGTGATGGAATATCAGCTTTATAAAAACGAGCCGTCGCTTTCAAGCTATGTGTTTACGCCGTTCGGAGTTAGGCACGACAGCCCGATGTACGAAATTGGCACTTTATCCGCCGAAAAATCTGAAACGTTAAAGGCGTTCGTTGAATTTTGCTTAACCGACGAAATGCAAAAATTGGCGTCGGATAAGGGGTTTAATTACTTGGACGATTATGTTCCCTCCGCGGATACCATCCCTGCGGATACCATAGTATCGTCGCAGCAGCTTTGGAAGGAGCGCAAAAACGCGGGCAGACCGGTTGCGGCATTTTTCGTTGCCGATACCTCCGGCAGTATGATTGGCGAACCTATAGACCTTCTGAAGAGTTCGCTTGTGAACGCGGCGAATTATATAGACCCGGAAAACTATATAGGGCTTATCAGTTATAACTCCGACGTAAGCTTCAATTTGCCTATTGCGAAGTTCGATTTAAACCAGCAGTCGCTGTTTGTTGGTTCGGTTAACGCGCTCGACGTGGGCGGCAATACCTCAACCTACGACGCGGTTGTTGTTGCGCTTGATGAACTGCGCAAAATTAAAGAGCAAAACCCGGAGGTTAAGCCTATAATATTCCTGTTATCCGACGGCGAGCAAAATTCGGGATACTCTCTTACGGAAATTGAAGGTGTGGTAAAGGGAACAGCGATTCCAGTTTATACAATTGGTTACAACGCGAATATCTCCGAGCTTGAAAAAATTTCGCAGATAAACGAGGCTTCCACGGTAAACGCGGAATCCGGAGATATTACCTACATTCTGAAAGGGCTGTTTAACGCGCAGATGTAAGTGCCGCATTAAAATTTTTGGCTGACGGGGAATTTGTGTGCAAAGTGAAACAGGAAAAAAAGTAAAACGTCTTTCAAGAGTTATTGATAAAAAGCTGAAAAGGGAAGCTCATTGCGCGGTTTGCGGCAATGAGCTTTTAAACGTGTGCGGGCTTTCCAAACTGCCGGATATCCCTAACGGAGCGGCATCGTACCGAATTTTTTCCAAGCGTATAAACGGGCACAGGCTAATTGTGTTGCGTTTGCTTTTTCGAGCGGACGAGCCAAAAGAAAGGCTTGACGCGGATTTATCAATTCTTGCGAACGAACTTATTCCGTTTAATTTGGTTTGCAAATATGTGCCGCGTAAAAATGAGTGTAACAGGGAAGTTTGTTTGGATTTTTTGTTTACGAAATCCGGTATGTTAACGGGCATAATCCCGGTTCCGCAAATACCATCCGAAAACATTGCGAAGGATTTAATTGCAAAACTTGAGATATCGTATTACGATTGCAGTGATTTGTGGTTGGATATGCAAAAAATTAAAAATTGCTCCCAAAACGCGCTTAGAGAATTAAAAAAATACAAAAGGAAAAAATTTTTTTTGGAAAAGCTGAATGCGGCATACATTAAATTAGTTTACGCAAACAGTGCGGATAAAGTAAAAAAATACGGCAAAGTTACATATATTTACGAGTTTAAGAACGAGGCGGGCTGGGCATTCAGGCATTTTTCGGCGGAGGAGCTTGAAAAAGCAATTAATGAGGGTAAAATCGGAAACGAAACGTCGGGGAATACAAGAGGGCTCTTTGTTGCAATGCCGGGAACTTATGTGCCGGGAAAATATATAGATATAGGCTTTTATGACGCGCTGGACGGGGCAGGGATAAATTTAAACCCAGAGGATATTATTATGGTTCTCGGCTTTGGCGCGGGGCTGGATATTGTACATTCGCTGCGCCGCGCGGGCAGGGCGTTTTGTGTTGAAATAAATCCGTTTGGCGCAACCTCCGCAGCCGTAAACCTGAAACTTGCGAAGGCTGAGAAAAACGCCGAAATTATGTGGGCGGATATAAGGGATTTAGCCGAAAACAAGGTTACGGTATCGGAGAGTTTCAGCGGAAAAATTTCTAAAATTCTGTGGAACGCGCCGTACGAAAGCACGCAAAAAATAATAAACCCGCAGCAACTCAGCGGTTTTTTTGACAATTATTCTTTTTTGGAATGGTTCGTGCCGTTTTTGGCGGAGAGCAAAATTTTCGCAGAAAAGCGCACGGCGCTTTTGTGGCGTATTACAGGGGGAAACGGGGGAAACGAAGAGGAAATATTTAAACGGTACGGCTTTAGCTTTATACCGGACGATGAGGAAAAGGTTTTTGTTGTTTATAGAAACAGCGGAACGGATAGAGAATAACTGGGCTTTGGAAAATTGGATTTAATGGGCGTTCAACTTTTGCTGACATTTTAGGTAATAAAATAAAAAAACATTTGGTTGAGAAATTTAAGATAGGTTCAGACTCACTAAAAAATGTACACTGTGCGTGGTGATATATTCATGAGTCCAGGTATTGCATATAAATTGCCAAAACCTGTTCGAGGAGGAATTTGGTATATTTTTTCTTCAAATTCTCGACCTGAACACGTACCCGAAAGACAACTTTATTATCAATTTGAGTAATAGTCCAAAAAACGGTTGAATATTTTCAATGATTTGTAAACGAGGAGGTAATTAAAATGCAAAGATGTAAAGTTAAGATTGCTATTATGCTTGTTGTCGGAATTCTAATTACTGTTTTTATAATATTTTTATGTTTTCCTGTAATTTACCCTACAAAAAGTTCATCAAATAAGTTATCAATTGTTGAATATGGCGGATATTATCTTTATTCCGAAAAACCGATTATTACGTTAAAGCATTACATAGATGAGACGCATGTTGCGGATTATGTGCTTACAATCGAAAATGGAATTCGTGACCTGGAACCACAGTTTTATGACTTTCCTGAACTATTTGAGGGTGCTATTGAAGTAAATTTAGAGTTGCACGGAAGGGAAAAGTTAAATTTCCAAATCGATTATAATCAAGCAAAAGAAATTTACGAAAAAGGACTTTTAATTTATTTTGATAGTGATTTCAATAGCGATTATGCTATTGATGAGAAGAATTATCTTGAATATGATCGCTACATTCATTTTATATCCGGAAAAAATAAAATATGCTTTTTTAAGAAAGCGGGATACTCGCAATGGTCCGTTTCCAATAGCAGCCCGCGATTAAAAAAAATTCCCCGCAATGTTGAACCATATAGTTTATGGTATTCCGGATGGAAAGAGAATAATTGGATTAAAGCACAAGGAAATAATTCTAAATAGGCTCAACACACATTTTGGTAAAATATCTTATATGATCGTGCCTATTGGTGTTTATGTGGAATAGGTTGTTTCTAAAGAACAAGATTAAAGGCGAACGCTTTTATCCGCCTGTTAATAATTAAGTAACCCGTTATTCCCGAATTTATAAGGGGTAACCGGTAAAATATCCGGAAAGAGAGGTTATCCATAATGCTGAAGAAACTTAAAGAGAAAATAGAGCTGAAAAAAGCTATACGTAGGATTGCCATTCCGCACGGACGAGCTTTCCTTCCCCTTGATTATCTAAAATCATTGGATAAGGATTCGAGAGTTCAAGAAATTGCATATCATATATCCGATTATGTTCTAACCAAGAAAGATGTTGAGAATCCTATTCTATTGAATGGATATTCTCAAGGAATGCAAATGCTTTGGACCACATGGCATTTACAAGGCGAGGTTAACAACGGAGGATTTTGCCAATATTTCGATAATAACACTAATTTATATTCATCAAAAGTTTTAAAAGAGTACTACGAACTAACAAAAGATTCTTTTCAGCTTCTAAGATGCGACAAAATAGGCAATGCATTTGAAGAAGCCCGTTTGCTGTTTTATTCAGCCGAGACAGACTGTATCACGCAAGAAAATCTAAACAATTCTTGGAATCGGCTGGATTGTGTATACTTTGACAACGAAGAAGAATTTCTGCGGCGCAGAGCGGAATATGTTGAAATGAACCTATCTGAATTTACGGTAAATTAAAAGCGTTCTAAAAACAAATTCATAATTTATCAAGGTATCAATTGATTGGGGTGGAGAGCAAATGAAACACACGTTTAAATACATTTCAATCTATTTTGATGAAAAAGAAGATCTTATTGGTGTGCCAAGCACAAAAATAAAAAAGTGGAATGCTTTGGCTGACATTGACAAAATTTTAAATTTGAAAGCTCCATATAGTGACGATCAATTTGAGCGATTCATAAAAGATGTTTATAACTTGTGCTACACTTATACTCCGCATGAATTACCAAAGCAATCTGCGCTGCAAAAATATTTGGGAGTAAAGACTCACTCCGCGTCCGTAAAAGGGCGTGGGCTTGTGGCGCTGAAATGGTTGGATAAACAAGGGTATGAAATAATTCCGACTTGGAAGGATGCAAAATTAAAAAATGCTTTTGTCTTTTTGGAAGATAGATCTTTGACCGTTCCAATTGATTATAAAGAAGGCGAACTTGCAAGAAGGTTACGAAGTGTAATGAGTATGTCACCGATTGGGTCTATGAACTGGAAACCAAAATGAAATACGTATAATAGTTGCAGTTTACATCAATGGTTACTGTTCACACTCCTTCTGAAGAATGAATAGTAATGCGACAGCTTCGGATAATTCACAATTCATAAGGTGTCGTATTACCCGCACTTTGGGCATAGCAAAAGCCGCTAAGCGGTTTTAGTCACTTAACGGCTTACAGCACCGAGATGCAAAAAATATTGCCTTGCTTTGGGTTGTATGTTTTGGGTTGTATGTTTTGGGTAGTAATGTTATGACGCTTTAGCGGATTCAAGAATTATTCGGCGCACTTCATCAACAGAAATACCAACCTTTTTGGCTATATCCTTCTCATCAAGACCGAATTCACTGCACATTAGAACCTTACCTTCGTTTCTGCCTTCATTCCTGCCTTCATTCCTGCCTTCATTCCTGCCTTCAATTCTGCCTTCATTCCTGCCTTCAATTCTGCCTTCATTCCTGCCTTCATTCCTGCCTTCAATCCTGCCTTCACCCCTGCCTAACAAAACCGCTGCTTCTAATGCATCCATTGTATACGCCTCCTTATCTATATCGGGGTTTAATTTATGGTACTGTTCAAGAGCATCTTTAAGAGTGTAATCACCCGTTATTTGCCT
>JAISVZ010000098.1 GCA_031271295.1 Clostridiales bacterium | reverse complement strand
ATAAAAGACGGTGATAAGCTGTTGTTTGTTGACAAGCCGGATGGCGTAGTTATGGTAAACCCAACAATGATGGCGCTTGAAAAAATAGGAAGAGCTTTTGAGGGCGAAGCGGAAAGGCTTGGAATAGAAACCGAAGAGGATGTAGTGGCTATGATTAAGGAAATACGAAAAGATAATTGGGAGAAAAATAATGCGGGTAATGCTTGATACCAATATTCTTGTTTCGGCTTTTGTATTTCGAAGCAGAAGGTTTTATGCGGTTATTAATTACATCGTTTTGTGCCACGAGCTTATTTTATCGTCATATATTATTGATGAGTTAAAAGATGTTGTAAGGCGCAAATTCCCAAATATGACCGGTGAATAGGACGAATTTTTGACAACATTGTCTTTTACGCTTGTATACTCGCCGCAGCATATACCAACAGAGCTGTTTGCGATAAGAGATATTTGCGATGCTCCTGTTCTTTATACCGCAATCATTGAGGGCGTTGATGTTATAATTACAGGAGATAAGGATTTTGATGACGTTGAAATTGAAAAGCCCGCTATTATGACTGTTGTTGAATTTGAAAACGAATACATGAAAAACTAATTGGAATAGCTTGTTTTTTGGCGGTACGGGCAATTTAGAAACGGCGGAGGTAGATTTAAAATATGGTTTCATTCGACGAGGCGGCGCAGATGCTCGACGAAATTGCGGGCGAATTCCCCGCCGAATTTTATAAGGAGCTTAACGGCGGCATAAACCTTTTACCGGATACAAAAATGCATCCGCAGGCGGGCGACGACGGCGCTTTATATATTGTGGGCGAATATTTCAGGGATTTACGGGGGCTTGGAAGATATATAAATATTTATTTCGGCTCTTTTGAATTTTTGTACGGAAGTTATCCCAAAGCAAGGCAAAAGGCGGAACTGAGGCGTATTCTGCGGCATGAGTTTACCCACCATATAGAATCCTTGGCGGGCGAACGGGGGCTTGAAATTAAGGATTTTCAGGATTTGGAAAGGTATAAGCGCCGCAAAGGGCGAAGGAGAGAGTAATGGTAAATGAATGCCCTTACGGAATGCTTGAAGCTGAATTTATAATTTCTGGGTTTTATTGAAAAATATAAGGCGTTATGCTACACTTGCGTTGTAATGATACGGGAAATTATGAGCATTCAAATTAAAACAGGAGGTTATTATGTCTGAATACGTTATTAAACTGGTATGGGATTCTGAAGCTTGTGTATGGATTGCAACAAGCGAGGACGTACCGGGTTTAGTTCTTGAATCCGGTTCATATGACGCGCTTATCGAACGCGTCCGAATGACTGTTCCTGATTTGTTGGGTAAAGAATATAAAGATATTTCTATTCATTTTACTGCGGAGCGTTATGAGAAGGCGTATGCATAATGGCCGAATACGAAAAGAAAGTGCGTAAATTGTTATATCCGAACTAACATGCAGTATTCTTGAACATTTATCGCAAGATGCCCGTGATGTGGCTGCGTTTTCTCAAAGAGCGGGGTTATGTAACATATTTATTTAGGCAGCCGTTATTACTGCTATCGTGCCGCCTAACGTGACGGCAACAGTGGTTTTTGCCGTCTGTTTAGCAGTTTGCGTCATTAAAAACCGAAAGGGAAGTTACGAATAATCCGTTCGGGTTATTGTCAAGGGGAACTTTTTTAACTGGGAAAATGTTAGGTTTTTTTCGTAGGAATTACCGGCTTTTTATGGTATAGTGATTGAAGTCCTTGGTTCGCCATAGAAAGAAAAGGTGCACAAAAATTATTAAATATAACACGCTGTTGTCACATTAAATGTACTATACTTGTCGCATTCAATTTATGGAGGTATAGGGATGTACGAGACTCACTATTATACAATACATAAAGCTTGCCCATGTAAAATTGGCGAAGAAGCTGTTCGGAAAGCAATCAAGCTTTTCCATAACTCAAGCGACATAGCCATTTTTGCCAACGAAATGGAGCAACAACGCATCATTGGAAAACGCATTTGGTATGACGAGAATGAAAACGCGATATTTATCACAAAGATATACGCCTGTGACAGTGGCGGTGGGTGTCCTGAAAACAAGACTTTAATCGGCGAGCGATGCCATTGTGACCACTATAATCATTCAAGAGAAAAACAACCAATGTATTATTGCAAATGCGGAGCTGAGTTTTATCGTCCTATGTTCGCGCCGTTGTTTGGCGAATCCGTGTTAATTGAGCCATATAAAACGATACTCGCTGGCGATGATGAATGTATTTTAGCTATAAGAATTGATAAACTGGAGGGTAGATAAGTGACAACTCATGAGGAAAAAATGAAACTCATTATTGATGATAAATATCCTTTGGCGGCAAAATATAGCCCGGAGTGGATGTATGAAAATAAAATGGGATGTCAGTGCTTGTGGCTTGTTGAATCGCTGTCTCGAATTATGGAACTAAAGCCGGGAATGCGAATCCTTGATATGGGCTGTGGAAATGCCCTGACCTCCATTTTTCTTGCTAAAGAATTTGGGGTTACGGTCTTTGCAAATGACTTATGGATAAGCCCTTCTGATAACTGGAAGCGTATTTGTGAAGCAGGCATACAAA
>JAISVZ010000056.1 GCA_031271295.1 Clostridiales bacterium | reverse complement strand
CTCCCTCAAAACTTTTTCATATTCGTACCGATACTGGTATAGGTGCGGCCCGTTTCGCCGTCGTTGCGTGTCTCGCCGGTTTTCCAAACTTTTATGCCCGGATAGACTTGTTTTTGCGGGTAAAAGGTCTCTGTGGGCGTGCAGCGCGACTTCGCGTCAGGCAAGCGCAGGCCCGTTTCCACGACCAGACAGCCGCCGTCCCTAAGATGGGTGTTGATACAGGCAAGCGCCTGTTTTACTTCTTCGATGGAGTGGATATGTCCGAAATCCGTGCAGTAACAAAAATCAACGGGCGGGATGTCGAAACGAAAGCCGAGGATATCGCCTTCGTACAGCCGGAGCCCCGATAAACCGCCGAAACGCTTTTTACCTTCATCAATCATTTCTGGCGTTATATCAAACGCGGTTACATTCATCCCGCGCTCCGCCATATACGCGCCGGTTTCGCCGGTCGCGCACATGGGAATAAGTACGTTTTTGCCATGCGTTTGAGCCATTTTCAACCAGCGCTCATGTTCTTCGGTGCGCTCGTATCCGCCCCAGTCCCAAAACCGCGCGTGTTGTGCGTAATTGCCTATACCGTTAAACAAGTTTACGTCATCCCCTTTTTTATAAATAAAATCGTACTGCACAACATCCGCTCCCGTGAGGTAGTGTTTTTCTATAACATTACCTTCCGGATACGGAATGTAGCCGCATTTACGCAGCATTTTCAAGCTGCCAATATTGTCTGGATATGCGCCCGCGTGAAGTTCTTTTATGTTTAGCGATTTAACCGCATACTCTGTCGCCAAGGCGAATGCGTTGGTTCCGTATCCTTGCCTGCGGTAGGGATTGAAAAGCCATATCGCAAGGTCTGCGGTTGATTCGGGCGGTGAAATGCCAACCGCGCCGATTATTTCGTCTGTGCTGTTAAGCCGAATCATTGCGAAAAAACGCTGCTTAATTTCACGCGAAGTGTATTCGTCAAAATCCTCATGACGAATAAAATTATAGCCTCGCTGGGTGGCCGGGTCCTGCCAGTTTTCATATAAGGCGCGGTCGTCGCTATTTTTGTGTTCGACCAAGCTCAAAAGATTGTTTGCAACAAATACTCTCCTGTTCATATTTTCCTCCTAAATTAAAAATAGCGGATAAGCCAAGGGTTTCATATTTTAAACGCGCAGCCTTCCGCATAGTGGGTTTCCCCGACAATCAAAAAGGCTGCGGACAAAACGCCCGCAGCCTATACCTAATCTTTTTATTGTTTACCGGCAAATAGCAACACTTAATAAAGCATAGCCAAGACTATACCTTGTTAAACCATTTGCCGACGAACCTCAGAGGGCAAACCCTCCTGATTAAGCTCCGTAAAACGTCTCGCCGTTATCCAATTGAACGGAGCAAACCATAACAATCATTTTAAAAACATTCGATACCAGCACTTCAAAACCTCCAAACAAAACATTAAACAATACATCTAAATGAAACATCCAAACACCCAAACAACACACATCATAAAATCAACTTATCAAAAACCCGTTTCTGCCGTTTTCCTTTACCTTGTAAAGCGCGGCGTCCGCCGATTTATACAGCGTATCAAAATCCATTCCGTTTTGCGGGTAACACGCCACACCGATACTTGCGGTAATGTTCAGCGATTTTATTTTTTCGTCGGTTTTACGCCGCCCGTCCGATACTTCAAAACGCAGTTCTTGCGCTAACTTTTCCATTTTGCCGGTTAGCCAGCTTCCGCCGGGTATATCGCGCATAAGCACCGCAAACTCATCTCCGCCAATACGTCCGCAAATGTCAACATCCCTGAACTGGCGTTTTAGTTTTTTGGCGAAGTCTTTAATAACGCGGTCGCCTACGGCGTGCCCGAAGGTGTCGTTTACGCTTTTAAAATAATCTATATCGGTTATAATTAACGCGCATACAGACCCTTCTTCCGTTTGGGTAAGCGCCGCTTCCGCGTGTCTTTTCGTTGCGTTTTTGTTGTATAGCCCCGTTAAGGAGTCCGTTTCCGCCATTCTTAATAGTCGTCTTTCGCGCTCTTTTTCGTCGTTTATATCGCGGCTGAAAAGAATCATATGAATGGATTCGTCGGACATATAGTAAAAAAGCTGCGCCTGCAATTGTACCCAGTTATAATGATCCCAATGGGTATTCATCATGCAGTCGTACTTAATTTCCGTTTCGCCCTTACTGTAACGTTCTATAACGTTTTCCAAAGTAAAAACGTTGAGGAAACTTTCGCGAAATTCTTCTTTAACTTGGTTTTTCATAACGGTTTCTACTATTTCCCGGTAATCGGCGTCATCCTTAAGCCCTATAGTTTTGCAGTTTCGCTTTGTGTTTTCTCCGTATGCCCGGCGATGGGTTAGGTCAAACTCAAGAACGTCCGGATACAGGTTTTTTATCGCATCGCTTAAAAGGGCGTAATGCTCAACCTCCTGCGAAACAACCAATTCTAACAGCCGCCCGTTATAGGATAAAATTACTTTGTTAAAAATAAGCAGAATAACAAGAGCTATTAATATGGTTACGCAAATTCCGCAGATAAGCTGCACATTGAAATAGGAGCGCATTTTTTCTATATTGTTTTCAATAACAAGATAGCTTCTTATTGACGGAATATACGCAGATACAATAAAGAAATTTCGTTTCCAAACAGTTTGTTTGCCTTCGCCTGTTTCCTCAACAATGGACGCAAGTTCCGAGACGTTTATTGATTTAAAACTTTGAAGCAAATTTTCATGTTCGCCTTTTGCCATTGCGGCAATACTGCCAACATCGGTAACTAACAGGTTTATATCGTACTCCCTATTATAGCTTTGCAAAAGCTCCTGTAAGTTTTCAATCAAAAACCCTAAACCAACAATTCCGGTTAAATTACCGTTATCATCGTATATTTTGCAATCAACAAAATACATGTCCCCCTCGTAAGGGTCTGTTCCCTCGCCGAAGGAATACTCGTCCGGGCTGGATTTAAAATAGTAATACCATTCGTTTTCCGAGTCATTTTGCTCAAGCACGTGGTTGCGCCCGCTGAAATGGTAATATGTATCCGTTTGAGACGAAACAAGAAACGCGGAAGCAAAGCCGTAATGTTCTTTGTAAAACTTTAAACGCTCTTTAACCAAACTCAGCGAAACGCTGCTTGGCCGCGGAAGTTCCGTTGCAAGAAAGTTTTCAAATATCCGGTCGTCGGACATGGCTGTTGAAATGCTTAAAGGCTGCGCCGCATGGGAATTTATTTGGTGAAAGATACTTTCCGATGTAAGGCTTCCCACAGCCTCGATATTTTTTTTAAACATCTCCTCGTAAGATTTCATGCCCAAAAAGGACGATATAGTAAACCCTAAAGCCAGAATGCCGCATAACAGGAAATTTGTACGCAGCAACAATTTATTTTTCATATTATTAACCTGCCTTTTTCATTTGTAAGAAACTCCGCCTTTATTTTACCAAAAAAAGTTCCAAGATACAACACATCATTGAGTTTAGTTAAAAATTATTTTTAAATCTTACCTGGAAATATATCAATATTATGGAATAGCGGCTTGATATTCCGGAAATAATAAAAGCATTGCATAAACGCTGTTTGTTGGTGCTGTATCGCTATCGCTTTGGGAGGAAAATAAATGAACTGCGGTAAATTTATAATTCAAAACAGTCCGCCGCTTAGGGGAAGGGTAACAATAGGAGGGTCGAAAAATTCCGTGCTTCCGATTATGGCGGCGGCACTTTTAACAGAAGAAAAATGCAGTTTATTTGACGTTCCGGAATTAAGCGACGTTTATGTATTGGAAAAATTGCTGAAACAAATAGGCGCGTGCACCGAATGGGATACAAAAAGAAAGTGCCTCAGCATAGAGGCAAAAAGAATTGTGAAAACCGAGGCGGATTATGACCTTGTTGGCCAAATGAGAGCTTCTTTTCTTATAATGGGGCCTCTTCTTGCTAAAACGGGAGAGGTAAAGCTGCCGCTGCCGGGCGGCTGCGCAATTGGCACAAGGCCGGTGGATTTGCATTTAAAAGGTTTTTCGGCAATGGGCGCGGAAATTTCGCAGGAACACGGGTATGTTTGGGCAAAGGCGAAAAAACTTGCGGGTGCGCACATATATTTGGATTTTCCAAGTGTCGGCGCAACTGAAAATATTATTATGGCGGCAACATTGGCCGAGGGCACAACAACGATAGAAAACTGTGCGAACGAACCCGAAATTGTGGATTTATCCAACTTCCTAAACTCCTGCGGGGCGCAAATACGCGGCGCGGGTACGGATACCGTTCGTATAAACGGAGTTGAAAAACTCTATGGGTGCGACCACACGGTTATACCGGACAGGATAGAGGCGGGAACGTTTATGATAGCGGCCGCCGCCACAAACGGCGATATAACAGTTGAAAACATCGTCCCCGACCACCTAAAGCCGATAATTGCAAAGCTGAGGGAAACCGGCGTTACAATTGAAGAATCGCCAACCAAAATCCGCGTATCAAACAGCGGAATAATTAAAGCGGTGGACATTAAAACTCTGCCATACCCCGGTTTCCCTTCGGATTTACAAGCGCCGTTTATGAGTATGCTATCCCACGCAAACGGAATAAGCGTTGTAACCGAAACCGTTTTTGAAAACCGTTTTATGCATGTGGGCGAATTTAAGCGAATGGGCGCGGATATAAAAATAGACAGCCGAAGCGCTGTTGTGGAGGGTGTAAGCAAATTAACGGGAGCACAGGTAAAGGCTACGGATTTGCGCGCCGGCGCCGCCCTCATAATAAATGCGCTTATTGCGGACGGCGAAACGGAAATATCCGATATCCACCACATAGACAGGGGATACCACAGAATAGAGGACAAATTTTTAAAATTAGGCGCCAGAATGCACCGTGTGTAAAATATCCGTAAAACTCTCCAAACGCGTTTCCACACCGCCCGCCGCTTCCTGGCTGTCTATAAGCAGGTTTAAAACCGGCTTATCCTTTACGCGCCTGATAATAATTTCGTTAACCAAAGAATCCGGCCCGCAGGGGAACGCGCTTAGCAGAATTATTCCGTCAACCCTGTCCTTATAATCCAAAACAGCGCCAACAAGTTCCTTGTTGTAAACCCAAGGCAGGGTATCGGAAAAATCCGCGGCTAAATCCCTCACCTTTTTTCTGTCGGCAATTTCCGCGATAATGGGCGTTACGCCAAGCGATTTTAAATAATTCAGCACCGGCTCGCCGACAAAAGCGTCATAGACATTATACCCGTGCCCAACCACCAATACCTTAAGCCCTTTTTCTTTAAGCAAGATCATCTGACGCTGCAGGTTACCCTCGTATTCCAACTTTTCCGCCTGTTTTGCCATCATGTAAGCAAAAAACACCTGCCGTCCCTTTTTTCCTGCGGCTTTACCCAGTTTTAAAAACGCGGACATTTCGTTTTCGGATTTTCGCACATCTACGTTATATTCCAAAATGTTAAAATCTCTTTCGCGGAATGTGTTGCTCACAATGTCGTACAGGGCGGAAAATTTGGTGCACAGTATTTCCCTAACGCCAAAATTTGAAATTCGCGGTACAAAAATATAATCGCACTTGCCGATTAACGCTTCCACATGCCCTAAATATATTTTTGACGAAAGGCATGCCTCGTCTATCGCGTACATTGTGCCCTTGCGAAGAATTTCGCGGTTTGTGGGCGGGCTTGTAACTGTTTGAATACTTAAGTTTTCAAAAAACGTTTCCCACAGTATGCGGTAACGGTAATATAAAAAAGCTCTCGGTAAACCTATTGTCATATATATCACCTATTTTCTTTCTTCCATGTTTTTCTTGTGTACGGGCAAACTTCTATACATTTGCCGCAAATTGTATCGCTTCCCCCAAAACCCTTAAGCGACCTTTCTTGCGCGGTTTTGCGGCACAAAACCGCGTTAAAGTATTCTTCCAGCGCCTTACCCGTATCCCAAGCTTCGCCGAGTATTGCGCCGCCGGGGCAGTTTTGCGCGCATATCATACAGTTTCCGCACTTTGAATATTCGGTTGGTTTATCCCATTCAAGCGGCGCGTTGGTTAAAACGGACGAAAGCCGCACCATTGAGCCGTACTTTTCCGTTATGAGCAGCGCACTTTTGCCTATCCAACCAATTCCGGCATGTGTGGCAACCGTTTTGTGCGGCATAAGCGTGTTATCGCTATCCTCGCCCGTGCCAACATATTCGCGTGTTTGCGCTATGGCGGTAAACCCTTCTTTCCTCAGCATTTCCGCGCATGTTGTAACCAAAGAATCAAGCTCGGTGTTTAGCTTAACGTACCAATCGCGGTACAATGCGGTAGGCAAATTCCATATCCCGCGTATTACCTCTTCGGGGTATTTTTTTGCCACTGCAATACCCGTAGGCAAGTTTTGACGCGTAAACGGCGGTGTATCCGATAAATCCCCTATGCCAATTAAATCCGCGCCCAAATTTTGCATTTTTGCTTTCAGCTTTTTCGCGTTCATATTCTTACACCTGCACCTTAAGTTTCTATGCGGCCGCCGCCCGTCTAAAGTATACGTAAATTTTACTTTGGATGTCAATAATTATTCTCTTGTCCGTCGGGCGGCGGGCAGGGGAGCTTTGTATTGAAGTGTTGAATTTTGTATTTGACAAACGCAAATTCATATGATATAACCTATGAAGTCAACGGGCACAATTTATAAGCGGCGCTTTTTACCGCTGTTTTGAAGTTGATTCGTGCAACTTTTGTGCTTTTGCGTGCCTCTTTAGCTCAGTTGGTAGAGCACCTGACTCTTAATCAGGGTGTCTGGGGTTCGAGCCCCCAAAGGGGTATAACGAAAAACCCGCATGAAACTCAAGGTTTCGTGCGGGTTTTTCGTTTTGTATGTATAGGTATCACGCGAAATAATCTTGATAACCGGCGTTTATCCATTCTTTCGCTAATCGCTAAGCAACTAAAAGTATACAAGAGTTTTGGCCTTAGCTAAATCATTTGCCAGCACCGTGTTGTTATGCGCCGGAGGTGGTGCGTGAGAAAATTGTTGCGGCTGAACCACGCTGCTTGCGTTGTTGTGAGGTAACTAATTTGAGTGAACGTGAAACCTAATTGTGCGCCGCAAATCGCAAGCTTTGAAAAGTAAGACGCCTCTGTTTCGCGCAACATTTCCCGCCCGTTTTAGTATTTCCGAAATTATCGCGTTTTGCCGCTGTTTGTTAATCACAGCGGATTGCGAGAAAATTTCCGCAATCTCCAAGTCAATACCTTTTAAAGCGTCAACGTCGCGGGCAATATCGTGAAGCTCGCCAATACCAACAATCGCAACGTCGGATTCGTTAATTTCAATATCCGCAACCGGAATATTCTTATGCATTATGGCGTAGTTCATTGCGGTGCTTCCTCTTATGCCTTCAACTTATAAATATCCTTCTTCCAATTTTCTATATGCTTTTTTATCGCGATAAAACTTTGCTCGCTTATATCATGCTCCATTTTGCACGCGTCTGTTACCGCCGTTTTTTTATCCACGCCCAAATAAATAAGCCAATCGGAAATTAGAATATGCCGTTCGTATATGGATTCAGCTATTTTTTTTCCGCTTTCGGTTAGTTTAATATAACCTTCGGAATCTATTTCAATTAAGCCCTCCGCGCGCAGGTTTTTCATTGCCACACTTACGCTGGGCTTGGTAAAATCAAGCTCGTTTGCGATATCAATAGAACGAACCGAAGCGCTATTTTGGTTTAAAACCAAAATTGTTTCAAGATAGTTTTCGGCGGATTCGTGAATTTTCATATATTCCTTCCCCTTTCGGCCAATGTTAATGTTTTAGAAAGTAATCTTTACAAATATTAGCACACAACCGCTGTGAAAAGCAATAAAACGTTTTTGAAATTTGGATAATTTTTTTATATTCAGCAAAATTAATAAATTTATTTAAATTGCTTATTGACAATTGCGCAGGTTTGTCATAAGCTTATTTTAGTTAGTTTGGGCTAACTAAAAAATCAGTTTAAAATACCAATTTAAGCATAGTAAAATTTGGGTAAAAAATTCAAATAAAAAAATTCCATTTTCCAATATCAATTTAAGCATAATAAAATTTCGCAATAGCGTAAAAATATAAAGGGGATGATTAAATGAAACTCAGCGAACTTAAAATTGGAGAAAGCGGGCGTGTTTTGGAAGTGGGCGGGGAAAAGGCGCTTCGGCGCAGGCTTTTGGATATGGGAATAACTCCGCGAACAATTATTAAAATTAAGAAAAGAGCCCCCCTTGGGGACCCTATAGAACTTCTTCTTCGCGGGTACGTTTTAACAATCCGCTTAGACGACGCGAAAAATATTACGGTTGAGGAGGTTTCGTTATGACATTTGCACTTATTGGCAATCAAAACAGCGGCAAAACAACACTCTTTAACCAGCTGACGGGTTCGAACCAACATGTGGGTAATTTTCCCGGCGTTACGGTGGAGCAAAAATCCGGGCAGATAATTTCGCAAAAAAACATAACCCTTGTGGATTTGCCTGGAATATACTCGCTTTCGCCGTATTCCGCGGAGGAAATATTAACCCGCGATTTTTTGCTGAAGCAAAACCCGGACGCAATAATAAATATTATAGACGCAACAAATATTGAGCGCAATTTGTACCTTACCTTGCAATTAACCGAACTGCAAATTCCCATGATTTTAACCCTTAACATGATGGACGAGGTTCAGGCAAATAACGGAAGCATCAACATTCCGGCTTTGCGGGAAGCGCTTGGCATACCGGTTGTGCCAATTTCGGCAATTAAAAAACAAGGGATAGACGAGCTTGTTGAAACTGCGGCTGAAACGGCAAAAAACCGCAGAAAACCAAAACGGGTGGACTTTTGCTCCGGCGCGGTTCACCGCACAATACACGCGGTTTCGCACTTAATAGAGGACCACGCCCAGCTAATAAATACGCCCGTTCGTTTTGCGGCAACAAAATTGGTTGAGGGCGACGAGCCGATGTCTTCAAGCCTTAACCTTTCCGAAAATGAAAAGGATACCATAGAACACGCGGTAAAGGAAATGGAAACGGAGGTTGAAACCGAAAGGGAGGCAGCCTTGGCGGATATGCGCTACAGTTTTATAGAGGATGCTTGCCGCAAATGCGTAATAAAAAACGGCGAAAGCCGTGAATACGCCCGAAGCGTAAAAATAGACGCAATTTTAACCCATAAAATACTGGCGATTCCCACATTTTTAATTTTAATGCTTACGGTTTTTTATTTAACCTTTGAGGTAATAGGCAGCAGATTAAGCGATTTGCTTTTAATGTGCCTTGACGGGCTTTCGCTTGCCGTTGACAACGCGCTTAAGGCATACGAAATTAACCATGTTGCGCACTCGCTTGTTATTGAGGGGATTTTCCCCGGCGTTGGGGCTGTTTTAAGCTTCGTGCCTATTATAATTGTGCTGTTTTTCTTCTTGTCAATATTGGAGGATAGCGGCTACATGGCGCGTGTGGCGTTTGTAATGGATAAACCCATGCGCAAGATAGGGCTTTCGGGGCGCAGTTTCGTTCCGCTTATTATGGGTTTTGGGTGCAGTGTTCCCGCGGTTATGGCAACACGCACACTTTCGAGCGAACGTGATAAAAAAATGACAATTTTACTTACTCCGTTTATGAGTTGCAGCGCAAAACTACCCATTTACGCTCTTTTTACAGCGGCTTTTTTTAAGGAATACCAAGCGGTTGTTATGATTTGCCTTTATGTTTTGGGTATAATTCTTGGCGTGGCGTCCGGTTACGCTTTGAAAACTCTTGTTTTTAAGGGCGACCCTGTGCCGTTTGTAATGGAACTGCCCAACTACCGCTTTCCGTCGGTTAAAACGGTGCTTCTGCTAATGCGCGACAAGGCGAAGGATTTTATTCAAAGGGCGTTTACGGTAATTTTTTGGGCAACGGTGGTAATTTGGTTTTTACAATCCTTCGATATAAGGCTGAATGTGGTAAGTAACAGTGCGGACAGTATTTTGGCGCATGTTGGGCAAATTTTTAGTTTTTTGTTTGTTCCCCTCGGCTTTTCGGATTGGCGCGTACCCACTGCCCTTATAACCGGATTCATGGCGAAAGAGGCGGTAATTAGTACGCTCGCGGTTTTAACGGAATCCGGCGTGGCGGAACTTGGAGATACGCTGCAATCCTTATTTTCTCCGGCAAGCGCGGTAGGTTTTTTGGTATTCACACTGCTTTATACGCCGTGCGTTGCCGCCGTTGCCACGGTGCGGCGCGAACTTGGCACAAAATTCGGAACCGCGTTTGTAATAGTTTATCAAACGGGGATTGCGTGGGTTGCGGCTTTTGTGGCTTACAGGCTTTTTGACTTATTTATTTAACTTAATTCTCGTAAACGCACACCTTGTTTCTGCCGGTTTCCTTTGCGCGGTAAAGCGCGGTATCGGCGCCGGAAATAAACGTATCTATGGAGTTATTTCTGTTTGGTACGACAGTATTAACGCCCACCGATATAGTAACCTTTGTTATTTTACCCTTATATGGTATTTCGGCGGCTTCAATTTTTTTGCGTATACATTCCGCAATGTTTAAGCCGCCTTTCGCGTCGGTTCCGGGCAGTAAAACAACAAATTCCTCGCCGCCCCAGCGCGCTGTAAAGTCGCTTTTGCGTTTAAGGCTCTTGGTAAATACTTCGGCTATTTTTTTAAGGGCAACGTCACCTTGCTGATGCCCCCATTTGTCGTTATAATTTTTAAAAAGGTCAACGTCTATCATCAATAGGCTTACCGGCGTTGCCTGCCTTGCCGCGTTGTTCCATTCAACGCTAAGGCGGTTGTCGAAGCTGCGCCTGTTTGCTATGTTGGTAAGTTGGTCTATCATGCTTAAGCGCTCTATCATTTTAATCTGTTCCAGCATTTTTATTTGGTTATCCACACGCAGTTTAACAATTGCCGCGCGGAAAGGCTTAATTATGTAATCCACCGCGCCAAGCTGCAAACCCTTTTCCTCGCTTTCAACGCTGTCAAGGCCGGAAACAAAAATAACCGGTATATGCTTTGTTTTTTCGGAACTTTTAAGGTGCGCAATAACTTCGTATCCGTCCATTACCGGCATTAAAATATCCAGCAGAATCATGTCCGGCGAAAATTCCTCCGCCTTTTTAATCGCCTCTTGCCCGCTTTGAGCGCTGTATATTTTATAATCCTTGCCGAGTATGTGAACAAGCGCCATTAAATTTGTCGCTTCGTCGTCGATAATAAGCAGGCTGGTTTTTTTGTTTTCTGCTGTTGGGGTTTTTACTTCTTCCGGCTGTATGTTTGGGTTTAAATCGTTCAAAACCAAGTCGAACTCTCTTTTTAAAACGGCCAAATGCTCCTCGGTTAATAGGTTTTCCCCGTCCTTAAGTAAAAGCTCCGCTTCTAAAGCCGCTTTTTGCAGAGCTTCCTCTTCAATCATTCCGGCGTTGCTTTTTAAATTGTGCGCCCATCTGTGAGCTTGAGCAATATTGCCCTCGCTCAGCGCTCTAACAATATCGTCATACTTTGTGCGGTTAAGCCTGTAAAAGCTTCCACGCATAAAATTACGAAGGTCATCGTCTCCCGGAATATTTAAGCTTGGTTTTGCGTCTTCATTTTGGATTTGGGGATTATTCGGCATTTGTTTTCTATCCTTTCAAATTCGCGCTGCCACAAGCCCGCCTTCTTGCTTAATATGCAAGAGGCAGGCCGAGGATAGCTGCTATACTTCGTTCAATATTAATGCGCCGCAATTCTTTCAAGAATTTTGTTGCTTCGTTCAATAAACTTATTCATTGCGTCAACCTCCAGCGGGCGGTGGCTCATCATTGCCAAATCATAAATCTGCTCGCAAATAAGCGTTACGTCGTTGCTGCGGTTTTCGTCGTCCTTTATTGAAAGCAGGGTTTTAACCAAAGAGTTATTTGTATTAAGCACAAGAGTTTCTTCGGAAGGCCCCATCATGCCCGGCATACTCTGCCCGAACATTTTGCTCATTTCCTGCATTCTGCGCGAATGCTCCGGCAAAAGGATAATTGCCGAAACGGAATCCGCCTTTAAGGCTTCGGAGCGGATATTAAGCTTCTCGTTGCCGAGTTTTTCGCGGAACAATGTATCCAAATCCGCGTTGCCCGTTTCTTCGTTTTCTTCCCCTTTTTCCTTTAAAAAATCCGAAATGTCGGAATCTATACGGTTAAATTTTACGTTATAATCGTAACTTTCAAGGTAGGATATAAACGGGTTATCCAAATTGGCGGTAAGTACCACCGCGTCCATGCCAAAATCTTTAAACAGCTTTATATACTGCGCCTGCTGCTGTTCGTTGGATACGTAGAAAACCGTATTTTCGTGTTTTTCTTTCGCTTTTTCCAAATAATCGGCAAGGGTAACGTATTCGTCGTTTATGGTTTTGTAAATAATCGAATCCTTAATCTTGTCGTAAAAGGTGCGTTCTTTAATACAGCCGTATTTTATAAAGGGGTTTATATCTTCCCAGTAGGAATTGTATTTTTCCCTGTCCTTTTTAAAGAGCGAATTTAATTTATCCGCCACTTTTTTGGTTATATAACCGGACATTTTGGTAACATAGCCATCGTTTTGCAGGAAAGAGCGCGATACGTTAAGGGGTAAATCCGGGCAGTCCAGCGTGCCTTTAAGCAAAAGCAGAAATTCCGGAATTACTTCCTTAATATTATCCGCAATAAAAACCTGATTGTTGTAAAGCTTTACCTGCCCCTCGATAGATTCAAGCTCGTGCTTTAATTTGGGGAAATACAAAATTCCCTTTAAGCGGAACGGATAATCCATATTAAGGTGAATCCAGAACAGCGGGTCGCCGAAATCCATAAAAACCTTGTGGTAAAACTCTTTATATTCCTCGTCGGTACACTCCGACGGTTTTTTAACCCAAAGCGGCGAAATATCGTTAACCGGTTTTCTCTCCGGCTCTTTTGCCTCCGCTTCGGCGCTTTCGGTTGTTTCCGCTTCGGTGCCATCGGCAGAATCCGGTTCATCTTCGTCTATAATATCTATAACATCGCCGTCTTTTTCGGCTTTCGCCTTTGCTTTGGCTTTTTCTTTGGCCTTTTCTTTTCTTTCCTTTTCCTGTTCTTTTTCGCGTTTTTTACGGTCCTTTTCTTCCTGCTTTTTTTCTTCCTCGGTTTTAAGCGATTCAAAATAAATATTTACCGGCACAAAGCCGCAGTATTTGGTAAGAATGTTGCGCAGCTTGTAGGATTCAAGAAAATCCTTCCCGCCCTCGCCAATATAAAGGGTTATAACCGTACCGCGCGTTTGCTTTTCGCTTTCGGTCATTTCAAACTCAATGCCGCCCTCGCAAGACCAAAACGCCGCCTGCGAACCTTCGATATAGGATTTTGAATCTATCGTAACCTTGTCCGCGGCCATAAACGACGAATAAAAACCAAGCCCGAAGTGCCCTATTATTTCGTTGTTTTTATCCATCTTATCCTTATACTTTTCCAAAAAAGCGTTTGCGCCGGAAAAAGCAATTTCGTTGATATACGTTTTAATTTCGTCGGCGGTCATACCTATGCCGTTATCTTCAAAGGTTATTGTTTTGTTATCCCTATCCAATGTCACGTTTATAAAGTATTCTTCGTTTTCCGGAATATTCTCGGTTTCGCCTAAATCCACAAGCTTTTTTAGTTTTGTTATTGCGTCCACACCGTTTGAAACAAGTTCCCGAACAAAAATGTCGGAATCAGAATACAGCCATTTTTTAATTATTGGCAAAATATTTTCGCTGTTAATTGAAAGGCTGCCCTTTTCGTTCGTCATGCACACTACCTCCACATTTTTTTAGAGTATGATAAATAATTCCTCTAAAAATGTCAAGAATAACGCGCGGAATGGGTTGCGGGTCATCATTATACAATAATTGACATAATTTGCGGTGTGCTTTATACTCATTCTAATAATATTAAGGAGGAGTTACAATGCCTGAAAATAGTAAAATGGAATGGTACTTGGGTTTGGATGTCGGTACAAATTCTGTAGGTTTTTCCGCAACAGATAAAGAGTACAATATTCTTACCAAAAGCGGCAAACTTCAATGCGGCACAAGGCTTTTCGAAGACGCCAAGGACGCGTCGGAAAGGCGCGGTTTTCGCTCGTCCAGAAGACGTTTAGGAAGGCGTAAAGTACGTATTGATTTATTGCAGGAGCTTTTTGACGCGCAAATATCCGCAAAGTACAGCTCATTTTTTATCCGGCTTAATGAGAGCAATTTACATAGCGAAGATAAAACCGTTAAGGTAAGCTATCCGTTATTCAACGATAAAAGCTTTACAGATAAGGATTATTATAAGAGGTTTCCAACAATTTATCATTTGAGAAAGCATTTGCTTGAAAATGACGAAAAGGATATTCGTTTGCTTTATCTCGCTTGCCATCACTTAATAAAATATCGCGGGCATTTTTTGTTTGAACGTTTTGAAGCAAGCGGCAGCCACAGCGGATATGCTGAATTATTTAGTAGGCTTAAAGCTGAGAATTTTGAAAAGCTTTGCGAGAACAAGGCGGTTGCTAACGCGTTAAAAGGCAATAAAATTGACCTTATAAAAATTTTTCCGAACGATGACGAAATTGGCGAAAGAATCAGCGATATAAAAGACGAATTAAAAGAATACAAATTCTCATCCGAAAAATTTGAAGAATGTCAGGCAATATCAAGTTCCGTTTTAAACGATGACCAACTGAGTTATATTTTAACTCTTAAAACTTTATACGACAGAAAGCGCTTGGACGAAATACTAAAAGGGCATTCAGGCGTTGCGTCTGCTATGACAGCGAGATACGAAGAGCATAAAGCGGATTTAAAGCTTCTTAAAACCTTTATTAAAAAAGAATTGCCGGACGAATATAGTAAAATGTTCCGCTTTAATAGCGATTATAAGGATAAGGGATTTGCGCACGCATCATATGTTAATTATATAGGTTCTAACATGACGCATGGCAAAAAAACTTTGTCGCACTCTGTTATTTGCGTTGACAAAGGCAAAGAACCAATGACAGCAAGTTATGAGGATTTTCTTAATTATACCGATGTCGTTATAGAAAAGGCAGAAGGTAAAAACGGATATGCCCTATTAAAATCGAAAATAGATAATAAAACTTTGTGTCAAATTCATAACACACAGGAAAATTCATATATCCCGTATCAGTTAAATGAAGCGGAATTGCGTTCTATTTTAGAACGCCAAAAGGATAATTTCCCATTTATGCATGTAAGGGATGAATACGGTTCTGTCTCAGATAAAATAGTATCCCTTCTCACTTTTCGGATTCCCTATTATATTGGTCCTTTGTCTGAAAAAGATAAAGGTAAGTTTGCGTGGATTGAGAAGAAAAACGGATTCGAAAATAAGAAGGTATACCCTTGGAATTTTAAGCAGGTTGTGGATACGGCGGCAAGCGGAAATAATTTTATAGAAAAAATGACTGCGAAATGTACATACCTTAAAGGCGAGGACGTTATACCGAAACAATCGCTGCTGTATCAGCGGTACATGCTCTTAAACGACCTTAATAACTTGAAAATTAACGGAAACCGCATAAGTAAGGAATTGAAACTTTTTTTGCTAAACGGTATATGCCAAAGCGAAACGTCGCTATCAAAGGCAAAAATTAAAAAATTCTTAGTTGATAACGGCAAAATCAGTAAATCGGATACTGTTGGCAAAGAGAATGAAAATGATACGGCTTTTAACTCTTCTATGTCTTCACTCATTAAATTCAGAGATATTTTGGGTGAAAATATTGATGAGGAAGTGTGCGAAAGCATAATAAAACTACATACAGTTTTTGGCGATGAAAAAGAGCCGGTAAGGGAAAAACTTAAGGCACTATACGGGACAAAACATATAGAAGAATTCAGTAAAATGACTTTTAAAGGCTGGGCAAGGTTTTCGGCAAAGTTTTTAAGCGGAATTACCGCAACAGATAAAAATACCGGTGAAACAGCGCTTACGATTATAAAAATTCTTGAAGATACAACCCTTAACTTGAATGAAATATTAAACAGCGATAATTATTCACCGAAGTTTTGCGAAACCGTTGCTAAAGCAAATGAATTTAGCGAAATAATTCCGCTCGATTACGAGCATCTTGTGGAAGGCTTATACTGTTCTCCTACAGTTAAACGTTCAATATGGCAGGCAGTTTTGATAAGCAGGGAACTTGCTAAAATAAACAAATGCCCGCCGAAAAAAGTGTTTATTGAGGTTACACGCGGCGAGGATAAAAGCCAAAAGGGGAAAATGAAATCATCGCGGCGTAAACAAATTGAGAATTTGCTAAACATAGCCGCAAAAGACTGCCAAGAGATAACAAAACTAAAGCAAGAATTTGACCGTAAAACCGACGAAAAAGAATTTCGTACGGACAGGCTTTATTTATACTTTACTCAACTTGGAAAGTGTATGTATAGCGGTGAGCGCATTAAATTGGACGAATTGAATAAAGAAAGTATTTGTGACATAGACCATATTTACCCGCAAAGCAAAATAAAAGACGACAGTTTAACAAACCGGGTATTGGTGAAACGCAGTGAGAATGCAAGAAAGGGCGATGCTTACCCATTAGCGTATTCAATTCAGCAAAAAATGAAACCTCACTGGAGTATGCTTAAAGACAAAGAGCTTATTACCTCCGAAAAATACGACCGTTTAACGAGAACGCAAAGTTTTACAGATGAGCAAATAGGAGGTTTTATCAACCGTCAGCTTGTTTCAACAAACCAAGCGGTAAAGGAAACTGCCAATATTTTAAAGTTAATATTTGGCGACGATGCAGAAATCGTTTACAGCAAGGCTGGAAATGTAAGCGAATTCAGGCAAACAAACAGCCTTGTTAAATGCCGTGAAGTTAATAATTTGCACCATGCCCATGACGCGTATCTTAATATTATTGTTGGCAACGTTTGGAATAGCGTTTACACGAAGTATTGGATTAGAAACGAAACGTTCAACGAAGACCGGGCTATGGATAATCTTTTCAAAAAAGACCGGCCGGGTTTTTGGAAGGTTGAATACTTTCAAAAAATCAACGACTACCTTTTCGACAACAAAAAGTATCTTAATAAGTTTCCCGTTACTTTTCGTGCGTATGAAAGGAAAGGAGCGTTTTTTAAAAAAACAATTCATCCTAAAGGCAAAGGTAGATATGAGCTGCACAAAGGTCTTCCAACAAAAGACTACGGGGGATATATCAACACAGACGCAAATGAGGGTGGCTGCAATGCCTATAACTGTTTAATTGAATACGACGGCAGATTAACAAAAGCTCAGATTAAAAAAGGTGTTGCTCCCGCACGGGTTAGAGGTATATTTCCTGTTCCTATACGGTTTATAGCCGGCGGCAGATATAACGGTGAGGAATTGTTGCGGAAAATTGCTGAGGAAAACGAAATTGGCGACAAAAACCCAACGCTTATAATACCCAGAATTCTTATGTTCAGCGTTCTTGAAATTGATGGAGTTCGATACCATATGCGTTCGGGAGATTTGCAGTGCAGCGTTACAACCGAGTGGTATCCGGATAAGGAAATCATTGGTATAGTTCATGATATTTTTAAATACATGAGGCTCGTTAGTGAAAAGCAAATTTCTAAAGAGCAGCACGAAAAAGATAAAGAAATGTTAATTGATATTCCCTTTGCAAACCGGGAGAAAAACAAAAAGAAAGAGGAAAGCAAAAGCATTTCCCGCGTGAACAACCTGAAGCTTTACGATGCTATAATCCGGCAAGTTAAAAAACCTTTCTATGATAATTACGGATTTTCGAAGAAAATAAAGACCGGGAAAATATCAAGAGAAAAGTTTGAGCAGTTAAAAACATACGAACAAGCCGAACAGCTTGTTTCCTTGCTTAACCTCATTACGATGAACGGTACGGAAGTTAAAGTTCCAAAAATAGGCGGGGCTATAACGGAGAAATGCAAATATATCGTGAATGGTAATATTTCGCAAAAAAATGTATCTCTCGTAACGCAATCTGTAACGGGATTGTTTGAGAACAAAACTGTAATAAATAAAAAAGAACCACTTCTGTGATTCTTTAAACATGTGTCCAAAATTGCACGACTCTCAGACGATGGCGGCGTACTTCGGCGTTTGCTAAGCGTCTGATACCTGTCCAAAATTGCACACATATTTTTAAGCTTTGCAATTTGAACAAGCTAAAACAGCAGGATATACGGTGTAACAAATGAACTCTGCTTCTCGCAGAAAGCCCTTTAAAGGCAGTTTGTAAAAAATTTATCTCAACTCGCCGTACATTTTGAACACTGTTTGCCTTGCGATGATTATAGTATAATTTTTATAAATTTCAACTTTTTTGTTGAAGTGATTTTATGAGGTGATTTTATGGCGGGGTTCCGAACAATTGTTATTAACAAACGCTGCAAATTAGAATCTCAGCTCGGTTCTCTTCTTATTCGTTCGGAAGTTGAGGAACGGATACATTTAAGCGAAATCGAAACGCTTATAATTGAAAGTACCACTGTAGCATTAACAGCAGCACTTGTAACGGATTTAACGGAAGCGGGTGCAAATATAATTTTTTGCGATAGAAAACATTTGCCGGTTTCAGTTTTCCTTCCCGTTCACGCGCATTTTAGCGCCGCAAAGAATATTAAGGAGCAAATTGCTTGGAGCGAAGAAAGCAAAGCACGATGCTGGAGGCAAATAATTAAAGAGAAAATCCGGCAGCAAGCGCTTCATTTATTGGAACAGGAAAGGCGGGATGAATATGAACTGTTGAATAATTATCAGCTAAACGTAGCCGACAGCGACATTGATAATTATGAAGCAAAAGCAGCCGCTGTATATTTCAGAGCTTTATTCGGCAAGAGGTTCAGCCGAAACGAAGCGTGTTTTTATAATGACGCCTTAAATTATGGCTACACTTTGCTTATGGCTGCTTTTGCACGAGAAATATCCGCTTGCGGTTATCTTACGGAACTTGGTATTTGGCATAGGGGTATTGAAAACGCGTTTAACTTGGCAAGCGATTTAATGGAACCTTTCCGAATAATTGTTGATAAGGCAGTTGTTAATTTGCTTGAAGAAGATAAGGAAAACTATAAACGCCATATGGTAAGGGTTATGTACTCAAGGGTAAAAATTAATGGTGAAAACCAAAGCCTTATTCCTGCTGTAAGAATATATTTGCACCGAATTTTTCGGTTTATGAGGGAAGAAGCGTGCGAGATATTAGATATAGAAATTATGGGTGAAGAAGAGTGAGCTATAGATTTATGCGTACAATAGTATTTTTTGATTTGCCGACAGAAACGGCGGAAGACAGGCGTAACTACACAAAGTTCCGCAAGCACCTGATTAAAGATGGATTTATAATGATGCAGTATTCCGTCTATACAAAACTTGCCGTGAACAAAACCGTATCAAAACAGATTCGCAGCCGGCTTGAGCAGAATAAGCCTAAAGCGGGAAATATAGCTGTTTTAGAAATAACAGAAAAGCAGTTTGCGGGTATTGAATGGATATTAGGGCGTAAGCAAAGCAATATGCTTGATACTTTAGACCGATTAACTATTTTCGATGAGGAGTAAATATGGAAACTCTTATTTTGTCGCGTTATGATATTCAACCTGATATAGTAATCCCGGAATCTGAATTTTTTACCTTATCTATCGAAAACAGAGAATTTCTGCTGTCTGTTTTATTACAGCTTAGAAATCAAATTGATGGAGGTAAAGAAGATGATTTTAAACTCACCTTTAACGGCAAAGCTTTGAATATGGAAAAATGCGTGTCAGGAATATTTGATTTTACAAATATTGATTTTAACTCTAAACGTATTTTCTTTTGGCAGACATGTAAAAACCCCTTGCAGCGCAAGGGGTTGAAGAGGATTAATCAGTTATAAGAGATGGCTACGTTACATAGCAACGCCCAACAAATCTAAAATCCGAG
>JAISVZ010000051.1 GCA_031271295.1 Clostridiales bacterium | reverse complement strand
CCGGAAAATGTTGGGTTTGTTATGAACGGTGAAAACGGAAGAAGCGGTGCGCCAACGTGTTTTACAAACCGCACGCTGGCGAAAAACGCGATGCTTGCGCTTTACCGCAACCCCATGTCCGCGAAGGATTTGGCAATCGAAATGGGAATCGCTTTGCCGTATATGGAGGATGAACTGTCAAATTTGGTTCGTTCAACTCTTTTAAGGAAAAACGGGGACAAGTACGAAACGGCAATATTTATAGCAAGCGCAAAGTTACAGGAAAAATGCTGCGCTTATATAGCTTCCGCCGCCCGCGAATTAACCGAAACTCAATGCCGCGCTTTGGTGCTGTGCGCGAATACGTTTTTGATGAAGCAATTAAAACCGGCTGGCTTAAATACGACAAGGCAGACCCGGAGTCCGCAAAACGCCGTATGCTCGGCACGTATATGGTTATTGGCTGAGAGATGACGCATCATTTCGGCAGGTTTACGGTATTGCCGAGGGATGACGCGCAGCCCCGGCAGGTTTACGGTAATTGGCTGAAATTTCCCCTTACAAATTTACAGTTTTGGTGGCAATTTTTTCGCAAAAAACCGAATCATGTTCCACAAATAAAATTGTCGGCTTATACTGCAAAATTAAGTTTTCAATTTGAATGCGCGATATTACGTCAATAAAATTAAGCGGCTCGTCCCAAACAAGCAAATGCGCCCGTTCGCATAAGCTTTTTGCGATGAGCAGCTTTTTCTTTTGCCCGCCGCTGTAATCCTGAAGGTTTTTGTCAAACTGTTCGCGCGTAAAATCCAATTTGCGAAGTACAGCCTTAAAAAGGCTTTCGTCCAAAGCGTTATCCGAAATAAATTCGATTAAACCGCCGCGCAAATAATCCGTGTTCTGCGTAACAAGCGATACCGCAAGCCTGCTGCCGATGTGTAAATCCCCGGTATAGGTAACGCTGCCGCCGTTTTGAAAATCCCCGGTATTGGCAATACCGCCGCCGATGTGTAAATCCCCGGTATAGGTAACGCTGCCGCCGGTAATTAATTTTATTACGCTTGTTTTCCCTGCGCCGTTTTTACCTCTTAAATTTACCCTGTCGCCTTTTTCAATTGTAAAGGTTACATTTTTGCACGCGGCTTTATCCCCGTAAAAAATTGAAATATCCGTAAGCGAAACATAGCGGTTTGTGTGGTATTCCGGCTGAAAAAGCTTTAGCGTATCCGCCGTTTCAATGTTTTTAAGCAGTTTCGACTTTTCCTCAACCGCGCTTTGGCTTCTTGCTTCAATAACCTTGCTCCGCTTCATAAGTTTCGCGGATTTTGCGGCTTCATACGGCCTTCTGCCGATGGATTTTTCCGTCCGTTTAGGGTCGAACCCTATTTTGCGCCCTTCCGCCTTGTCCGACCACGACGCTTTTTCCCGCGCGGTTTTCTCAAGCCGCTTAATTTCCTTTTTAAGCTTTTCATTCTCCGCAAGCTCAAAATTATCCTGCCGCTCTTTGTTCAAAAACCACGTTGAAAAATTCCCGCGCTGAACCTCTATATCCGCTTTGTTAATGGAAAGAATATGGTCGATGCAGCCGTCCAAAAACGCGCGGTCATGCGATACAAGGATAAACCCCTTTTTGCCGCGCAAATATTTGCCCACAACTTCCCTGCCCGCCGCGTCCAAGTGGTTTGTAGGTTCGTCTATCAGCAAAAAACTGTTTTCCTTTAAAAACAGCGCCGCAAGCAAAATTTTGGTTCGCTCGCCGTTAGACAGCGTGCAAAACGGGCGGTAAAGGGTTTCCTCGTCCATTTCAAGCAAGGATATTTCCCTTATAATTTCCCACTCGTAATAATCCGGGTAAATTTCCGCTGCGATATCAAGCGAAACGCGGCTTTCATCCCCTACCCGGAACGGGAAGTATTCAAAAGCGCAGGGTGAGGTTATTGTGCCGGAATACTCGTATTTGCCGAGAAGCAGATTTAAAAATGTGGTTTTGCCGCGTCCGTTTCGCCCGGTAAAACCGAGCTTCCAATTTGTATCTATCTGAAAACTGACATTTTCGAAAATGTTATCGTAACTTCCCTCGTAGCCGAAGGTAAGGTTTGCTACGTTAATTTGTGCCATAAAATCACCTCTTTTAAAATTAAAAAAACCGCAAGAAAGTAAATTCTTGCGGCAAAAGCGGCAATTTTGATTATTCCGCGCAAACAAAGCCAAAATAACGGCAAAGTTAAAACGCGGTATCAAACGGAATCAGCCTGCTGAAAGGAAATACTCTCTTGCTTTTCGCACAAAAATAAATGGCCTGCGCCGTAAATTATTATGCGCGAATAAATTGTCAGCAAGATAAGTAACGCATTCTTTCAGCTCCTTATACGCCGCTAAACTAATTCCGTAGCGAAAGCAATTTTGCGGCTGCACTGTTGTAACCGATTTTAGCAAAGTACAGCGTTGTTGTCAAATTTTCAATATTATTTAGGTGCATTTAAAAATTATTGGTTGCATCACCTGCACAATTGTTTCACCTTTGTGTAATAAGGTGACATTTTCATTTTCCGCTGATGGCAATTTAGCTGTTCGCTGCGGAGAAATAAAATCTGAAAACTACCCGCGCTTTTGCGCCAAATTCAGCAGTGGGGTTGTAGAGTGGCTTCGGCGCAAAACTGTACCGTAACACAGATTTCAACTCATTCGATTAGGCAAACGGCGTAATTATTGTCCGCGCGTTTAATCAAGCATATTATATTTGAATATCTTAGCTGGTATGCAGCGCTGCGAGTTTTAAAATGCGGATTGCATTAAGTGCGGAATTTTAGAATAATTAGTGACATATATATGTCACTAATTATTCCAAAAGTTCGAATGGAAGCAGCGCTAAATATTTATATTGTTCAGTGTTTGCGGTACTTGCAACTTGCTAAACGCGCTTTTTTGCGGCTTTAGTTTATATGTATTTTCACAATTATTTTTGCGTATTATTTTTGCGCCGGCAAGTTGTAAAATGAATTGCCCAAGGAAACAAAAAAGACCCAAAATGAATCAAACCAGTTACAATGGAGTTGAGAGACAACAAAGTGACAGGGAGGAAACAA